>JADKDV010000002.1:0-363843 GCA_016718315.1 Candidatus Obscuribacter sp. | reverse complement strand
AGAATGTTTTGAAAGCTTTGGGATCGATGCGACCAGCATCAAGACCACGTTCTTTTAAAAACTCAGGTATAGGTTGAGCACCGCTATTCGCTGTAAACACAATCAAGCAATTAGCCAGTCCGACTTTTGCATCAAGTGTATTGAGCAGGCCGGCAATGCCTTGATCCATGCGCAGGACCATGTCCTGCGCTTCTTGCGAACTAGGACCAAAGTAAGAAACCAATTTGTTGCCAGCTGATAGACCGACCGAGAGATAGTCGGTATCAAAGTGTGTGCCCAGACCTTCTTTCTCTACTGCTTCGCGAGCCAGGTCAAGCACCATTTGATTGGCCATTGGAGTCATGGCCAAAGTCGTGTAAGCGCCTTCGCCTGGTACTGGATTGCTTATGACATGGGGAAAAGCTTTGCCATCACCTGGCAAGGGACGCTCATGGGTATAGTCATCGCGTGTGGAAATGCCATATTGTGTTTCAGGCAAAAGTCTATTCCAGGGCTTGGCGCTGTATCTTTCGCCAGGTCTTGTATCGTTAAATGCTTTGACCCAGGTCGGTAGCTCTCGACCGTATTGAGATGATGTGACAAAGTTGCCTGTTTTTGGCTCAAACCACAAAGCGTAATTGGCCAGACGACCACCTAATAGCAGAGCTTGACTGTCATTTACTGCCAGCGAGACGACTTTGCTGCGACCATTGCTAGAGAGCTTCATCTGGTCGCCAATAGTTGTGCCTTTGAGTAGCTTAGAGCTGCCGCCGGCAGCGTTAGCGCCTGTAAGCTGGGCTGTATCGTCAGTGATTGCTGACATCGTGCGATTTTTGCGACGGTCCCACCACTGATCGCCAATGATGCCGTTAGCCCAGGGTGTGGCTCCTGTAGCAATAGTGGCATCACCGCAAGCGCTCTGTGTATTGGCCTGGCTAAAATTGCAATTGGCAAAAGTAGCGCCGTTGTCGCAAAGATATTTGAGACCACCGCCAGAGAGTTTGTCTTGATAGCGCGTCAAACTACTAAAAGGAAACTTGTCAGCCACAAGCATAACGACCAGCTTGGGTCTAAGCGGTGTGCCCACCTGACCGGTACCTTGAGCCAGTACCTGACTGCCCAGTGCTTGCATGGTAAGTGTCAGCGCCATTAGTGCCAACGCCCGTACGCGCAGATTCATATGAGTGTCTCCCCTCGGATTTGAACTGCCCACTATTTTACCGACAAATCACTCTTGAGGACGTGGCTTTCCAAGCGACTTGTGAGCATTTTTGTTAAGCATTATCTTGATATCTTTGCCAAGAAAGAGACAAAGAGAGCAGTCGACAATACAATTGCTTGCAGGTTTACCGGAATTATTTTTTTGCCCGTTTATACGGAACGCAACATTTTTGCAGGAGAGAAACATGTCTGAACGTAGTAAATATCTTAAAAAGGCTGTTCTTACCAGCGTTGGCGCTTCTAGCAATGCAGAGCGTGTCAAAGAAGCTCTTAAAGAGGCAATGCAAGATCTCATTAAAGTAGGTCAAGAGCTAATCGACGATCTGGAAGAAAAAGGCAAAATCAAAACAGAGTCGGCCCAATCATTTTTGAAGGGTCTCTCCGATGAGGCTGCCAAGCGCACTGGCGGTATTGAGAAGAAAGTCTCAACCAAACTTCAAAAGAAAGTAAAAGATGCTGCTCGCGAATTTGGTTTTGTTTCAGCTGATCAGTACGACGAAGTTGTCACTCGTCTTAAAAATCTCGAAGACCATCTCGGCATTGTGCACGAGAAGGCTGCTTGTGAAGACGCTGTCGAATGTGATGTTGAAGCTGCCTCTGAAGTAGAAGGCGAAAACGAAACAAACGGCAAAAAGAAAAAGAGCAAAAACAAAGAAGCTTAAATGCTTACATCAAGTCTACGCCTGCTGGCGGTACTTGAGGCACGCGCTGACCATTCTCCGGATTGGTCAGCGTTGCTCCTTTAAGGACCTTTTGCATAGAGCTATCTGCCGGCACAAGCGGTGCTCGTAGTTGCCATTCGCCAGCGAGAGTGGGGCAAGTGGTATCAGGCATAGTGGTGATGTCAAAGTTGTCAGCGCGCTTGCACCAGCCTGGATCTAATAGATTGGCACTATTGTCCATGCGGCTTGATTGGCCGCTATCCTTGGCATTTTTGCCAATCTGAGTAGTGCAGTCTCGTGCCAGTACCGACCAGCGCACCTGGACTGGTAACTGCCCTGTACTCAGGGCATCCTGGCAGTAATACACTAGCTGACCGTTTTTGATAGGGATAGTGCTAAAGGGTGACTTACCAAAAACCAGGATGCCTGGAGCTTTGCTGTTTTCTTTGAGGGCTGCTGAGTCCAGCACAACGACAGCTGGTGTGGCTCTGTTGTTGAGCTCTTGGGCTCTTAGCTCAGAGAGCGCTTGACCATCCACCATTACTTGCGTATCTGGTTTTTGGTAAATAGTTTTGCTGCTACCAAATATTGTCAGTTTCTGGGCGAGCCAGGGTGAGCCTGGATCTGCATTTGGTGAGTCGATTAATTCCTGGGCCTTTTCGTAGATAGCAGTTTCGCTCAACTCTTCAATCTGGGGTTTAAAAATAAATCTCTTGCCAAGGACAAAGGCATTGGGGTCGCCGTCTGGTCTATTGATGCCGGAGTCAGCCACCTTAATTAGCTGCGCGCCACACATAAAAGACTTTGTCGCAGCCTGATAGGCATTGTTGCGCGCACGCTGGGCCAAAAACATGACATTGACGAGGAGCTTTTCTTGACGAGTTTCGTAGCTGATGCGTGATTCGACACTGGCTATTTTGTCCATCACCTCTTTGTATTCGGCTTTATCGGTGCTCTCATTTAGATGGGTTAGTTTGCTTTTGAGATAGCTCAAGTCAGAGTTTTGCAAATAGAGCCTATCTCGGCACTCTTTGAGAGCGCGGATAGCACCGGTTTGCATAATCCTGGCTGTGGCTAAAGTGTCGGTGGCTGCCAGATTGGTATTGTAGAGACTGGTTAAGAGGTTAAGGGCCAGCTCTTTGTCAAAGCTTTTGCGACCGGGCAAAAGTGCTGATCCGGATCTGTCGATAATGAGAGGCAGAGCTGATGGTGGAAAGAGTCTGTTATTGCCGCCGAAACTTAAGCCTAAAGCTTTTGTGCCTTGCTCCAGGGGTCCGCCTTTGTAGAGATAGGCAAAATTGCGCGCATCGCTCTCCTGAATTAGGCAACTGCCGACCTGATTGTCTACAGCTTGCTCGATTTCGATATCATCGTCACTGCCACCGTTAGACTCGCGCTCGACAAAGGTTTTATTTTGGTTGGCTTTGATTGGAGCTTTTTGTTTGGGGAATTTGGCGCCCATCAATTGCTCTAATTTTGTCGGCGAGATGTCTTGTTTTTGACCCACTATAAAATGATAAAACAACAAGCTGAGCACGTCTTTAGGCTGCATCTCACGCACTATTGGACTGACTGTAGGAGCCATATGACCGCTACCAGGTATGGTGCCTCCTAGACAAATTTGCCAGTCACCACTTTTGAGCCATTGATTGTCTGTGTTGTTGTTTAAAATGTCGTAGAGACTGGTGATGCGGTCCAGTTTGCCATGGGGAAAACTAATGGCCAGGCAGGTACTGGCTGGATTGATAGAGGTACTACCCAAGCGCCCATTAAAAGGACCTAAAAGCATGCAAACAGATCTCTTTATCGTTTGATTTTGCCCGGTTTTTTTATCAGGTGAGAGTATCTCTGCTTCTATTAGGAGTGCTGAGGGCAAGGTGTGTCCATCGTCAGCAATAAAGTCTTTTAACTGGATGCGACTGGCGTGGCCTGCTCTCTGACTAAAGTAATAATCTTGAGTGTCTTTTGCTACGACAGCAGGCGCAATTGGCACAGCCAGCATGGTAATCAGTTTATTGTTTTGTACGTAAGCTGCTCTCTCTTCGCCCGGTAACGGACCAATCTCTGAGACCAGCGGCAAGCTTGAGGACAGACCCAATTTAATGGAGAGGGAGGTAAGTTTTTGAGTGGGTTTGATACCGCTCTCTACGGTCTTGCGCACGGCTCTATATACGTTACCGCTCGTCACTGTTTGAGTCAGTTTGTCTTTGAATTGGGTTTTGAGGTTGGCTAGTTGGACAAAGTCTTTGCGCGCTTGCTCCTGCATAGTTGGCAGTTGATATTTGTCAGCGATAAAAACCGACGCCCTCAGCAGTGCCGCCACTGTGTCAAAGCTACGACTGTTGATATCGGCAGCAGGGTCAAAACGATTGAGCAGGCCAAGTTCACCAAAGGTGTCACTCGATAGAGTCATCGCTGTCAAATCGGCCACTGCCCCAGTGGCTGCTCTATCGATAGGATCGGTGTCGACGTCTTTTAGATTGATTTTGGCAACGGCTATTACATAGAGGCTGATAATACTACTGACAGCTACTATCGAAATCCCCAAAACCCCAACTGAGTACCAGTTTAGACCACGGTTTTGAGAGGTTTTCTTTTCGACAGGTTTGTTCATTCGTCAGATTCCAATCAATAGCAATATCCTAACACTCTTCTTCTTGTCTAAATCTCCTTGCCTCTATTTTGCTTTCTGGTACCATGTTTGGTGATGCGCAAACCCCTTTCGATTAATGGCTTCAGTCCAAGATTTAAAACCGTACCTCTGGTTTTAGGGACCTTTGGGTTGCCTGTCTCCCTGACTGTTCTGCATTTGTTTAGCTGTTCTATAGTCAGTGGCGCTAACCAGTCAAATGTCCCAGTCATTAGCTTACCTGCTGCAAATAGCCAGGTACAAACGCAATCTTTAGCGCTTGATAGGGAGCTAACGCAACTGACAGCGCTCGTTAACGATGGTGCTTTGATGAGTGCCAGACCAAAGGTGGAGAGTCTTATCGCTCGTAATGCCCAGGATGTCCGGGTGGCACTGCTTGCTGCTCGGCTCTACCAAAAAATGGGTTTGTCCACTCTGGCTATCATCCAGTACGAAAAGGTACGCCGATCTAGTCCTCGCATGCTTGAGCCGCTCATTGCATTGTCGCGCATGCACCTCGAAAACTTGAGTTCTAATCTGGCTGTACAACTGGCAGAAGACGCTGTTTCGATTGATGGAAAGAGCAAAGAAGCCAGGCTTGCCCTGGTCGACGCACTGATTGCCAATCAATCAATGCGCCGGGCTCGCTTGCAATCTGAACAGCTGGCTCAGCTCTATCCCAACGATAGCGAAGTGCAGCATGCACTTTATATGGTGGCGATGGCCTATGGCGAGGAGGAGCAAGCGCTAACTTATCTAAAACCTGCTGCAGAGGGTCAAAAGAAGCCTTCCTGGCTGCTCGAACTGGCTGGTCTCTATCAGTCTTTGCACCGCTACAGCCAGGCTCGCGACGTTTACCAGCAAATGCTCCAGGACGATGCCGCCAATCTGGAGGCGCTTGTGGGTTTGGCTCATTTGTATGAGTTTGATCTTGGTGACTATATGAGTGCCATTGCCACCTATCGCAAAATAATCGAGATTTTTCCCGATGATACTGGCGCGCATGCCGGTATAGAGCGCTGTATGGGTAAACAAGCAGACCTTGCTCTTTGGGTTAAAGGCTCAATCTACAGGCTCTTTGGCTGGGCTCTCGACCAGGATGGACCAATTAAGAGTAATAACGAAACAACCCCACCTCAATGAGGCAGGGTCGTTTGTTTTTGTCGACTAATCTCAGACGATTTTAGACCTGGGTGGCTTTGGTCAGCACACGTTTTGGTCCGTGAATCGGGTCTTCGAGAATGATTGTCTTATCGCGAGTTTGACCAACAGACACAATTGCTACTGGGCAATCGAGCTCATCGGCAATAAAGTCGAGATAGCGCTGTGCTTCAACAGGCAACTCTTTGAAGCTCTTGAGCTTGTGAGTTGGTTGTTTCCAGCCTGGGAATGTCTTGTAAACGGGCTCCATGTGCTTGAAGCTGGAACCGATTGAGGACATTTCTTTGTGGATGGAGCCGTCTCTCTTATCTTTGTAAGCAACGCAAATTTGGATTTCTTCAAACTCATCGAGGACGTCTAGCTTGGTGATGGCCAGGCAATCGAGACCGTTGATACGGACTGAATAGCGACCAATCACTGTGTCAAACCAACCGCAACGACGGGGACGACCGGTGGTGACACCGACTTCGGCCCAGGCTTTGCCTGTTTGTCTGAGCATTTCGCTCACTTCGCCAGTGACTTCACTGGGGAAAGGACCTTCGCCAACGCGGGTCATATAGGCTTTGGAAACGCCGATGACGCGGTCGATGATTGTTGGTCCGATACCAGCACCGATGCAAGCACCGCCAGCTGTTGGGCTGGAGCTGGTGACAAAGGGATAGCTGCCGTGATCGAGATCGAGCAGAGTACCTTGAGCACCTTCAAACAAGATGTTTTTGCGGTCCTGTACAGCGTTAAAGATAAACTCGGAAGTGTCGCAAACATACTTTCTGATTTTGTCAGCGTAAGCTGTGTACTCTTCCAGAATTGCTTCTGTGTCAAAAGGAGGAATGTTGTACATGCGCTCTAAAAGTACGTTTTTGCGCGGTACCATCCACTCCAGTTTTTCTCTCAAAACTTCTTTGTCGAGCATGTCTTCCATGCGGATACCGGATCTAGCGCATTTGTCGGCATAGGTCGGTCCGATACCACGCTTGGTGGTACCGATTTTGTTGGCTCCACGGCTGTCTTCTTCAGCAGCATCGAGAGCGAGGTGATAGGGCATGGTGACATGAGCTGAAGCTGACACTTTCAATTTTGTGTCATCCAGACCACGTTTCATCAGGGCTTCTAGCTCACTGATAAATGCTTTGGGATCGATGACCATACCTGGTCCAAGGATGCATGTTTTACCTTCATACAAGATGCCTGAAGGGATTAGGTGAAATTTATAAGTCTCGCCGTCTACGACTACTGTGTGACCAGCATTGGCGCCGCCTTGATATCTCACCACGACGTCGGCATTTCTCGCTAATAGGTCGGTGACCTTAGCCTTGCCCTCGTCTCCAAACTGCGCTCCGACAACTACTACGTTAGCCAAGGTTGAATAATCTCCAATTGAAGTGGCGCCATAAAAGAAAGGCTCATGGCATCAACCACAAAGACTTTCCCACACGCTTTTTGCACCAGATAGTCTAGGTCACTCGCCAAGAGCTGTCAATTTACCGCGCCCATCCGGGGTATTATTACTTACTTATGCAACCTGTTTTTACTCAAAAATTGAGCAACATCCAGCCGACAGCGACCAGGCTACTGGGGTCGGCTCTGACCAATGGTCGAATGGCCCACGCCTTTCTCTTAACGGGACGGGATAAGGCTTCCAAGTGGATCATGGCACGCCAGCTGGCAGCCTTTTTGAATTGTTTAAACCCACAAAAAGAGGCTCTGGGCGCTTGTATCGTCCATGATATCGATGAAGAAATCGATGAAAAGAGATTTGAAGCTGCTTGTCAAAATTGCCGCTGGCTTTACAAAGATGAACATCCCAAAGCCTGGTATGTACTCTCCAACGAGAGCGGCAAGAGCGGCAAAATCCCCGTAGAGGCTGCTCGCAACCTCTCTGAGGAGCTGGCGCGCACTTCCAACTATGTGCGCATAGTGGTGATTGAAGACGCTTCTGAAGGGGCTTTTCACCGCCCTGCTGCCAATGCCCTGCTCAAGACTATTGAAGAGCCGCGTTCCAGCTGTCTGTTTTTACTCTTTGCCAGTGCTCAAGATGATGTATTGACCACAATTGTCAGCCGCTGCCAGGTTGTGCCATTTTTAAATCGTCTGGAAGACAATCTGGGGCTCTTAAATGAGGTCGGGTTGGGCAAACAGCAACCAGTAGCGGCCAGCGTGAAGGGTGAAAAACTCTTGCAAAGTGAGATGGCTAAAAAGCTTTCAGGTGAGAATTTCCTTTTGCAAAAAGATAAGGTTACTCACGCCAACGGTATAAAGGACGCGCTGAGCTTTGCTCACGGGCTTTATGAGCTGATTGAAGACGAGGGCGATGGCTCCCATGAGCTAATAATTGACACTGCCCTTGCCCTCGAAATCAGTCGTCTGGCTAAAAAAGGCTCACTTTTGAGCACGGCCTCGGGGGCGGCCTATGCCCAAAAGCTGCTGATAATGTCAGAGGAAGCCAAGCGAAGATTTGATCAATATGTCTCAAAAAAACCAATTTGTGAATCTTTTGTTTTAAGTTGGCACGAATTGAGGCAAAAAAGCTTTATCTAGATAGTAGTTATGTAAGTGTGTCGGGAGAAGTTGCATGTTTAAGAAAAAGGGTGAAGCCAAGGGTAAGGGCGATGCGGGCAAAGAACCAGCCGCGCCGCAAGCTCCCGCTGAAGCTCCGGCACCCGCACCTCAGCCGGCAGCTGCTGCGCAGCCGACGGGGTCGACTACGGGCAACTTCACACTGTCCGGTGAGCAACTCCAACCAGGTATCGATGCCCCTGCTGGTGTCCAGAGTGGCAGCGGTAAAAACCCTTATAAAATCAGTCCAGTCACTGATATCGTCATCCCTGTAGTCCTGGCGGTGGTCTTTTGTGGTGGTTTTTGCGCCACGATAAAGGTCGTCCCGGATAAAGTCGGTGTCTATGGCATCAGCGACGAAGATGCCCGCTATATCGTCAAAGACAAAGCCCTGGTGGTGCCAACTTTACTCTCTGATATTGCTCAGATGCCGCCGCATAAACTCTTAGCCAAAGGCGAAAACCAACAGGCTATTGCCGCTGCTAAAGCACTTGTGGCCAAGTCTCCCGAAGACGTCAAAGCACTTGTTTGCGCTGGTCAGGTCTTAATTGAAGCTGGCGCTAAAGCTGACAAAGAGCTGGGTCTGACCTATATGGCTAAGGCTGCTGAAATCGCTACTTACAGTCAATACATCCAACTAGCCTATGCTCGTGCTCTCGATACCCTCAACAAAGATGAGGACTGCATCAAGGTCTACGAGACCATTGTCAGACACTTCCCCACTGCTGGAGTCGCTCCCAAACGAGAGCTGGCTGAGCTGTATATGAAGGCTAACCGCTCTGAAGAAGCAGTTACCGCACTTACTGATTTGAAGAAAAGCGATGCTAACGACCCATCCATCGAAAGACAGCTTGGTCTAGCTCTCGGTCAGGCTGGTAAGCAGCAAGAAGGCTTTGAAGAGTTTCAGAAGGGCTTTACCAAAGAGCAAGATATGCTCGGTTGCCCCTCTGCTGTAAAAGCCATCGTAGAGGCTCATGCTGGATTAATTGACCCGGCACTATCTGATACTGAGAAGAAAGTGGCTAAAAACCCCAACGATGTAAATGGCATGATCACTCTTGCCCGTCTCTACATCGGCGCCAATAAGCTCAAAGAAGCAAGAGATACTCTAGAAGCAGCCCGCAAAATGCAGGAGAACAATCCTGAATTGCATGAAGTTATGGCTGAAGTTATGTGCAGGCAAAACCAGGCTACATCAGGATTTGATGAGTTTAGACTGGCGGCTCAACAACTGCACTTGAGATAATAAAGAGTCAGTCGATATAGGGCAGTTGCTTTTACTTCTTATTCTTTTCTAGCTTGGCTAGCTGATTGTAGAGTTCGCGCTCCTGGTCACTGAGCTCAGTAGGAATAACAATCTTTGTGCGCACCAGTTGATCGCCAGCTACACTGCCTTCACGCGTAGGCAAGCCTTTGCCTTTGAGTCTGAGCAAACGTCCTGATTGGGTACCTGCTGGTATTTTGATTTTGACTGGACCTTCGATTGTGGTCACGACAGCTTCTGAGCCGACTACGGCTTGAGCCGGTGAGACAGTCAATTCGCACACTAGATTGTCACCATCTATGGTGAAATAATTGTGCGGTTTTACTTTGATACGCAGATAAAGGTCGCCCTTTTGCGCGCCACCACTGGCAGTGGCGCCTTCGCCGGGTACTCTTACTTTTTTGCCAGGTCTGAGACCGGCTGGTATTTTGACCTCAATAGTGCGAGGTTTGCCGCCCGGAGTGCTGACCTGCAAGGTGCGCTTGGCACCTTTGGCTAATTCTTCTAAGGTCAGCTCAATATCGGCTTCTTGATCGAGGACCTGGCGTCTTTGACCAGCAGCTGCGCCCTGGGCTCTTTGCTGTTGCTGTGGTGAGCCAAAGGTCTGACCAAAGAGGACGTCAAAAAAGTCGCTAAAAGACTTGTTGTTGCTAATATCGCCAAGATTGCCAAAGTCAAAAGTAAAGCCGCCGCCACCAAAGTCCGGCGGTGGTTTGAAGTTATCGCCGCTCTTCCAATCGGCACCAAGCTGGTCGTACTTTTTGCGTTTGTCGGGGTCTTTGAGGACCTCGTAGGCTTCGTTTATCTCTTTGATACGTTCTTCAGCTTTGGGATCGTTTTTATTGGCGTCAGGGTGATTCTTACGAGCCAATTTGCGATATGAAGCTTTGATTTCGTCCGCGGAAGCGCCACGCTTAACTTCCAGGGTCTCGTAATAGTCTTTGAACTTGACCAATTGATTGAAGACCTTTCTGAAAAACTACCCACCAGGCATATCATGCCTTCAGGTTTCTATTGTATCCGGCCAGGACCCCTTGAGCCTAAAACTGTTTGCTTTACCAGGCGGTGCTCTAAAACAAACTGCCAATCAAGACGCGGTGCTCTATGCCCATACTGAGTGAATCATCGTGCTCTACTGAACGACTAGATGAGGTCGAAACAAGCACTGCCTTGCCTACTAATGGGACATCCCCAATAAAAGGAAAAGAGGCGAGATTGAGAAAAGGTCCCACATTGTAACTAGTGCGCACTGTGTACTCGTATATCTTGTTGGTGGGATCTGCTGGACCGCCAGTCAGTCCGGTGTTGGGTCCATACTGCTTGACCACTTTGGTGTTGATATCGGTCTCGGTCAGCCAAAGGTCCGCGCCGCAGCCTTGGAAGCCACCAACAGGAGCTAGTTTGGCAAACTGACCGATACCGGAGCCAGCTATTGTATTGGCTTGAGTCTTCATCTCCACCAGAGCTTGCTGATAGCTTGTGGCATTGCTCGCTTGCACAGCGCATTGCTGCCCTAAAAAGGCCAGGGCTGCATAGCCAGCGCCAAAGCTGAGTAGGTTAATCATGGGAAAGGCTACAGCCAGAATAAAGACCATCAGCGCTGGGGCGAATTCAGCCATCTGAGCGGAGGCTCCCACACTTGTCCTGGGTCTTGCCCGACGAGCCCTAAACTCCCCCTGGCGTTGCAGCATGGTCAAACCTCCAACAATCAATCGCACTTGTTCCTGAGTGTTACATGCCACAATTGACTGATTTTTAGACAATAACAGGATTTGCATATATTCTTCTAAAGAGTGGAATATACAGGGCAAGGACACCATGTGTTACTGCCTGCTCGCTTACTGGGGATATATGTTTCTAGCAATGGCTAATAGACGTCGCGGTCAATCATCTGTTGAGCTTGTGACCGGACTAATTGTTTTGATTCCTGTTGTGCTTGTTTTGTTTGACCTGGCAGTGATTGTGTTGGGTGTACAAATCAATGACCAGACTTGTCGTGAGGCCGCTCGTGTAGCGTCGATTGGAGATCCTACTGATTGCACCAAACGCGCAGATGCTGTGGTAAACCGAGCCAACAAGCAAGGTAGTTCGATGCTATCCAACTTCCAATTGGTCAGTTGTGTTAGCTCCGTCTCTGCCGCTGACATAGCCGCTCTCCACCCCTATGGTGGTCCAGTGACAGGGACTGTGACTGTGATGACCAAGGTCGATATTAAGCCCTTTGTGGTGCAGTACGCCTACTCTGGCGGCGCGCCGATTGTCTTCCAGGCCAGGCAGACTTATCCGTTTAGTTATGTCGTGCCTAATACCGCTACTGCTCCCTGAGTTAGTTTGCCAGTCAAAAATTAGTCAAGCAAATAAAAAAGGGCACTCATTGAGTGCCCTTTTGATTTCCAACGCCTGCCAGAAAACTTAAGTGATTAAGCTGACAGCTGTTTTACCAGATCTTGCAATGTGGTCAAGTCGATTTTTACGCTAGGTCCCATTGTGGTGCTGACGTAAATCGATTTGATGTATGTACCTTTGACCGATGGTGGTTTGACCTTTTGTACCTGGTCGACAACAGCGGCGAGGTTTTTGATCAAACGTGTGTCATCAAAGGAGAGTTTGCCGATGGCTGTTTGGACAACGCCACCGTCTTTTTCAGCGCGGAATGATACTTTACCGGCTTTGAGTTCTTTGATGGTTTTAGCAACGTCAAATGTGACAGTGCCGTCTTTGGGGTTGGGCATCAGACCCTTAGGTCCGAGGATTTTACCCATCTTAGAGAGCATTGCCATGGCATCAGGAGTAGCAACGAGCTTGTCAAATTCGAGGAAGCCTTCGCCAATTTTGGCGACCAATTCTTCGGCTCCAGCGTGATCAGCGCCAGCATCCTGAGCTTCTTTGAGTTTGTCGCCTTTGGCTACAACAGCCACGCGCACTTCTTTGCCGGTACCACCAGGTAGGTTGACGGTGGAGCGGACTTGCTGATCGTTCAACTTAGGATTGACGCCCAGCTTGAAGTGAACTTCTACTGTCTGGTCAAACTTGACGGAATTTTCAGCCTTGAGCGCTTTGATTGCTTCATCAGCAGTCGTAGCTTCATTGTGCTCGGTATAGAATTTTTCGAGCTTTTCACGTCTTTTAGTCAGCGTAGCCATTGTTGGAAATTCCTAGTTTTGTTCAGTTCTTATATAACGATTGCCGATTGCCAGAGCAATTAGTCGACGACAGTGATACCCATGTTGCGGGCGGTGCCCACAATCATTTTTTCGGCGGCCTCAAGAGTTGTTGAGTTGAGGTCGGGCATTTTGATTTTGGCGATTTCGGTAACCTTGGCTTTGGTCAAGGTGCCTACTTTGTTTTTGTTGGGAGCGGCGGAGCCTTTCTCAACATTGGCAGCCTTTTTGATTAGCTCAGCTGCTGGAGGGGTTTTGAGGATAAAATCGAATGATCTATCTTCGTATACGGTAATTTCTACAGGTACAACCGAGCCAGCTTTGTCCTGGGTTTTGGCGTTGTACTCTTTGCAGAATTGCATGATGTTCACGCCATGTTGACCCAATGCCGGACCGATGGGCGGTGCGGGATTAGCCTTACCGGCTTGAATCTGAAGTTTTACTTTGCCAACTACCTTTTTCACAGTTACGTTCCTACGGTTGATATATCAAATGTATGCGCGCGGAATAATCGATCATATGGTGAGCCGCGCTGTATGTCCACCACATTTACACTTTTATAACCTGGTTGAACTCCAGTTCGACTGGAGTTGCGCGACCGAAGATGATAACAGAAGCCTTGATGCGCTCTCGCTCCAGGTTTACTTCTGTAACTTCTCCAGTAAAGTCGGCAAACGGTCCGCCAGTGATGCGTACAAAGTCTCCGACCTTGACGTCGATGGCGGCAGGTTTCTTGCCCTTCATGCCTGTCATAGCCATTTGACGTCTCAAAATCTTGCGAATTTCTGAGTCTTGAACAGGTGTAGGTTTCTTACCTGCGCCCACATATTTCGTTACACCAGGAGCTTCTCTAACTACTCTCCAGGAGTCGTCGTCAAGAATCATTTCTACAAATACGTAACCTGGATACTCGCGTTCGCGTTTTTCGACGCGCTTGCCATCCTTGACTTTGGTTACCATTTTTTCTGGGACGATTACGCCAAAAATACGGTCTTGAGCACCCATAGTGACGATGCGCTTTTCGATGTGTTCTTTGACTTTGTTTTCATGACCGGATGCAGTTTGTACTGCATACCATCGTCTTTGCCCGTCAGTCTTGATAAAGGCCATCTTACAGTTTTGCTCCTTAACCCCTGCCCACTCCAGCACCGTACATCTTTGCCCAGTGCTCGAGCGGTCCAAAGACCGCATGTCCCAATACCCAGTCGATGCCCAGCACCATGATGGTAATTGCCGCCACCAGCACTATCACACTCCAGGTCTCGCGAATGATTTGTGGGCGATCAGGCCAGGTGATTTTGCGGTGCTCGATGGCCACTTCTCTGAGAAACTGCATCACACCTGTAAGACCTGAAGCTTCTTTGGCTTCATGCTTCTTGGGTGATTTGTCTCCCGAGTCGGACGATACTACTTCCATAAGTTTTGTTGATGCTTTCGCATCGTCCTCGTTTACGTTGGCCATCTTTTGATCCGCTGTGATAATTCGCGCTCTGAAGGAATCGAACCCTCATCAAAGGTTTTGGAGACCCTTGTTTTGCCACTAAACTAAGAGCGCGCGCCGACCTGCAGTCGCAGGTCAAGGGCAATTACTTCTTAGTCTCTTTGTGCTCGATAGAGCGACGGCAAGACTTGCAGTATTTTGCCAAATTAAGTCTATCTGGATCGTTTCTCTTATTTTTCATGGTTGTGTAGTTGCGTCTTTTGCATTCTCCACAAGCCAGTGTGATGATTATGCGATCATCTTTCTTAGCCATGACTAAACTCCCAAGGGCTAGTTCACTACGGTATTTTGCGCTCTTAAAAAGAACGCAAACCAAAACGGCCTCGTCGGAGGCGTGCAGTTAGTATATCCAGGAGCCCGAAAAACTGTCAACAAAGCTAGAATATCTGTCTATCTCAGCGGCTTGTTGGCAAGTATTTAGTACGTATTTATAGATAAAAGCGCGATATGCGCTACAAATAAAGGGTTTTAATTGGCATTTATGGCAGGCATTTAACTTTGTTCGTTAAGAATCATCTCGGACTCAAGTTACAAACCGTACTTCTCAAGCGCTTTTGGTCCAATCGCTTGCCAACCGGTCGTGCAAAATTGATCCCTTACCCATCAGTAAGAGACAAATATTTATCGGCTCTAAGCTTTGTCACTCTGCTTGCTCCAGCGCTTTTGCTCGCTACTTCCTTATATGGATGTAGTGGCGGGTCTGGTGATGGCTCAAACGTCAGCACCACGGCCAATGCCCCCAGGCTGCGTAAGCTATATGAAGACGGCGTGCTCCGAGTCAACCTCGGCACTGAGCCGCCCGGTCTTGATTGGCATACATCCACTGACTCCACATCTTTTGATGTGGTCTCCAACTTAATGGTGGGGTTGACTCAATACTCCAATGATTTGCAATGCAAACCAGCCTGTGCTGCCAGTTGGGATGTACTTGATAATGGTAAGCGTTATGTCTTCCACCTGCGCGACAATGTTGTCTGGACCGATGGCAAACCAGTCACTGCCTACGATTTTGAGTATGCCTGGCGCCGTCTTTTGACTCCAGCTACTGCTGCGCAGTATGCGTTCTTTCTTTATGACATAGTCGGTGCCCGTGACTACAACATAGGTAAGGTCAAAGACCCGTCAACGCTGGGCTTTAAGGCTATCGATGCCCGTACTTTTGAGGTCAGGCTGCAAAAGCCCGCTGCTTACTTTATATATTTGACTGCATTTTGTCCGAGCTTTCCCCAGAGGCAGGACCTCGTAGAGCGCTACAAAGACCGTTGGACGGAGCCCGAAAACCTCGTCACAAACGGACCTTTTAAGCTTACTCACTGGCAGCATGAATACAAAATCGAACTCAGTGCAAACGAGAAATTTTTTGAAGGACCACCAAAAGTCTCTAAGATAAAGATGTTTATGGTGCCCGAAGCATCCACAGCATTTGCTCTATACGAAAATAACGAGCTCGATTTTGTCGACAATAGAAGTTTTGCCACGCCGGATGTGGAGCGCTTCCGCAACTCACCGGAGTATAAAAACTTCCCTCTGTTGAGAGGCTATTACCTCGCTTTTAACGTCAATAAAAAACCTTTTGACGATGTCCGTGTGCGCAAAGCTTTTGCACTCTCTATCGATAGATCGGTCTTTCCTAAGATTTTGCGTCGGGGCGAAAGACCGACAAGTAGCTGGATTCCGCAAGGGCTCGCTGGCTATAGTGCCGATAGTGGACTCAACTACGATCAAGCTCTGGCTCGTAAGTATCTCGCTGACGCAGGGTTTGAGGGTGGCAAAAACTTCCCTGAGACCAAGCTGCTCTATCCTAACCGTGAAGACGTAAGACTGGTGGTAGAAGCCACTCAAGATGAGATTAAGCGTAATCTCGGCGTACACGTCGACCTCGTTAATCAAGAATGGAAAGTCTATCTAGCCACCACCCGTAGAGACCCGCCTCAGATGTTTAGAGATTCGTGGGGAGCGGACTTTCCCGATCCTGAGACTTTTATGAATCTCTTTACCGGCTACAACGGTAATAACCATACGCGCTGGAAAAGTGCTGACTACGATAAGCTAATCGGTCTTGCTCAAGCTGAACAAGATGTGACTAAACGCGCCGACCTCTACCGGCAAGCTGATAAAATGCTGTGCAGTGAGGCTGTACCAATTGTGCCAGCCTACTTTGCTACGCAAAACATCATGATCAAACCCTGGGTCAAAGGCATCGCTATCAATCCCCTGGACTTACAATTTTTTAAAAATGTCACTGTCGGCGCCACAGAGCCGGAGGGCAAAAACTAATGCTAGGTCTTATCATCAAACGCTTTTTGATGGCCATACCGGTGCTCTTGATTGTGGCATCACTGACTTTTTTGCTGGTGCGTATCGTACCGGGTGGTCCCTTTGACTCAGAAAAAAACTTGCCACCAGAGATAGTGGCCAACCTCAATGCTAAATACCATCTCGACAAACCTGTCCCTGAGCAGTATGTGCTCTACATCGCCAGGCTAGCTCGTGGCGACCTGGGTGTCTCTTACAAATACGTCAATCGCACAGTTAACGATATCCTCTTTGACGCTCTGCCAGTATCCTGTCAGTTAGGCTTTGTGGCACTTACTCTGGCTGTGGTTTTTGGCGTACCGCTGGGTGCTATTGCCGCCCTTGGTCGCGGCGGTAAACAAGACTTTTTTGCCATGCTACTCAGTACTCTTGGTATTTCGGTGCCAGGTTTTGTCATTGGTGCTGGGCTGATATTTATTTTTGCCATACAGCTCAAAGCCCTGCCTGTCGGTCTCTGGGAGTCTCCCTGGCACGTCATATTGCCTGCTATTACTCTGGCGTTTTCGCCTGGAGCCTATCTGGCGCGATTGACTAGAGCCAGCGTGCTAGAGATAGTAGAAAAAGATTGGGTCAGGACCGCACGCTCAAAAGGTCTATCTGAGTGGGATACAGTCGTTAAGCATATCCTGCGCAATAGTTTGATACCAGTGGTGACAGTGCTTGGACCGCTAACCGCGATTGTGATTACTGGCTCTTTTGTTGTCGAATACATCTATGCTATCCCTGGCATGGGGCGCTTTTTTATCACTGCGGTGATGAACCGCGACTATGATTTAATCCTGGGCACCACTATGATTTTTGCTGTATTGCTTATCATCGCCAATACTTTTGTCGATATCGCATATCAATTTTTGGATCCTCGCATGCGGATGGAGGATTAATATGGACTCTACAGCTACAGTCAAAACACGCACAGTAAGCGATGGCAAAGTTACTCTCACTCCCTGGGAGCGCCTGCTCAAGATACCTACCGCCGTAGCCGGTATGGTGATAATTGGACTTATCTGTGTGGTGGCACTGCTCTCTGCTTTTAATGTGCCTCTATGTGCCTTTGCATATGATCAAACCAGCAATATTTATCTAGCCGGTCCCTCACAGCTGCACCCCATGGGGACAGACGAGCTGGGGCGCGATGTCCTGGCGCGTGTTATTTACGGCGCTCGTCTGTCCATATCAATCGGTCTGACAACAGCCCTTACTGCTTTTGTCATTGGTACTGTATACGGTGCTATATCTGGATACTTTGGCGGTAAACTCGACTCACTTTTGATGCGCGGTGTTGATATCGCTTATAGCTTGCCGGATTTGCTCGTCATGATCCTCGTGGGTGTGCTTGTTGGCCGCGGCACGATTGGTATCTTGATAGCTCTTGGACTGGTCAGTTGGATGGGTACAGCTAGGCTTGTGCGAGCTCAGTTTTTGCAACTCAAAAACGAAGAATTTATCGAGGCTGCCTACGCTCAAGGACAAAGCGGGCTCAACGTTGTTTTGAAGCATCTCTTTCCTAATGCGCTGGGTCCGATAATTGTCGCTCTGACATTTACTGTGCCCTCAGCCATACTCTCCGAGTCTACTTTGAGCTTTATCGGTCTTGGTTTGTCGCCGCCGGCTTGCTCCTGGGGTACTCTGGCATCTGACGGCTGGCGCAGCTTGAGAGCCCATCCCCATTTGATTTTCTTCCCGTCCATGTTTATCTTTTTGACTGTGCTCTCCTTTAACTTTTTAGGCGACGGCCTGCGCGATGCTCTAGACCCACGCACCAGGCTCAACAAATTTAAGTAGATGTCGGGTGGAAGCAGCAGTGAGGCTTGCCGGGGATACGGCAGGAATTGGCGGGATCTGTTTTTATTACATATATAAGGGGTAAGTCTTAAAAGACGGATTAAAATAGTCCCCGGTCAGTTGAGGATAAGCGGTGAATATGGCTGTGCGATTGTGGTCAAAGGTATTACCAGCTCTGGGTTTGCTCGGGGTCTTGACTGGTGTCTCTCTGGCATTGGCGCCCCATGCTCAGGCTGATAGCCGCGGCTGGGTCTTGACGCAGCGGTCATCTAACTTTGGTGACGCTTATATCTATATCAGCCCCGAGGGTCTGCGTATGGTCAGCCCCAAAATGGGTTGTACCATCGTCACCTGTGCTCCTGGCTGGGCTGTCACTTTTTACAATGAGCGTACCAGGCAGTATTACACCTCTAGTTTTGAGAAGTGGAATCAGGAAGTGACTCAGCGCATGCAGGCGCGTGGGCAGAGTTTGGCTGATAGACCATGGTCCAGGGGCGGTATCAGCGGTGTCGCTGGTCTCAAAGCTACGCAATACTCAATCCGCAATGCCTCGGTCGGTGCCCGTGCTGGTCACAGGCAGCAAGTCAGTGCTGCTGACTGTTGGGTGGCAGATGAGATACAAGTACCGCACCAGATTTCGGAGATGATTGCGCACACTTATGGTTTGCCTAATACTCGGTCTTTTCCATTGCGTATCTCACTGGTGCAAAACGGCGCTCCCACGGTCGCACTGGACACTTACCGCTCTCAAACTTGTGCTATCCCCATCACTTATTTTGGCGTACCTCAGGGCTTTACCCGTGTGTCCAGTCAGGCTGAAGTAATGATGGATGACGAGACCAAGCAAATCTTTAACGACATGGCCTCTGACCAGCCCGGGCTATCATCTGGTAACAATGCCAGTGTGGCGCCGCAGCCGGTGCAGAGCTACAGTCAGCCTACAGGTGCTACCAGTAGTGGCTATCAACAAAATCCCTATGGCTCTACAGCGACGAGCACTGGCTCAGCGGTAAGTAGCGGACAGGGCAACAATCCCACAATCCAGCTACCTGGTGGTATGACTCTTGATAGAGAGAAGCTGCAGAAGATCAAAGAAGCTCTGATGAAGGGTAACAAGTAAGGTCTGAGAATTCATCTCTGGCGCGGTCCAACCCTGGCTTTGCTGTGCTTTGATAGATATAGGTGTCTATCAGTCTATTTGTCTGTATGTCGTGCAATTTGAGATAGTGGTGATTTGTTGAAAAACTGGGGCTTTGCGAAGTGTTTGCAAATGTCTAGCAGCACAGTGTTGGCTGTTGCTGCTTTTGCGCTGTTTGAGCTAATTACTCTTGGGGCGCTTTTTGGTGTGCATCAAAATGCAGAGATTGAACTAAATAACCAACTAAAGGCAGAGGCGTTAGCTGCCCAGTCCAAAGTTGTGGCATCACGTTTTAGCAGTTTGAGTTATGCCCTGTATTGCAATGCTGCGATTCAAGGACCTTTTTGGTTTTATGAAGTATCAAAGTCTCATACTGTGCTCAACTCTACTTTTGATGACATTAGGTTTATAGTCGGAAATGACAGTTGTTCGAGTCGTGAGCTTGCTAAGTTAGAGAGCGTGGCGAGGAATTGCGACCAGCTGATTTTGGCGGCTCAGAGCAACATTAAGGAGGCTTGTCCTGAGAATTTAAATAGAGGAGTAATGCCCTTTTATGGACAACTTCCGGCCCTAGAGGATGAGCTAGATCGTACTGTTAGCTCTTTGCGTGTTAGCTATTGCCGTTCTCGCGATACCTTGCTTGGGACTGCTATAAGTTGGCAAAATGTTTTTAATGCCATGATTTTGGCTTTGCTGGTGTTGCACCTCGGTGGCTCTAGCCTTCTTTTGCTACAGTGGTACTTCTATAGTCATCGTGATTTTGATTCTGGTGGTACTGCTGGTGGTGTTGTTCTGTCTTCACTCGGGTGGATGTGTGTGTTTCCGCAGTTGACTAAACAACAAGTAAGTCTTTTGTTTGTACCGGTCTTTCTGGAGTCGATATTTCTTAGCCTACTTCTGGTCTGTAATGGTGCAGCGACAAGGGAGGCAACGGAATTGCACCGGGCAAAATTTCTTGTCAGTCAGGTTGATGAACTTCGGCAACGTTTTCATCAGTCGGGATTAGCCATGGGTGGTTACAGCATTACTAAGAGCCGGATTATGAGCGAGCGGTATGAGGCTATATGTCGTGAAATTCCAGATCAAGTTCGAAGATTGAGGGCGCTTACGAGTGGAAGTCTGAAACAGACCGAATTAGTTCGGGCTATAGAGTTGGATACTCTAAGTGGACTTAAGATTCTTCGAGAAGCAAGAATAGCGATAGATGATGATCGAATTTATTCTTGTTGTGGGTTTAGGAGTCATCATCGGTACAAAGCACTTAGGGAACTGGCTGACAAATTGCAAGATGAATGTGCTGAGTTGACAGCAAAAGAGAGGGCATTGCTAAAGGAAAGCCCGGCGACTCAGCATAAGATGAGGACACTTTTTAGTCAGTGTTTCCAGTTTGATTTGCTGTTGCACCTTGGAGTTTTTGCTTCCTGTTTGCTTCTGCTGTTTAAACTTGAGGTACTACCAGTAGTATCAAACAAGTGTCAGGCAAGGTTCTGGAAATGTAGAAGTTAAAGTTTAGTATTTGAGCATGCCAAGTCTGTTTTAATCAGCTTTGCTGAGCCCTTGAGAGCTTCCCGCTTTTCTAATAATTCTTAGAGGTGTTTTGCTGATAGTCTAAACTCTGAATAACTCTTTTCTTTCAAGATCGGTTAGAGTTTTAGCACCAAATTGGGAGCTGTTTATAGAGCATGCGTATTCGAGCAACGCGAGAAATGGCGGCAGGTGTCCAAAATCAATTGCAAGACTTTATCCAGGGAGAAGAGGTTCTTGCCGGTCCACAAGGGTACATTAAGGGGCAAACCATTACCCAGGGTAGTTTGAGGTTAGGCCTTTGGAAAGTATCCTGGCCGATATTGGTAACTACTTTCTGTCTTTCAATAGTTGATCTGGTGCATGTACAGTGCGCTGGGATTCTCAGTACCAAGGCGCAGGCGATGATCGGGGTTTGCGATCAGTTTATGATGATCTGTGCAATCGTGATCACGTCGTTAGCGACGGCTGGCACAGCGCTCGCTTCCAAAGCTTATGGTGCTAATCGCAAAGAGGACTTAGTGTCCCTGACTGGTCAGTTGCTTGTTTTGCTGCTGGTTATGGCGATACTGATGATTGTCTCGATGCTGAGTCTCAGTACGGCACTCCTGGCTTCTTTTTCTGGTTGTGTCAATAACTGTGGTGTCACTATTCATGAAGGTAAACGCTACCTCGATATTGTCGCGTTCTTACTCATTCCTTGCGCAGTGGTATCTACAATCAACGCCACCTTTGTCGGAGTTGGCAATGCAAGAATTCAATTGATCACACTATCTGTAATGGCAGGCGTAGATGTCCTTGTTAACTATTTATTGTTGGTCAAAGGATGGCCTGTAAGTGATACGGGCATCACTGGTATTGCCATCGCTTCCATTTCTGGATATAGCGTGGCGGCTTTGATTGCGGCATTGGCATGGTGGCGTTCGGACTTTCGGGTCAGAGATAAGTTGTCTAAACCATCGACAATTACAAGTCCATTTTTGTTTGTCAGACCGCTACTTGTGAGTGGAGTGCCGGCAGCGCTCCAGGATATCGCCTGGTGCAGTAGCACTTTTGTCCTATTCTGGATCCTTTCTCTTTTGGATGCGCCGGCTGCAGCTGTTGCTGCTTGGACCATAGGGCAGAGACTGGAGGCTTTTGCCATTTTGCCTTTGAGTGCTCTGTCCATGGCGGTACTCGTTGCTGTTGGCCAAAACATCGGCTCCAATCGTTTGCAGAGAGCGTGGCAAGCTTCGTACAGTATGACCTTATTGGCAATTGGTCTACTTGTTTTGGCGGGTATTGTCCTCTTTTGTTGTGCTGCACCTTTGGCCGAGAGCGCCACTACTGATCAAACGACACGCTTGATTCTTATTGGCTATATTCGTGTCGCTGCCTTCGGGCTGCCATTTGCAGCTCTGGAAGCGGTTTTAGGAGCTTCGCTGCAAGCTATGAATGACAGCCGTATCCCTGTGATTTTTAGCTTCGTATCCAATTGGGTAATAGGTTTGAGTCTCGCTTACCTACTGGCAGTGAATTGTTCGCATGGTGCTTTTGGTGTCTGGTTGTCATTGGCCGTTTCTACCTGCATAACAGGCTCTTTAGTGGCCTTGAGATTTCTTACAAAAGCTGAGTGGAGCGGGTTGTCACCGCTAAGGCCGATTACGCTGCCTGCAGCCGCGGTATCGGACTCTGCGCAGTGCGAGGAAGCCGATAATGCTGATAATAACAAGCCATTAAATCGAGGTAGAAGGGTACAAGAGATAGAGTTGCCTGCCCCTGGTAGCACCAATGATCTGACTGTTCTAAATGATGATAATTGCTTAGCTGAGCAGGATTAATTCAGTGGTTAAAATCTCGCACAAGGGCTCTATCCTTGTAGTCCTGTCACTAATTTTTGAGCTTTGTTTTGCCTACGCGCTTGTCGAGATGATCAGGCAGGATTCGGAGCGCGTTGCTGAGCAAGTTAGGTGCCGAGCGATCAACGCTCAGACAGCAGCCCTGTCCAAGCTCTTTAACGATTCTGGAGTCGCTATGGGTGGCTATAGCATTGCTAAGAGTCCACTGTTTGCCACTCGCTTTGATACTATCGTCAAACAAATACCGCAAGATGTAGCCGAATTGTCTGATCTTGTCAGTGATGACAAAGAATGCGTTGCCTCTATGCAACGAGTAAAGCAGATAACTACAGATGGAGTTAAGACCCTGGCTGAGGCAAAAGCAGCTATCGAAGACAACCATGTAGATGTCGCTCAGTTTAGAGCCAGGCACATGTACAAGGAGATAAGACAACTCGCAGATCAACTCCAGGATGAGCTAGCAGGCATTAGTGAGCGCGCCGACAATAGAGCCTACGGCAAACGTGTAGAAGTAGCAGGTGGGTTGAGTGAGAGATCAAGCCGGGCACTGGTAATTATCGGTGGTGTGGCAGTTAATTCGCTAATGGCAATTTTGCTACTAGTGTTTATCTTCGGAATTTTAAGGCGGCTCAAGACCGTGTCCGATAATCTAGGTAAACTCGAACGCGGAGAGGAGCTAGGTACTGCCCTCAAAGGCTCAGATGAAATTGCCCAGATTGATGCCGCTGTGCGAAAAATGGCTGCTAAAATTTCCCATTAATGGATGTAGGCTTTTGCTGGCGGATGGGTACAATGCCTGAAGCATGCCTTGGCAAAGTTGATTTCCCCTGGATTTATGAGACTAAACCTCAACCTTAAAATCTCTCATAAGGGTTTTATCCTGGTCTTAGTACCGCTCGTTTTTGAGTTGGTGTTTTTGATCATTCTCTCTGTCTTGCTCCAAAAAGCCGAAGAAGAAGTGCAGAGGCAGGTCCGTTCCAAAGCTATTATTTCGCAAGCCAACGCCCTGTCCAAGCTCTTTTATGACGCAGGTGTGGCGATGGGCGGCTACAGTATCACCAAGAGCCCGCTATTTAGCGACCGCTATGACAAGATTGTGCGCCAGATTCCGCTCGATCTTGGAGAGTTGTCCAATCTAGTTGGCGACAACGACAAGCAACAGCAGATTCTTGTCCGCCTCAAAACAATCACATCAGACGGCTTAAAAATCCTGGGAGAAGCCAAATCAGCTATCGATGACAACCGCGTAGACGTAGCCCAGTTTAGAGCGAGGCACATGTATAAGCAGATCAGGCAACTGGCGGACCAGTTGCAGGACGAGCTTAAGGGCCTGACTGAGGATGAGCGCAAAATCGAAAACGAGAGCCCGGAACAACAAAACCGAAGTAGGACCATGGTTAAGGTCTTCCTGGTGGTGGGCGTCGTCGTCAACATCGCCATAGCCTTCCTATTGTTGTATTACTTCCTCAAGAGTATCTCCATCCGTCTCAACACAGTCACAGACAACTCATTCCGTCTGGCTCGTGGTCAAAGACTCAATCCACCTCTAGCTGGTGCCGACGAGATTGCCCAACTGGACGATGCCTTCCGCAGCATGGCAGAAGCCCTCGCTGAAGCCAGCCGCAAAGAGCGTGCCGTTATCGAAAACGCAGCTGACGTTATTTGCTCGATTGACATGGACGGTAAGTTTGTGGCTATCAACCCCGCCTCTTATGAGAGCTGGGGCTATTATCCAGACGAGCTTATGGGTCGTCGCTTTATCGAAGTTATTTTGCCAGAAGACGTGCCTGACACAATCCGCTCGGTCAGATCTGTCCGCGGTGCCACTGGTAAAGTCAGTTTTGAAAACCGAGTCAAAAAGCGTGATGGCAACCTGGTGCATGTCTTGTGGTCGGCAGACTGGTCCGAAAAAGACCGCGCTCTGTTTTGCGTAGCCCACGACATCACTCAGCGTAAATTTGCAGAAGACACTCTGCGTCAATCTGAAATGCGCATCCGCAAAATCATCGACCATATGTTGGTGGGACTACTCATCATCGACCGCGATGGTCGGGTGGAGTCAGTCAACCCCCGCTCTGAGAGCATGTTTGCTATGCGCAGCCATGAGATGGTGGGACGGCACCTTATGTCTCTGTTTGGCGACAGTCGCATATTTAACGTCAATGATGCTAATGATCGTGCTGCATTTATGGAGACTTTGTTTAGCAAAGCCCATAACCGCATCGGTGAATTTGACTGTCTCAATGCTCGCAACGAAGACTTCCCTGTAGAAATATCACTTGCCGAAACCGAGTTTGGTGATGGCAAGGCCCACTACATGCTTAACATCCTTGATGTGTCAGAGCGCCGAGAAATCGAGCGTATGAAAAAGGAATTCGTATCGACTGTATCGCACGAATTGCGTACACCGCTTACATCTATCCGTGGTTCACTGACCCTCCTCGCTGTAGGCGCCATGGGCGTCTTGCCTGATCAGGTCAAAAAGGTAGTGGGTATCGCCGAGCGCAACACTATCCGACTGATTGGTCTTATCAACGACATCCTCGACATCGAAAAACTGGAAGCTGGCAAGCTCGATATGGTCATGGAAAATACTCCTTTGACCAATGTGCTGGAGCGCTCCGAGCAAGCTGTCAGTGCCTTTGCTGCCAATAACGGTGTCACTCTCGATATCCAGCCCACGCCACTTGTGGTGCATGCCGATGGTGACCGTCTCGTTCAAGTTATCGTCAACCTTGTCTCAAACGCTGTCAAATTCTCACCCAAGGGTGCGGCTGTCACGGTATCAGCGCAGGAGTATCCAGGCGGGTTTGTCGAGGTCCAAGTTATTGACCGAGGTCGTGGTATTCCTGAGGCCTTTAAAAACCGGCTATTCCAGAGATTCCAACAGGTCGAAGCCTCTGACGCCAAGAAGAAGGGTGGTACCGGTCTAGGTCTGGCAATTTGTAAGGGTATTGTCGAGCAGCATGGCGGCTCGATTGGTGTAGAGTCTGAAGAAGGGCGTGGTAGCTGCTTCTGGTTTAGAGTGCCAATTGCCCAGAGCACTATCCAACCTCCTGGTACAGGCGCCCCGCAACAATCTATTCCAGTGCCTGCTGTCTACCAGCAGTAATTTTTCGATTTTAGACCTGATAACATAAGCACTTTTAAGAGGTATCAATGAAGGTTCTCATAATTGATGACGAGGAGGACTTTCGCACAGTGGCAAGTAGTTGTCTGGGGCTTTTGTCCGGGGCAGATGTGCGAGAGGCGGCGTCAGGCAAGGAAGGCATTGAACTTGCCAAAGAAGAAAAGCCTGATGTGATTTTGCTAGATCTCTGTATGCCTGGTATGGATGGGCAACAGACACTTACTAATTTGCGTACTTACCCAGAGACCAGTGATGTACCTGTGATTTTTTGCACCACAGTAGGTATGTTTGAAGGTTTTGAAAAAATGAAATCAATGGGTGCCCTGGCTGTAATTACCAAGCCATTTGACCCACTCAAGCTAGGTGATCAAATCAACAAAATCTTGGCAAATGCCAAGGCCGAGGCTGCCAGTAGCGAGGCTGGTACTGGCCCTGCACCAAGGCTGGTGGTGACCGATACTGAAGAGTTTTTAGGCGATATGGAGTCGGTGGAGTAGCTGGTCAAAAACTAGAGACTTTGCCAGGGTGAAAAGGTACAAGCTGGGTATTAATCATTTAGTGGCGTATTTTTTTGCCTATATATAAGTAGTTGGAAAAGGCGTTCGCGTATCGGGGGTTGACCCCATTTAAGGAGCTGTATTACTAATGAGAGTTCTCATCATTGATGATGAAGAAGATACACGGGCCATTGCGTGTATGAGTCTGAGTCTCTTGGGTGGCCTGGATGTAATTGAGGCAGAAAACGGTCAGGACGGCGTCAATAAGGCGGCTGTAGAGCAGCCTGATGTGATTCTCCTCGATATGATGATGCCGATCATGGATGGACCGAGCACGCTTGAAGCCCTGCGCAGCAATGATCGCACGCGCAATATTCCTGTCATTTTCTTGACAGCAAAAGCGATGACCTCTGAGATAGAAAAACTCAAGCGCATGGGTGCTAGAGGAGTTTTGACCAAGCCCTTTGATCCCACAGTGTTGGCCAATCAAATGCGGGCCATTCTGGAGGCATAAAGCACTTTATGGCTTCCTGGCAGGAGACCTTTTCTGAGTTAAAGAGCCAATATGTCCAGCGCTCTACGGATCGTCTCGCGCAGATAATTGAGCTTGTCACCAAGCTCATTTCTAACCCGATGAACAAAGATCTGGTGCAGCAGTTGAGCCGTCACTTCCACTGGTTGGCGGGCTCTGGCAGTATGTATGGCTTTCAAAAAGTTTCAGCCATGGGGCTGGAAGGTGAGCGCATTTGTGATGGTATCACCGCTCAGACCGGACCAGCATCTCCTGTTGATTTAGAAAAACTCAAAGTGCTCTTGCAAGAGCTATCAGTGCAATTTACTGGTGGCGAGGACGCACCTGAGACAACCAATCTCGGTAAAGTGCGCAGCATCAATAACTCTGGCAGACAGGAAGTCCTGGTCATTGACGAGGACCAGAAAGATCTGGCAAGTTTGCGCAAACAAGTAGAAGAGCATGGCTTTTCTTTTCGCTCAGCACGTTCTTTTGCCACCACAATTATCGAACTCGAAAAACGCATGCCTGAGGGGCTCATTCTTGAGATTCCACTACCTGATGGCGATGCTTATGAGCTTGTTGAGCGGGTGCGGGCTATGCCTGGTGGAGACGAGATGGCGATTGTCATTGTCTCCAAACAAACTGGATTTTTAGACAAAGTGCGCTCTATTCACTGCGGAGCTGATGCCCACTTCGAAAAACCTGTCGATGTCAAAGCGATGTTTAGACGCTTGCGCTATTTACTCGATAAGCGCTATCAAGAGACACCGCGTATCCTCTCTGTTGAAGACGATCCTGATCAAGCTGCTTTTATTCGAGCCTTTTTGGAGTCTGCTGGCTATCAGGTGCGCACTTGCACAGATCCCAAAAACTTCGAGTCTTATATGTCAGCCTTCCAGCCAGATTTGGTGCTACTGGATGTGATGCTGCCCGGTATGACCGGTTATGAGCTTGCTCGCTATATCAGGCAAGACGAGCGTCATGCCACATTGCCAGTATTGTTTTTGACTACCCAGGGTCAGATTGATGCACGTATCGAGAGTGCCAGAGCAGGTGGTGATGACCACCTGGTCAAGCCGGTGCCACCAGCTTTGCTACTAAGCTCAGTCAGTAGTCGATTGGAGCGGGCCAGATTTCTCAAGACACTACTGCGGCGTGATGGTCTGACCTCGCTGCTTAATCACACTAGCTTTATGGAGCAAGCACAGACCGTGATTGCTCAAAGACGCCGACACACAGGGTTTACTGCCCTTATACTGCTCGATATCGATTACTTCCGCTCAGTCAACGAGCGTCATGGCTATCCTGGCGGTGACAAAGTGCTTGTTGCTCTGTCGCTTTTGTTGAGACGTAGATTGCGTCAATCAGACATCATCGGTAGATACGCTGGTGACGAGTTTGGTATCATCGCCGAGGGGCTTGATGAGACTGAAGCAATGGCACTGTCTGGTAGACTGTTGGCTGATTTTGCCTCGATTCAACATTCCACTCTTTCACATTCTGGGTTTTATGCCACTTGCTCTGCTGGCATCAGCATCCTTGATGCTAAGACAATGACTGTGGAGTCCTGGATCAGCTCAGCATTTAAGGCTCTGCAACAGGCTAAAAATGCCGGTCGCAACTGTGCAGTCGCCTACCAGGAAGAATCAGTAGCGCGCTAAATTGTTTTTTTTGCACTGCCAGTGGTGCCGGGCGTCGCCTGCGGTGCTTTGTTTTTCTTGACGTTTTGTCAGCTTGCTTGCACTTGTGTTGTTATTTGCGCCTCTAAATGTGGAGCGGGGAGCTATCTCTTTGCTACGTCATTTCCTTTTGTCTCATATCTAATGGCTTTCCAAGATATAAAAGGTTCTAAAATTAGAACAGGGATCTAATCGAAAGGCATCTCTGGATGGCTATTAACAACTCTGTTGAGAGCAAAGCAGGCGAAAGCGCAGAAGTAATCAACCTGTCTATTTTAGGGGCGGGCTCCTGGGGGCTGACTCTGGCTCATATGCTCGGGCAAAAGCCAGGCTATAGCGTGCGAGTTTTTTGCCGCAATCAAGAGCGCAGCGCCAGGCTCAGTCAGGGTCAAATCATTGATAAGCCAAGACAGCAGGCGCTGACACCAGCTGTCAGAGTCTCAAGCGACCTGGCTAGTGTTGTAAGCGGGGCTGACTATCTGATTTTGGCTTGTACTTCACAGGGCATGCGCGAGTTACTCGATGCCCTCAAGTCACTCAATTTGCCCCTGCCTGTGCTCATAAGTGCCGTCAAGGGGCTTGAGCTTGCCACAAACATGCGCATGAGCGAAGTGATTGAGTCTGTCTTGCCTGGCAGTAAGGTGGCAGCACTCTCTGGACCCAATCTGGCTCTTGAAGTTTTAAATGGTTTGCCTACAGCATCGGTTGTTGCCGCCAGCGACCTTGAGCTTGCCAAGTCCCTGCGCTCGGTGCTGAGCGCTCCCAAGTTTAGAGTTTATGCCAATGATGATTTGCCCGGTGTCGAAGTCGGCGGGACAGTTAAAAATGTCATTGCCATAGCTGCCGGAATTTGTGATGGTCTGGGGCTGGGCGTCAATGCCAAAGCTAGTTTGCTCACCCGCGGACTGGCTGAGACCACCAGGCTAGCTGTGCGTTTGGGCGCCCAACCTTCGACACTTTCGGGGCTGGCTGGCATGGGTGACCTTTTTGCCACCTGTGAAAGTAATTTGTCGCGCAATTATCAGGTCGGCTTTGGACTTGCCAAGGGTAAGGCGCTAAGCAATATTCTTGAGGACCTTGGCCAGGTGGCCGAAGGGGTCCCCACTGCTTCCGCAGTTTGTGAACTTTCGATAAGACTGGGACTGGAGCTGCCCATAGCAGGGCAGGTGGAGTCCACACTTAAGGGTATTTCAACCCCCGCGGCAGCCATTGACGCGCTTTTGTCCAGACCACTTGCCAGAGAATAAGAGAGGGATATGCCTAAAAGAGTATTGATGTTGTCCTGGGAATATCCGCCTCGCATCATTGGCGGACTTGCCAGAGTGGTTTGGGCGCTCTCCCGTGAGCTAGTGCAAGCAGGTGTGGAAGTGCATGTTGTAACGGCTGACCATCCGGGTCAACCTGAGCATTGCATTGATGATGGTGTACACGTGCACCGTGTCAAAACACAAACTGATACCACTCCAGATTTTCTTTCTTGGGTCAATCGTTTTAATTTTGGACTTTTGCAGTATGCCATCAAACTGCATCAGCAAGCGCCTTTTGACATTATTCACGCGCATGACTGGATGGTCACTGACGCTGCCTGGGTATTGAAGTCCGGGTTTGATATTCCTTTTGTTGCCACCATGCACGCCACCGAAGCTGGACGCATGCACGGCATCCACAATGACTTACAGCGTTATATCCACCAGATGGAATGGCGTCTTACTTTTGAAGCCTGGGAAGTAATAGTGAACTCCCATTCGATGAATGCAGAATTGCAGAATTCGTTTGGCCTGCCACCAAACAAAATCGCTGTAGTGCCCAATGGCACTGATCCAACAGTGTTTGATTTTGAATATGATGCCAGACCACTGAGAGGCAATTTTGTTAGCGAGCATGAGCAAATTGTCCTGTATGTCGGTCGCATGGTGCGCGAAAAAGGCGTGCATGTGATGCTTGAGGCTGTGCCCAGAGTAATCGCCGAGAGACCTGGTACACAGTTTATCTTTGTCGGTACTGGCTATTACCTCGATGATCTTAAAAAGCAAGCCGAGTACATGGGCGTGTCTCGGTATTGTCACTTCCTTGGTTATGTCGGTGACGAAGAGCTCAAGCATCTCTACAAAGCTGCTGATGCTGTTTGTATCCCCAGTCTCTATGAGCCTTTTGGCATAGTGGCTCTGGAGGGTATGGCAGCGCAAGTACCGGTCGTTACTTCTGATGTTGGCGGTCTCAAGGACTTTGTCGAACATATGGAGACTGGTGTCACAACCTATGCTGGCGATGCCGGATCGCTTGCCTGGGGACTATTGCAAGTACTGCGTAACCCTGAGCTGGCCGATAAGTTGCGTCAGTGTGCTTACGACAAAGTGCAGCATATCTACAACTGGAAAGTGATTGCCAGACGCACTCTAGAGGTCTATCAAAAGGTCCTCAAGGAAGCTGAATTTGCCAAGGCAGGTATGTCGCTAAGTGGTGAATCTGAAAGCAAGACCAACGGTGGCATTACTGCTGGTGGTAAAAGCAGTGGCAAAGCTGATGGTAAAGACAAAAAATCTGGAAACAATTTGACCATGGGAGGTAAAAGAGCATGAAGGCTGTAATCATGGCTGGTGGGTCAGGTACCCGCTTACGCCCTTTGACTTGCAACTTGCCAAAACCCATGGTGCCTGTAGCAAATAAGCCCATGTCTGAGCATGTGGTCAATCTGCTTAAGGAGCATGGTTTTGACGAGATCATTTTTGCTCTGCACTACTTGCCCGATGCCATACGTGATCACTTTGGTGATGGTTCTGATTTTGGCGTCAAAATTAGCTATAGCGTAGAAGAAGGCAAGCCGCTCGGTACAGCCGGTTGTGTCAAAGCTGTGCAAGACCACCTTGATGGTACTTTTATTGTTATCTCTGGTGATAGTCTCACCGACATGAATCTCAGTAAGGCTCTTGAGTTTCATAAAGAGAAAAAATCAAAGGCTACACTGATCCTCAAGCGTGTCGAAAACCCACTGGAATATGGGGTTGTTATCACTGATAACGAAGGTCGTATCCAGCGCTTTGTCGAAAAACCAAGTGCCTCTGAAATCTTTAGCGATACAGTTAATACCGGGACATATATCTTAGAGCCTGAAGTAATGCTCTATGTCTTGATGAACCGCGAACAGGACTTTTCAAACGATCTCTTCCCGTTACTGCTCTTGCGCAATGAGCCCATGTTTGGCTACGTCGCTGACGGCTATTGGTGCGATATCGGTAACCTCGCTGTGTACAGACAAGCTCACCGCGACGTCCTTGATGGATTGGTCAAAATCAAAAATGACCTGCCTCAAATTGAGCCCGGTATCTTTGTTGGACAGGGCACGCAGATTGACTCATCAGTCAAACTGGAAGCACCTGTGATGATAGGCGAAAACTGCCGCATCGGCCGCGAGACTGTGATATCGAGTTATACAACTATTGGTTCAAATGTAGCCATCCAAGAAAAAGCCTCGCTCAAACAGCCTGTGGTCTGGTCCAATGTGTATGTCGGCAGCAAAGTGCAGATGCGCGCTTGTGTGGTTTGCAATAACACCACTGTCCACAATAGTGCCGAATTGTTAGAAGGTGCCATAATCGGTGATAACTCATCGGTCGGTCAGGAAGCCACTGTCAGCCCCGATGTACGCATCTGGCCAGACAAAAATATTGACTCTGGTGCCAAAGTATTGCACTCAGTGATCTGGGGTACTCGCGCGCCGCGCACCTTATTTGGTGCACACGGTGTACGTGGACTTGCTAACGTGGATATTACTCCCGAGTTTGCTGTCAACCTGGCAGCGGCTTACGGAGCCACTCTCAAGAGCGGTCCTGTGCTCGTTAGTCGCGATTACTGGAAGGTATCGCAAATGATCAGTCGCGCTGTGGTATCAGGGTTGGCATCAGTCGGTATCGAGGTGCAAAACCTGGAGTCGATGTCACTGCCAATCTCTCGTTATTATGTCAAAACCCAGAGAGCGACTGGACTTGTCCATGTCCGTGTTTCGCAAAGAGAAATTGAAAAAATCACTATTGAATTTTTTGATAGTCAGGGTGTTGCCATTACAAAACCAATGGAACGCAAAATTGAAACTACGTTTTTTAAAGAGGATTTCCCTCGCTGCGCTCCGTCTGATGTAGGCAGTATCTCGTTCCCCAGCCGTGTGCGTGAGTATTATGTTGACGAGTTTCTCAATCACGTCAAAGGTCAAGTCTTTGAAGAAGACAAAGTGCCGTTTTGTATCGTGCCTGGCTCTAACTACACACGTAAGACCAAGCTTGGCTCTGTGTCTACCCATGCGCCCAAAGTCGTAATCGACTATGCCATGGCTGAGACCGGTGTGCTCTTGCCGGACTTGCTCGGTCAGCTCGGTATTGAGACCGTGGTACTCAATTCATCTATCCGCAATAGCCCACCCAAGCAAGAAGAACGCATCACCATGCGCAAGCAGTTTGCTGATGTGGTCAAAGCCCTCAACGCCGATCTCGGTGTGCAGATTGGACGCAACGGTGAGCAAATGACTCTGGTCGATGAGACCGGACAAATTATCCGCGGCGAGCTTTTGCTGGCTACTGTGGCTGATATCATCTTGCGCGACAAGCCAGGACACACCATCGTAGTGCCGGTCAATGCCAGCTCTGTGATTGAGCGTATTGCTGCCAGACACAACTGCAAAGTAGTGCGCTGCAAAGCATCTGAGACTGAGATTGGTACCACCACTGCCAAATTAGAAGGGGCAGTTTTGGGAGGCAGCGCCAATGGCTGCTTTATCTTCCCTGAGTTTCAAAACGGCTATGATGCCATGTTTGCTGTAGGTCAATTGCTTGAGCACTTGACCTATCAGGGCCGTACTTTGCATCAGGCTGTTGCCGACTTGCCACCGCTTTTTTATCAGGTGGATTCGGTGCACTGTCCCTGGGAGCGCAAAGGCCGCGTGATGCGTTTGCTTGTGGAGAAGCATCACGATAGACCAATGGAACTTCTCGATGGAGTCAAGATTCAGACCAGACCGGATCACTGGATCCTGGTTTTGCCTGATGCCGTGGAGCCCCTGGTGCATGTCTATGCCGATGGAAGTGATCTGCAACAGACATCAGCCGATCTTAACGAGTACACACAATTGGTCAGATATTTACAGAAGGCATAGGAAGGGGCTACCCAACTGGCCGGACTCTAACCGGCTAGAACTCTAAAATTAATCAATATCCTGCAAAACAAGTGCTTTTGCTGGTAATAGTGGATTAAAGACGGGTAAATATGGGCATAGCTCATTTGGCGGGCAAGGAGATCTCATTATATGTTCGGAAAGAACGACGGTAGGCCTCAGCAGGGCAAGGGATCCAGTAAGGAGGTGCGTAAGTTCCTCGATGGCAATCCTGGCAAACCTCAACCGCAAACGGCGGCTCCTCACAGGACCGTCGACCGTTCTATGTTTTCTAATGGCGCTGCCACTGGTGGTGCCCAGTCTCCTGACTGGTCTGTAGCCGTTTCAGAACAAATTCTTGTTTATCATGAGTCAGAGCCCGTGACTCCTGGTGCTGACTGGATGAGTCAGCTTAAGCAGGACTCTTTGCAGTTTTTAGCTGACCAGCGCGGTGTGCATCTGCAAGAGGTATACCGCGAGTCTATTTACAAGTCTGGTATAGCCATTCTTGTGGACAAGATTTATGGTCTTTTGCAGCGCTATATGTTTGAGTTTAACCAGGTCGCCAATGGTACAGAGCTGCATGTCTCTGGCTCGATTTCTGGCGATGTTACCGAAGTTACCAAGTACAACCGTTTCCGCGAAGCAGAAGAAACCAAGACTTATTTCAGAGCCCGCTTTTCCACCAGGCTTTGTTCTCTCGTGGTGCGTGGTTGTGATGACAAAGTCGAATGTTTTCTTGTGCCCACAAGCAAAGTCATGGCACTGAGCCGCACCGAAAATGATTATCAGCCAATTTCTACCATACAAGTCAAGATAACCGAGCAAGGCATGATGTGGCGTATGCAAGATGCCAATCCACCAATTGAGACTCTTGATCAATTTTGTATGTGGCTATTTCAGTGCATGATTGCCGAAACCAAAAACTATGCCCGCCTTGGCGGAGAAGATGCTGCTGGAGCCGTTTAAGAAGGATGCGCGGGGGCTTAAAATCGTCTTTTGAAGCTGCTCAAACACTTAGTTTTTATTGTCAGTGCCTTACCTTACGGTCAGCGGCGCTTACAAATCTTGTATAGCGTGTTTTAATATCGGTAGGTTGGAGCTACCTTTGACAAGCTCAAGGCTGTCAGGGCTACTCAAATTTGAGAGGAATTTTCAAAAAATGGTTGCTATCAATCCCGAAATGCTACGGGAACTCCTTGACGAATTTACTGAGAAAGAGGCAGTAACTCGCGAAGAGATCAACATCATTACCTCTCAAATCGAAGAGTTGGAGTTGCGCATCGAGTCCAACAAAGAAAAATTGGCTTCGCTTGTCCGCGACAAAGAAAAAGTCAATTCGATGCAAGAGCGCTATTTGCAAGGCAACTGGCCAAAGGTTTACAAGACCGAAGAGTCTCCATCTGATGGCGCCGCTCCTGCCGCGGCTAGTCAGACCGCAGATGTTGCACCCGCTGCTCCTGCTGTATCTGCTCCGACTCCAGAGCCAGCGCCAGCTCCCGGACCGGCTGTATCAGAGCCCTCCCCCGCACCTGTCGAAGCTGCCCCTGTAGCCGTTGAAGCCGCGCCTCCTATTGCAGAAGCTGCACCAGCCAGTGAGCCTAAGGCTGTTGAGCCAGTAGAGGCACCGCCAGCGTCCGTGCCTAATCCCAGTCTTTCATCTGGTAGCTTCCCTACTCTCAGTGCAGTGCACTCTCAAGCATCAATCAATGCCGCTAAAGCTTCTGCCACTGGTCTGCCCTCCATGGCTCAAGATGCTTGGGGTGCAGTTCCTGAGCCGCAAGTTGCCGCTGCCCCCAGTGCACCAGCCATGAGCGATCAGCCATTTGGTTTGCCCAGTGAGCCTGCTTCTGCCGAAGATTTTGTCGTTGGTGCTTCAACGACTGATAATCCTGTTATCGATCTTCAGGATGCCGTGACTATGGAGCCAGAGGCACCGGCTCTGCCATCTGATGATCCGATTTTGAGTTCCTTTAATAGTCCTCAGCCAACTTCCAATTTTTCCTTTGACCAGTTAGGACAAAATGCTGATACCGCATCTGGTGCGGCCGCTGCTTCTGCCGACGAGGGCTTTTCCTGGGCCTCTACTTCTTTGCCTGCTGGTGAAGTAAATAACAGTCAACCGTCGACTACTGAGAGACTGGAACAACCTGCTGTCTTGCCCTGGGGCGCACCGCCTCAGACTCAGCCTGATGCTGCTCCTGTACTTGATGCCTGGGGTGTAGCAGTACAACCAGCTGCGCCATCACCATGGGCCGATCCTTCACCTTCTCCCGCACAAGCTCCCGCTAATGAGACTGCCCAACAACCACAAGCCGATCAGACATCGACTGGCGGATGGGGTCAGGGCGTCTGGGGTGAGCCTGCTGGTGCCGCCAGACCGGCTCCCGCTCCCGCTGCTCCCTGGGGCACACCGGGCTCGAGTATGACCGGCATGCCCGCACAGCCAGCTGTCGAAGCGCCTGCTCCTGTGGCGCAAAGCTGGGAACAGCCGGCACCAACAAATGCTGCGCCCGCCAATGTGCCGGTAGATACCTGGGGACAACCAAATCCTAATGCCAGTGCGCAATCTGCCTGGGGCACCCCTGCCGCTCCAGCAGCCAGTCAAGCTCAAAGTGCCTGGGGCAATCCCGAGCCTTCTGCCGCTCCTGCGCCTGCTCCAGAACAAGCGCCACCAGCTGGGCAGTCCAGTCTTGCTCGTGCTGCCGACGGTGCACTCAGCCCTGGCCGCGGTCGCAAGCGCGAATCACCAGCCTTTGATTGGGGTCAATCTGAAAGTGCCGCCGGCGATCCTGCCAATCCGCAGGGCGGCTCCAGCGAAGAAGATGAAAATGTCAAAAAATTAGGGGACAAGCTCAAAGGGCTCTTTAACAAGTAAGTACATACTTAATAAGATGCCCGTCATATAGTCTTGACACGCCTTTGTTAACATACTGCCGATGTCTGCCACAAGCAGGCCTGGTCTTTTGGCATAGTGGTATCAGCGGGAGTTCATAACTATGAAACAAGTTTGTTCAATGATGGCTGGTGTTGTAGTCGAGCTTTTGGTCAAAGCCGGTGATGACGTGCAAGACGGCATGGATGTAGCCATCCTTGAGTCAATGAAAATGCAGCTGCCAGTGCCCTCCACCGAAAGCGGCAAAGTTGAAGAAATCAAGGTCACTGCTGGTGACTTTGTCAACGAAGGAGACCTGCTCATGGTGCTTGCCTGATCTAAAGCCATTCTCACCTGGGTTAGCTTAAGTGTTTGAAAATCTACCACCTCAAATAACTGTCTTTGAAGTCGGTCCTCGCGACGGTCTGCAAAACGAAAAGCAAATGGTGTCCACCGACGATAAAGTGGCTCTAATCAAGGCGCTGGCCGCTTCTGGCTTGAAGCACATCGAAGTGACATCATTTGTCTCACCCAAGTGGATACCACAATTAGCCGATGGTGCTGAGGTTAAAAAAGCTCTGCATCTAGCGGATGATGTTCAGCTCTCCGCTCTGGTACCCAATCTAAAGGGGTACGAGGGGGCAAAGGCAGTTGGTTTTAAACAAATCAATTTGTTTTTGTCTGCTTCTGAGTCCCATAGCAAAAAAAATATCAATAAGTCTGTCAGTGAAGCACTCAGTACTATGGCTGAGGTAGCAAAGATTGCAAAGGCAGACGGTAAGCGCATCCGTTGTTATGTCTCGACTGTTTTTGCTTGCCCTTACGAAGGTCCTGTGGCACCGTCTCAGGCGCTTATGGTAACTGAGAAGTTACTCGCTATGGGCGTTGATGAAATCAGTCTGGGCGATACCATAGGTGCGGCTACGCCAGCTCAGGTAGCCAGTTTTGTGGCACAGCTCAAAACAATTTGCCCACTACCAAAAGCAGCTTTGCACTTCCATGATACTAGAGGCACAGCTCTGGCTAATGTCGTTGCTGGTATCGAGTCTGGTATCACGATTTTTGATAGCAGTATCGGTGGACTGGGCGGCTGTCCCTATGCACCCGGTGCCTCAGGTAACCTGGCTACTGAAGACCTGGTCTACATGCTACATGGCATGGGCATTAAGACCGGCATTGATCTCGACAAACTGGTAGATGCTGGTTTACTGGCGCAAAAGATTTTGGATAAAAAGCTGCCGGGGCGTTATCTTATGGCTGCTTTAGCCACAAGAGAAGCTCAGAGCGCTGGCTGCGTGTGATGGTGAGGTGATTATGACTCAAAGTGTTGATACTCAAACCGAGCAAGTTTTACTGGTCGAAAAAGAAGGACCGATAGCCTGGCTCAAGCTTAATCGCCCTAAAGTGATGAATTGCCTCAATCGCGAATTGCTCAAGGCTATTATTGCTGCCTTAGCTGAACTAGCTGAAGACCGTTCTATCCGAGTCATAGCCATCATTGGCGCTGGTACCAAAGCGTTTTGCGCCGGAGCCGACTTGGCTGAGCGCAAAGGTATGACTCAGGGCGACACCCTCGACTATATTACCCTCATACAAGCGACTATGCGCGCCATCGAAAAACAGCCGCAACCGGTCATCGCCGCTATCAACGGCTCTGCCTGGGGCGGTGGATTTGAGCTGGCACTTGCCTGTGACCTGCGAGTGATGGTAGAAGGCGCTCAATTGAGATTGACTGAAGTGCGTCTGGGCATTATCCCTGGTGCCGGCGGTACCCAGAGATTGCCCCGCTTAATTGGTAAGTCAAAGGCTAAAGAGCTTATTCTGACCAGCGCTGCTGTTACTGCCAGAGATGGTCATCACATCGGACTGATTAATAAAGTGGTCAATATCGATGACGGATATCTTGCCTCTGAAGAGTTTAAAGCGGCAACCAATGGTGGCTTTATCAATCCATTGATGATAGCTGTACGCACCTGGGCCGAAGAAATAGCTCAAGCTGCACCACTGTCACTCAAGCAAGCTAAGTATGCTATCGACGAAGGCTACGACCGCGATCTGGAAGCAGGACTGGCGCTAGAAACAAAAGCATATTTGACTCTGGTCAATAGCAAAGATCGCCAGGAAGGTCTTAATGCTTTTGCCGAAAAACGGCAGCCTAACTACAAAGGCGAATGAGGTAAGTGGTGATGATGGATAGAGATCCTCAAAGCATAAAGAAGCATCCCGATATGGTGGAGACGCCATCTCGTGAGACTTTGCCTCTGGATCTCACTGCTTTGATCCTCTGTGGCGGTCGCTCCAAGCGCATGGGCAGACCCAAAGCATTTTTGCCTTTTGGCGGCACCACGATGATTAACCATATTTTGACCAATGTCAAAGATATGTTTGCTGAGACTTTTCTTGTCTCCAATGAGCCAGAATCTTTTGAAGATTTTGATGTCGATGTAGTCAAAGACATCCTGCCTTACCGTGGACCACTTGGCGGTATCCTCTCTGGTTTGCTGGTCTCCCAGCACAGTCATGCCTTTGTCATTGCTTGCGATATGCCCCTTATCACTCCCAAAATGATCAGAGAGCTTTGTCAGCGCCGCTTTGAGCATGATGTGGTGGTGGCCAGCCATGATGAGGGTATTGAGCCCTTGCTCGGGGTTTATTCCAAAAACTGCATCAAGTCTCTAGAGGAGTCTCTTTTTAACGGGGATCTGGCTCTCAAAGACTTCCTATCCGGGCTAAATTCGGTTACTTATGATCTGGAAGAAGAGACAAAGGAAGGCTCATTGCCGCCTTACTTTAACGTCAATACTCCGCAGGACTATTCCCGATTGGTCACAGGCGGCACTATTTTTGAGCTTAACAGTAAGCGCATAGACTAAGTAACATTCGAGCAAAGACCTTTTGCACTGGGTATAGCCTCTAAGCAGGTATCAGGCAAAAGGCTTCTAGGTTTGTCCTTACAAAACCACTTTCACAAATTCTGGCTTGTGCTGGTCAAAGAGCTGACTCATTCCTTTAGAGATAAGGACGTCCTGCTCTACACCTTTTTGATGCCTTTTTTGATTTATCCAGTCAGTGCCTTTTTGGCCACTGAGCTGGCTATGCTCACTGAGGGCTTTGATAAAAATCGACCCATAAGGGTGGCGATTTATGGAGTCGAGAGCCCGGCTGTCTCATATTTTAAAAAGGCTGTAGCCGATAGTAAAACCAGTGTGCAGTTTGTCAATATGACCAGGCAAAAGGCCGAATACGCCCTGCACCGTGCTGATATTGACTGTATTCTCTCGGTGCCATCTGTACCCGGTGCCCATGACCTGGTTCTCACAGCTGAGCGCAGCTTTAGTGAGGCCGTCAATGTTATAAGGCTTCAAGGTGTGCTTTCTGATTTTAGGGCCAGACAAATTGATGATGGTTTTAAAAGTCGTGGGGTGCCCAATCTGCATTCTGCTTATACACCTGTCAGTGTCAATGTTCATCCGCGCAAACAAGAGTCTTATTCGCCTGCCTTTATGCTGTTTTTGATTTCGGTATTGATGATGGCTCTAGGCGCTGCCTATCCAGCAGTCTCGGCTACTGCCGAAGAGCACGAAAAGAAGACGATTGAGAGCACTATCTTATTGCCGGTTTCACCAATAACTATCATGCTCGGTAAGCTTACCTCGATATCGGTGTTTGCTTTTATCACTGTCGCTATCAACTTTTTGAGTATCGCCGCCATCGCCCTTCTGGCACTGGTTACGCTGAGGCACTTCCATGCTTTTGACATCAATATGTTTACTACCCGCATTACTTTTGTGCAGTTTGGCCTAATTGTATTTACTCTGGTTTTGATGTCATTTTTTGTTGGCGCCATTATGCTTGTTGCGGCAAGCTTTTGTCGCACTATCAGAGCTGCTCAAAACTGGGTCTCATTGCCTCTCATGGTTTTGATGCTGGCGCCAATGCTCAGTCTGGTACCGGATACAGTGCTTACGTATAACACTGCTTTGGTACCTTACTATGGTCTGGTTTTGCTCCTGCGCGATACTTTTACTACCGAGGACTTTGGTCTAGTGCAATTGACTGCCTGTCTCAGCACTCTCCTTTTTGTAGTTGCTTTTACATACCTGTCCGGTCATTTGATGTTTGGTAATTTTGCCGATACATTTGCCTTCAAAAAAAAGGATAAAGCCTCATGAGTCTGCGTGTGCAAAATATCTCTAAACGCTTTTATGATAAGTCTCGGGGTGAGTTCTGGGGCTGCCAGGGTGTTTCGTTTGAGGTTAACCCGGGCGAGGTGTTTGGCTTACTTGGCCCCAATGGTGCAGGCAAGACTACAACTCTTAGAGTGGTCTCTACCATTTATAAACCTACCACCGGTAGCGCTACCATTGGTGCTGTTGATGTGGTCAAAGATCCTACAGCGGCGCGCAAATTAATTGGGTTTTTGTCGTCTACTACTGGTCTATATGAGCGTCTTACAGCTAGAGAGATTTTGCTCTATTTTGGCCGGCTTTGTGATGTGCCAGAGGATGTGTTACATCAGCGTATCGAGTCAATATTTGAAGCTCTAGAGTTTAAAACTTTTGCTGATTCAAGGGTGGCAAAATTGTCACAGGGGACAAGACAAAAGGTGGCTATCGCCCGCGCCATTATCCACAATCCAGCTCTTATGATCTTTGATGAGCCTAGTACTGGTCTTGATGTACTGGCGGCTTATTCGATGCACGAATTTGTGCGCAAAGAACGCAACGAAGGAAAATGTATTTTGCTATCGACTCATATTATGAGTGAAGCAGTGAAGCTCTGCGATCGCATCGGTATCATCAGTGAAGGGCGCTTGCTTGCTACAGGTTCAGTGGAAGAACTCTGCCAGCTTACTGGTAAAGGCGATCTTGAAGAATGTTTTGTCTCACTGGTAAAACAGGCTCCTTCTGATGCTTGATAAAATACTGATTGTCTTTAAAAAAGAGCTTGTGGACTGCTTGCGCGACTACAAAGCGCTCATTCCTGCCCTTTTGTTAGCACTATTGCTTGGTCCTCTGACAGTATGCCTGACACCGCAAGTAGTGGCAATGCAACTCAAGTCCACGATATCGGCTCCGATTGTGGTAGCTCTTGCCGGTGATGGTGCCAATCTATACAAACGTCTCGAGGCTGATAAGGGTGTGACAGTCACTCGTATTGCCGATGATAAAGATAGTTTTGATAAGCTACTGGCGAGTGGCAAATATCAGGTGATACTGAGAGTCAATGGCGCCTTTAGAGCGGCACTGGAGTCCTATGAGAGCGCCAGTACTGTCAGTCCAGCCGACAACAGTGCTCCTGCTGTTACTAGCGATAAAAAGGACTCCAAGGCTGGCTTACCCCAGGTGCAGCTCTTTTACACAGGACTGCACCCGTTGAGCTTTTTTGCCATGGGGCGCTTGACTAAAGTTATTACCAATCTAAGCGATGACTTTTATGACCAGCGTATCAAATCCGTCGGTATAGTCGTAGAGCGCGTGCCCACAGTCGATGTGCAGGTTATAGCTCCACCCACCGAGGGACCTTTTGCCTCGGCATTTATGAGCAAGACGCTCAGTTCGATTTTGATTTTTATTGCATTTTTGGGGGCAGTCTATCCCGCTCTCGATTTGCTCACAGGCGAAAGAGAACGCCATACAATGGAAGCACTGATATTAACACCGACTAGCCGGCGTGCTTTTTTTGCTGGTAAATTGCTTTGTATTGCTTTTGTCTCTTTTGCTTTTGTTTTACTGACTCTGGCTGGTTTTTATACCTGCCAGTTTTCAACCTGAGCTACCTGCTTCTATACCCTTTCCTCTGGTGTGTCGCCTGCCTTTGAGTTGTACTCTGGCTACTGCCGCCTTGATGTTGCCACTATGTCTTACTCTCAGTGTGGGTGTGCTGGCTATGGCTGGTCTGGCTCGCACAGTGCAACAAGCCCAGGGCTATCTCACATCATTTGCTATATTTTTGTTTGCCCCTCTTGGACTGTCGGCGCTACATATGAGCTTTGCTCTGGCTTGTGTGCCGTTTTTGGGCGCACTGGTGGCCATAAACGATCTGCTTGAAGCAAGGGTTGATTATGGCTTGATTGCTCTTACTGTTAGTGTCTCTATGCTCTTTGTCTCACTGCTAGTGGCCGTGGTCTCGCCCGTGATGGAGCGCGAGGACCTGCTCTGGGGCTCAGAAGAGTCACCAGCCCGGCGCTACCAGGAAGGCAAATTTGGGCTGGAGTTATTTTTACTTTGTGCCACAGTATTTTTGCTCATGTTTTATGTCTCACAAACCCTTGTATTGCAGCACCATATCTGGGGGCTACTAGCCACACAAATACTGGTGGTGCTGGCTCCCTGTGTCTGTCTTGTGTTCTTCTGGCTAAAGCTCCCAGCTCGTCAAGTTTTTGCCCTTGGAGCACCGCGCGGAGGACTGCTTAGCTGTATATCAGCGGCACTAATAAGTCCACTGACAGTCAGCGGTGCACTGGGACTAGCCGCATTGCAGTCCAAAGTATTGCCTGATACCAAATCACTAGAAAAACTCATGGAGCAGATATTGGGGCTGGGCAAGGAGCCTCTCTGGCTTTTAATACTTGTCATTGCTCTTTCTCCTGCTATTTGCGAGGAGCTTTTGTTTAGAGGCACTATCTACGCCTTTTTGCAAAAGCGTTTTACCCCGGTCAAGCTGACGTTTGTCGTGGGAGGGCTGTTTGGTCTCTTTCATATGAGTACCATTAGATTTTTGCCCACAGCCCTGGCTGGCATCTTGCTTACTTTTGTGCGATACCGCTCTGGCTCGATTTATCCCTGTATGTGTCTGCATTTTTGCCACAATGCTCTATCTATACTGATGGCTGCTAAACTCAAGGACGATATGCAGCCGCAGTATCTGATTATTGGTTTTGCGGCAGGGCTTGTGGCACTATTGTCGTTTGTCTATTTGACCCGGTCAGACAAACGTTAAAGCAGGAGATTGTTATGCGCTGGTCCAAACTGTTTTGTCCAACCCTAAAAGAAGACCCCGCTCACGCTGAGAGTAACAGCCACCGCTTGCTCATTCGTGGTGGTTTTATTCGTCCTCTGGGTGCTGGTATTTACAGCCTTTTGCCGCTCGCCCACAAGATACGGCACCGTCTCATAGCACTTATAGCAGCTGAAATGGCAGCAATTGACGCTCAGGAATTTTTGTTGCCAGCTTTGCATCCTCAAGAAATTTGGGAAGCAAGCGGCAGGCTTACCACCATGGGCGAGATTATGTTCCGCCTCAAGGACCGCAAGGGCGCCCCTTATGTCCTCGGTGTAACGCACGAAGAAATTTTTACAGGTATTGCTAAAGCCGAGCTTAAAAGTTATCGGCAACTACCGCAGCGCTGGTATCAGTTTCAGACCAAGTTTAGAGACGAAGCCAGACCAAAGGGCGGTTTACTTAGAGTAAGAGAATTTACGATGAAGGACTCTTACTCTTTTGATATCGATCAGACCGGTCTTGATGTGGCATTTGAGAGTCACAGACAGGCTTATCAAAATATTTTTGGTAAACACCTGGGGCTGCCCTATTGCATGGTAGAGGCAAGCTCGGGAGCCATGGGCGGTAGTCAGTCTGTGGAGTTTATGATTAACTGCAATAGCGGCGAAGATACGCTTGTGACATGCAAAGCCTGTGGTTATGCCGCCAATAGCGAAAAAGCCGAATCTATCGCTAATACCGCCGGCGATACCGGTCAAAGTCAACCAATCGAAAAATTTGCCACACCGCAAGTCCGCACTATTGTGCAACTGGAGCAGTTTAGCGGTGGCGCTAAAGCCACTAAACAAATTAAGACTTTAGTCTATGTCCTGGATGGGCTGATCAAACTAATCTTGCTCAGAGGTGATACTGACCTCAATGAGTCTAAGCTGATTGAGTTTACCGGTGCCAGTCAAGTCAGACCAGCTCAGGATGAAGAGATTTTTGCCGCCCTGGGAGCACACGCTGGCTCACTTGGAGCCGTTGGTGTAAGCAGCACAAGCCATCCTCTAGTTACTGAGATACTGGCTGACAGTACATTAATTGATGCTGTGGATATGGTCACTGGCGCCAATCAAGACGATTATCACTACAGACATGTCGATATTGGTCGTGACATCAAAGTAGACCAGTTTGCCAGTCTTAAATCGGTCAAGGACAATGACAGTTGTAGCAAATGTAAGGCTCCGTTAAGTCTCAGCAAAGGTCTTGAGATCGGTCATATTTTTAAACTGGGAGTTAAGTATTCTGAGTCTATGGGCGCCTATGTCCTGGATCAAGCCGGTAATCAAAAGCCGCTCTATATGGGCAGTTATGGCATCGGTGTGGAACGTTTGATGGCAGCCTGCGTCGAAGTCTTTGGTGATGAAAAAGGCATGGTTTGGCCCCTCTCGATAGCACCCTATGCTGTAGTGATTACTCCTGTTGGTCAGGAGCCTGAGGTGCAAAATTATGCCCTTGAGCTTTATAAACAGCTACAAAATAGAGCTATCGATGTCTTGCTGGATGACCGTGATTTGAGTCCTGGAGTTAAGTTTGCCGAGAGTGAGCTGATTGGTATCCCCTATCGCATCACAGTCGGCAAAAAGCTTAAGCAAGGAGAAGTTGAGCTGCTCACCCGGCTAAGCCGACAGGTGCAAGTAATTAAGGTTGAGGAGATTGTCGAGACAATCAGTCAACTCTTGTTCACAGTAAATTCATAGACAGGCTGTAACTTGGATACTGCGGTATCCCATGGTCTGTGGGTGTGTCCCCCGTCCTGATGGTTGATATATGGCGCTGATGTCAAAAAAATCTGTTTTTATAACCGCTGCAGTTTTATCTGTGGCTATCATTGCCTACACAAGTAATGAAGCACTGGGTCATTACGAGGGACCTCCCTATGAGGTAGTGAAAAAATTAGACGGCTTTGAAATCCGCCGTTATCAACCGCGGGTAGTGGCATCTGTCGACCTCAGTGGTGAATACGAAAAATCACTCAATAACGGCTTCAGGATTTTAGCTGGTTATATCTTTGGTAAAAATGGACCGAAGTCCAAAATCTCTATGACAGCCCCTGTGGTAGTCAGTCAAAAAATCCCAATGACAGCACCTGTAGCTGTGAGCGCTCGCGGTGAGCAAATCACGATGCGATTTTTTATGCCCAGTAAATACACTCTGGAGAGTTTGCCCGAGCCCCTCGATGACCGTATTAAGCTTTCGCTATTACCGGCTCAGACATTTGCCGCTGTGAAGTTTTCGGGTATTGCTAAAGATGCGGACTTTAAAGAGCGTGGTGAAGCCCTCGCCAAAAAACTAGAAAGTGCCGGTATCAAAGTAGACGGTGAGCCTGTCTGGGCTTATTACAATCCACCTTTTACATTGCCATTTATGCGCCGCAACGAAGTGATGTTGCCAATAATCATGGCTGAATAACGGACGAGTACACTATTTGTTGATCGTTTGATCTAAACTTGTATGGTATGCGCATACCAAAGTCTATTTGTCTGGCGATATTGATGGTTGCCATTTTTGATATCACGCTGGCTTTTGCGGCCAGTGCTCGCACCATTGACTTTAAATTTCCCTCTGATGAGACCTATGGTCAGCTATATGACGACGCACACATAGACAGTGGACTCAGCCGTATCGAAGTAACGCGTAAACGTCTGGGTGCTGCTAAGGGTACTTACAGAGTGACGCTACCAGACAAGCATCGGGTTGTTTTTGAGCCCAATCACAGGCTCTATATCAATCCTGCCAAGTTAGCTCAATTTGGTCCAAATGGTATTGAGATAGTGCGGATCACATTTATACCAATGGAAGATAAAGAAAACGACTATGCGCTCAATCTCTGTAAAAACATGCACTATCTTAAATGTGTACAGGAGTTGAAGTTTAATGGCAGTGAGATTGGCAATCGCGAAGTGGCTGCGCTAGGTCCTTTTGCCAACCTAAGCAGTCTGGCATTATCGCGCACAAATGTCTCTGGCTCTGTATCAAAAGCTCTTGGTCGGTTGACCACTTTAAATGACATCGATATTGGCGAGACTTTTCTGCACCCGATAGACTTTGCTCCGATGGCTGCACTTAAGTCATTGAGGCTTTTGCAATTGAGCAGTAGCAATGTCAATAGTGAAGACCTCAAAAATATCGGCTTGCTAAAGTCTTTGCTTGAACTGCGTATTGATGGGACCAATGTGGATGACCGCGGCATTAAGTATCTTGAGCCGCTTACCAATCTCAGGTCACTTTATTTGGGTAACACCAAGGTCACTCTCAAGGGGCTGAGGGTGCTTAAGGGGCGGCAATTGATCAGGCTAAACTTACCGCTCCAATTGGATAATAAAGCCGACCGGGCTATTCTCGCTCAGTATTTTCCTGGCACATCACTCGTATTCGAAAAAAAGCCAAAGAAGAAAGCCGATAGTGAAATCAACGAAATGTTCCGCCCGCTGCACTGACGATATTACCTGACAGGTGGTAAATCCATTTCGATGGTTTCGCCGTGTTCTTCTACCAGAGCGCTCTCTGGCTTAGTAGATATAAGTTTTAGTGTGCCAAAACTATCGCCAGGAGCCAGTGTAATTTGTCCTGGCCATTTTTGCATGCGTCTGGTATAGAGATCTTTAGCCTGAAAAATCGCTTTGTCGCCAATTATTGCACTGAGTTTGAGTAGCTTGGCTACGCCTGGTTTTTCGGGAGGCAGAGGCATATCACTGATACTAAGACCGGTGGAATAGCCGGTATGACCGGGCGGCGGCGGCGGTGCAAAGCCATTGTGAGGACCGGGCATGCCAGCAAAATCATTGCTATTAACTCCGGCACCAGTTGGTGGTGGTGGCACCATCTCTAGTGGCGCTACCTTTTTGGCTGTGGTGCTTTTGACAGCTTGTGTACTCAGTGCGCTGCCTCTCGGAAAAGGCATTGTGGCTTCGATTGGTGCAAATGGATCGGGCTTACCGGCTGATGCTCTGGCTTTTTTTCTGGCACTATCTATCGGAGTGGCCTCATTGCTCGCAGATGCTGGGCTAGCGGCGGCGCTTACTGTCTCCTGATTAGTGCTTGACTGAGGGGCAGTGGCAATCACTGTTGTTTGTGTTTTGACAATAGTCTTACTGGCAGGCAGTGGAGGATTGCGCTTGTAAAATTGTTGCTGGGCGATGTCTTGAGCATCTGCGTTGTCATGATTGAGTGTGCTGCTCCAGGCGTAGGTCGCGCCTATCAGTATGCTGCCAAATACAATAATCATAATCAGACGCATACTCTTACTCAGGGCAAATAGTAGATATTGAGTGCAAAGCTCATCACAGGCTCTTTGAGCTTCATCTTTTGAGCACGGTCGCCAGCATCGCTGTGAGCCTGGGGACCGTCCAGTGAGGCGATGGCAATTGACGGGTTTTTGACTGCCAGGACTCTTTGATAAGCTTCCAGGTGTTTCATAAAGTCCACCAGCTTATTGTATTCGCCGGTTAGATAGAGCTTTCTGGTCATTTGTTTGACGCCGAGACTGTTGCTTGGTGTTTCTACTTTTGTGCCAGGTTTTTCGGTCACGCCCATAGTCTTGGCGATGTTGGCTGCTGTTACTTTACTCGTGGCCGCTTCAATTGTTTCTAGATCTGCTGTATCAGCGCTGACTTTGCTTGCGCCGCCGCCTTCCTGGGGCTTTTCTACGGCGATAATATCGACCTGGGCTTGCTCAGCCATTTTTTCGAGGTCGAGCATCAGTAGGTCCAGATAGGGAGCCTTGGGTACTTCATTGCGTAAATTGTCGATGTCGGCCTGGAGGGTGCGACGATTATTGTCGAGAGCGTTTTTTTCTACGAGCTTGCCTTTGAGATCAGCAAGCTCTGTTTCTTGTTTGGTCAGCTCTTCTGATTCTCTTTGATAGTCGAGCACAGCTGGATAAGTCAGAGCAAAAGCAGCTGTGGTCGAAAATAGCAGTGGCAGTCCTACTAGCAATAAACGGTTGCGCGGTGTCATTACTGAGCACCTCTCTTGTTATTAAGCAGACTGCTTATTTGCAAACCTTTTGTCATAGCGGTATTGCCCTTGGTGCTTTCGACCACGGGTGCTTTAATAGTGCTGCTATTATCTTCGTGCAATTTAGCCTTGAGACTAAATTTGACTATTTCCTGATGCTTCTCTGGTCTTTGTGCAAACTCTATCGTGGCATCATTGATATAGGGACCGTTATTTAAGTTGAGAGATAGATTGCCGATGGTGCTAAAGTCTTGTGAGGATCCATCAATTTTTAGCTCGCTATCTTGCACACTGAGATCGCTCAGTTGAATACCTCTAGGCGTGCTATCACGCACAGCTTCTAGATAGTTGGACCAATGTTTGACTCCGCCTACCAGACTGGCTAAGAGTGCTTTACGTCTGGTTAGTGTTTCATTTTCTTGACGCAGTTTTTTCATGCTTACTAGCTGAGTTTTGCTCAGTGCTATTTGAGCTTGTGCCTCTTCGGCTTTTTGTTTTGTGGCTGGTAGAGCAAACATTGACAGATACATCCAGCCGCCAAATGAGACTAAGACACTGGCTGCTGCTGCCACCAATCCTGGTTTAAACCAGTAAGGCTCTATTTCTTCGACTTTGTCATCGAGTATGTTTTGGGTGCGATGTTCGTCAAAGCTAAGAGGGATACGACCTTCTTTGTTGAGGTCGAGATCGACTGTGATAGAGGGGTTCCAGGTGGTCTCAATGGATGAGCCCATCAGTGCTGCCAATATCGGTCTCATCCGCTGTGAGACTACCGCATCGTCTACGATCATGTCGCGTAGTGGATCGCCCAGTACAGACTTCATGCGCAGTTTGCTGGTAAAGTACTCGTCCACGTTGGGCAGCATGCAGCCAGGACCGGTGAGGATGATTTGATCGATTTTGACTTCGCCCACTTGTGATTTATAAAACTCAAGCGAGCGCAAAATCTCATCACCGATGTCACTAAATATGGTGCGAGCTACCTGACCGGCCTGACCCATGCGAGCGTCTACCGGTGTGATATTAAAGACTGGTATCTCAGGCAATAGCTCCATAGCCTGGTCAAATGATATGTCCAGGCTGCGGGCCACTGACTCAGTCAGGGCTTCTACTCCAAGGATAATTGAGCGCCCAAAGAGCGGCATGGCGCTGCGTACGATATTGATGTCGGTGGCGTCCTGTCTGATGTTTACCACCAGAGAGAGGTGTCCAGAAGAGCCCAGGTAACCCGCTAGCGCCAGTCCGCGGATAACAGATAGCGATGAGACTTCGACGCGGCCCAGTTTTACTCCGGCGACATCGGTCATGCGCCAGTAAGACTCGACTATGGAGTGTTGAATAGCCGCCAGGATAACGTCCACCCGTCTGACACCATCAGGGTCGGTGCGCTCGGTGGCGTTCATCTGGCACCAGTCCAGATTGGCCTCGCTGATAGGAAAAGGTACGTGGTTTGTCGCTTCCTGGGTGACGACATCGGCTAGTTCTTCGGGCGGCATGCCTACTGGCACTGGCATCAGTCTGATAACAACGCCTTGAGCCGGTACACATAGATTAATTGTGGGAGCCTGTCCGCCCATCGGTATCTGGGCGTCTCTCAGTAGTTCAGCCAGCAAGGTGCCCATGGTGATTGGGTCAGTGACAAGTCCTTCTCTGACACAGTTAGGCGGTGTCGGTTGGCAGGCAAAGCGCATTACTTCAATGCCGCTCTTGTTCTTTTCGAGCAAGACCAGACTGGTGCTATCGCTGTTTATGTCGAGGCCGACCGTGGCCCCCTTTTTTTTGCCAAAACTAAACACAATTAGACCTTCACTTATCTCCCCTTATTATGCCCCTTATTTTGTCCAAATAAGGCATAGCTTTTACTTCAGTATGGCTTGATAAAGCTCTCGCCGCTGCCCACAATCAAAAAAATCGAGCAGAGGGCACCGACAGCCAGTGCTGGTCCAAAAGGGAAATGTTTGACCAGTCTGGGCCCGGGCGCTGACATGATGCCAAGGGTGCCGCCGCCAAAACCCAGGGCAAAAATAAGCAAATAGGTCACTGGATTATTCCAGAGCGATGCCTGGGGGAAGTTAAAGGACAGTCCATAGATACCCAGCGCCATTGCCCCGGCAAATCCGCCAAACCATAAGCTAAATGATTTAAGAGCGCCGGATAGCATTTTTTCTTTTTTGAGTTCGACCAAAAGGTAGATGCCGCCCATAACTGCGCCCACCAAAAATCCTATAACTAATGCCGGAATGAGGCGTTCCCAGCCCAGCCAGGCGGCTATTAGTGCGCTCAGGACAGCGTCTCCACCACCCATGACCATAAAGGGTTCGTCTTCTTCATCAGCATGGAGGTAGCCCACCTCCATATCAAAATCAATCTGGTCGTCAAGGGCGCTCTCGTCTTCGATTTTGTGGCGATCTCTAAACTCTGGATGGAGGAAATAGTAAAACTTGATGCCAAAGTGATCGATAAAGTCAAATATCAGATAACTGGCTCCCACTCCGGCTAAGGTACCAAGCAAGTCGTGACGTATAGTGGCACTGTATATGATACCGAGCAAGATAGCCGGGTAAGTGATTTCGTGTGGTATCAGTTTTTCTCTAAAGTCAGTGATGGTAATGGCCACAAGAGTGGCGGCAAAATAAAAGCATGGCTAGCACTGTCAGGCATATTGACAGAGGATCTATGTTGGCACCATTCCAAAAGGAGGGTGCTAAAAAGTGCACTATCGCTGCAAAGATAATTGCTGTAGCTGCTTCTGTTAGAGGGTATTGCCAGTGAATTGCTTTGTGGCAATGTTTGCATTTGCCGCCCTGAGCAAAGTAAGAGACAAGCGGTATAAGCTCAAGCATACCCAGAGCATGGTCGCACTGCGGACAGTAGGAGCGCTTGCGCCAAATAGATTCTTCTTTGAGAGTGCGCAAAGCCAGGACATTGAGATAGCTGCCAATAGCTAGGCCGAGCACCGCTGCCAGTATTTCTAAATACGGCGAGGGAATTGTCTGGTAAAAGTTTAAATCCACTAGGGCAGCTCTCTTTTTTCGTTGACCAGGGCGGCCAGCACCAGCAAAATGATGGCATAAGCGATGATGTAGGCAGATAGATAAAGACAAAACTCACTGCCTGGCAGCTGTCCATACATTATCAGATAACGCGCTCGGGTGAGACTCTGCAGGTCAGGCAAAAGCCAGTAAAGCAGGTTTGAGAGCTGTTTTAATAGAGGATTTGTAAGCAGTCGGCTAAACTCCTGGAGTGATGCCGAACAGTGACCAATCATCCAGAATGAGACTGTAAAGATGACGCTCATTATTGGTGAGGCAAAAGTTGAGAAAAATTCGGCGGCGGCAATAATTACCAGTAGCTCTAAATAGACCATCAACACCGAGACTGAGATCCATTTGGCGCGCTCAAAAAAGGCTTGACTGGGATCGACAAAATAGACAATCAATCCTAGAAAAATGCCCATAGCTGCTACCAGTATTAACAGGCAGGCTGAGAGTCCAAGATATTTGCCTGCAATAAATTGCCAGGCACTAACTGGCTTGGTAAAAATGAGATAGCAGGTTTTCTTTTCTAGCTCTTTGTAAACAAGATTGGCTCCGGCAAAAACGGCAATGATACCGCCGATGGTATTGATACCAAAGAGTCCGAGATCCAGGATCATGCGTACATCCTGGCCTACTGACAGAGATCCCAGTATTAAGCCAAAGAGCGAAATTACAAGAGCAAAGACAAAAAATGTATAGACTACTTTGTCTCTCAATATTTCGCGTAGTGTGTTTAATGCAATCGCTGTGACCGGTCTTAAGCTCATGGGCTGGGCACCGCAGAGCGAGTGTGCTGCAAAAAATATTCTTCCAATTCCTGCACATTGCCAGTGCTGGTGATGTCAGCCATGGAGCTTTCGGCAACTAATTTGCCATTGCAGAGGATACCGACTCTGTCGCAAAGCAGTGCCACATCTGGCAAAAGATGTGAATTGAAAAATATGGTGCGCCCTTCTGCTTTTAGCTCCAGGAGGATTTTGCGCATGTCCATGCGACCCAGTGGATCGAGTCCGGACATGGGCTCATCTAAAAACAGTATCTTTGGCTCGTTTATCAATGCCTGGGCAATGCCAAGGCGTTGCAGCATACCTTTTGAGTATTTGCCAGTGCGCTCGTCTGCTGCCTTTTGCAGTGAGACACGCTCCAAAAGTTTTTGACTGCGGCTCTTTATGGTGCTTTTATCCAGCCCGAAGAGATTGCCACTGAAGTCTAAAAACTCTCGTCCAGTCAGGTGCGAATAAAAGTACGGTGTTTCTGGCAGATAGCCAATCTGTTGCAGGGCGAGTGCATCGCCAGCAGCTTTACCAAGTACCTGAGCTGTGCCGCCGTCTGGGCGCAAAAGACCCAGAAGCAATTTTATGGTCGTGGTTTTGCCGGCACCATTTGGACCGACAAGACCAAAGGTTGTACCTTCGGTGACCTGCAAGTTGAGACCATCGAGCACACGGTAGTGCTTCCGCAAAAAATTGGAAACCCTGTCTTTGCAAAGGTTTCTGGCTTCTATGACAACTGTTGATGAGTCGACCGCAGTCGCTTCAGTCATTAGGTGCCCTTCTGACCTGATGCCTTTTTACTCTGAGTGATGATTTTGTTTAGCTCGTTAGTGGCAGCGCGCAATCTGCGTGATACCTGCATCTGAGAGATACCCAGGCGTCTGGCTACTTCTGTCTGACTCAAGTCTTCGTAGAAGGTCAATTGCACTACTTCGCGCAGACCATCTCTCAATTGCTTGATTGCTTCAGCCAGCATAAAGCGGTCTTCTTTGGCCAGTTGATTGCTGTGATAGCGACTATCTACCAGTGTGTCAATCAGCGATTGTTCGCTACCGGCATCGTTGGATAGGGCTTGATCAAGCGAGATCAAAGTGCGACGTCTGTCTACTTCATAGGCTTCGTTAACGCGGCTAACTGGAATTTCCAATTCGACGCTAATCTCCAGGTCTGAGGGCTCGCGGCCGAGTTTGGCGGTGAGGTTTTGGACGAGGCGATTGATGCGGAATGATAGCTCTTGCAACTCTCTGGGCGCGCGGATCATCGCGGTTTTGTCGCGCAGATAGTGGCGAATCTCACCAGTGATAAGGTGAGTGGCGTAAGTCTGAAATTTGGCGCCGGCATCTGGTTTGAATTGGTCTACTGCCTTGATCAGGCCAATTGAACCAACTTGAATCAGATCCTCGACAGGGTCAGTTGAACGTCTCGCTAGACCGTATGCGATGCGCTTGACCAGTGGCAATGCTGCCTGGATTATTGAGTCGCGCAAAGCTGGATCTCTTGAGTCTGAGTAAAGAGATAGCCAGTTATGTATCTGGTCCGGACCTTGTTTTTGTCCGGGGACGCCTTTTGGCGCTTCGCTGTTAGCTTGCAAGTCCTTGCTCACCACTTCTGTTGTACTCACCGGATTGACCGAATTCGTTGTAGTAGATTTCATTTCAAATATCTGTTGACCCTACCGCAGATTACCAGACTAATTATATAAAAGCTAGACGGTTTTACGCCAAAGGCGGGCTGTCAAGGCTGTTTTGGTTGCTTTTGGGCTCAGTGGGCTGTTGCCGTCCCTTGCTCTGGCAAAAACGGCTCCAACAGCCGGTCTTGCTTGTCTGTGATGGGCTCCACCCGGTCTGGGTCTGGCTTTTGGACATTGCTGATAAAGTAATGCGAGGCGCCAACCCTTAAATAATATTAACCATGACCGGTTTTGCTCCATACTGGCAATTGCAAGCGGGGTGGGTTTTTACATCCTTATTAAAAGGTCTCTCAAAATGGGAACTCTTTAGATCCCGTTCAGATTGCTCACTATTTGAGCTGGTTGATGACGGTAAAAATTGGCAGGTACATACCAATGACAATTGAGCCCACGATGCCGCCTATGCCCACCACCATAATTGGCTCTAGTAGTGAGGTGAGCGCTTCCACAGCGTTTTCTACTTCCATGTCGTAAAAGTCAGCTACTTTGGAGAGCATCTCATCCAGTCGTCCTGTTTCTTCGCCTACTGCCACCATTTGAGTTACCATCGGCGGAAATATCGGGCTTTTAGCCATGGGCTTGGAGAGTGTGCCCCCCTGCCTGACATCAACATAGATCTTTTGAATTGACTCGCCCACGACGGCATTGCCAGCGGTGTCTTTGACGACATCGAGTGCTGTGAGCATCGGTACTCCGGCTCTCAGCAAAGTGCCAAATGTGCGTGAAAATCTAGCAATTGATACTTTGCCAATTAGATCGCCAAAAAGGGGCAATCTAAAAAAGAGTGAGTCAATATGCAGGCGTCCTATACTGGTTTTGTAATAGTTTTTGAGCATCCAGCTGCCCACCAGGCAGGCTATAACAAACAACAACATCCAGATTGAGCGCATGCATTCAGAGAGCATGATCAAAAACTGTGTATAGGCAGGTAGTTCGCCACCAATGTTGCGGAAGAGTCCTTCAAAGATTGGCAAAATAAATGTGAGCATGCCCCAGAACACAGCGACTGAGACAAAAAGTACCACTGTGGGATAGACCATCGCTGCTCTAACTTTTTGATTGAGCTTTGATTTTGACTCAAGAAAGTCCGCCAGGCGGGTCAATACTTCAGCTAAGATGCCGCCGGTTTCACCAGCCTTGACCATCGATGTGTAGAGTTTGTCAAAAATATCTGGATGCTTGGCCAGTGCGTCTGAGAGCGACAGACCGCCCTCGATAGATACTCTGACATCATCGAGGGCGCGTTTGAGTTTTTTATTGGGGCATTGATCGACAATGATTGTTAGAGCCCTCAGCATCGCCACGCCGGAGCTGACCATAGCAGCAAATTGACGACTAAAGACGACCATGTCCTTAATTGTGATGCGCTCAAAGAGTGTGATATTGGCACTCTCGATTTTAAAATTCTGCATGCGCGAGAATATATCACCACTGGCGGTGCGTTCTCTGATATTGACCACTTCCAGTCCGCGCGCCTTCAATCTCGCTCTCAGGACATTGGCAGACTCGGCAGAGGCAATTGCCTCTTTGACTATGCCTTTGTCGTCTTTGATGCGGTACACATATTCCATCTTTAAAATCGTCCAAAGCTAGAGCTGCCGTAGCCTTTTTCTGATTTGTCTGATGCACCTGATGGTGATTTGCTATCAAGTCTGCTTCTGGAGCCAATTAGTTGTTCCAGGTCCTCTGGACGACTGGATTTGGAGAGAGCTTCGCTATAGCTTATTTGTGCTTCTTTAACCAGTTTAGCCAGTGAGGATTCTAGAGTTTGCATGCCGAGCGATGTGCCCATTTGCATCGAGGTATAGATTTGAGCTGTTTTTGCTTCTCTAATCAGGTTGGCTATAGCTGGCGTGTTTATAAGGATCTCCATGGCCATAACGCGACCAGCGGTAATTGGTGAGTCACCTGCGTCGCCATCGGTCTTGGGCATCAAGCACTGACTCATTACACCCACTAGCGAGTGGGAGAGCATTATTCTTATTTGTTGTTGTTGATCCGGCGGGAATACATCGATTATGCGATCAATTGATTGTGGTGCAGAGCTGGTGTGAATTGTACTAAAGACGAGGTGCCCGGTTTCGGCTGCTGTGAGAGCCAGGTGGATGGTCTCAAGGTCACGCATTTCACCCACCAGTATAACGTCCGGATCTTCTCTTAGACCACTTCTCAGGGCATTGGCAAAGCTCTTAGTGTCTGAGCCCACTTCTCTTTGACTGATTACAGACATTTTGTTCTGGTGCAAAAACTCAATGGGGTCTTCTACTGTGAGGATGTGCTTGTCTTGCTTTTCGTTGATGGCATTGATCATTGATGCCAGGGTGGTCGATTTGCCTGAGCCAGTAGGTCCTGTCACTAGCACCAGTCCGCGCGGCTTTGTCAAAAATTCGCGGCAAACAAGCGGCAAGCCCAGCTCATCCATAGAGGGCATGCGCGATAGTACTACCCGTAGTGCAGCAGCCCAGGTGCCCCTGTCGCGGTAGACGTTAACCCTAAATCTGCCCAGTCCAGGTACGCCAAAGCCGCAGTCCAGCTCATAATTTTGGCTGGCACTTTTGGCTTGTTCTTCGGTCAGGCAGCTAAAAATGAGACGCTTTGTGTCTTCAGGTGATAAAACCGGCAGGCTGATGCGCTCCAATTTGCCCGCGCATCTCAGGATTGGTGGCTCACCGGCTTTTAAGTGCAGGTCACTGGCTGCCCTATCGACAACAAATTGCAGTAACTCTTGCATTTCTATCGACATTTATCTTCCTTTGCAATGACTATCAATTTGTAGCTTCTCTTGTCGCCTGACAATAGGGGCAGACATGCCACTCACCGTAGATTTCGGCATCACAGCTGGTGCAACCAAATTCGTTTTCGTTTTCTTCGTTGGAGCGTCCGCACTTGGGGCAGCTTTGCCAGTCGTCTTGTTGTAGCATGCCGCAGCGCAAACAAGATACTTTTAGATCAAACTGGCAAAACGGGCATTTGACAAAGTCATCAGTGATTGGATTGCGACACTTGCTGCACATTTTTTCTTGACCAGAAGTATCAGAAAGCGTCACTCTCACTACTTCGTCAGCAGTGGTCAGCCCCTGTCCAACTAGTCTGATACTGTAGTCTTTGAGAGGGATCATCCCGGCTTGTTTAGCTGATAGTCTGACCATAGCAGTGGTGGCGTTTTTGCAAATCAAGTCGCGGATTTCGTCGTTGACTTTCATTACTTCATAGACACCAATACGGTTTTTGTAGCCAGTGTGATTGCAAGCTTCGCAGCCTTTGCCGCGACTAAAAACAGGCCAACCGCTGTCGTCCAGTTTGAGACGGAAATATTGCACAGTGGAGTCAGCCAGTCTTTCTTGTGACTTTTCGAGTAGTCCCAGATATTCAAGGACGCTTCTGTCGACTGTATAGTCTTCTTTGCAATCCATACAGATGCGGCGCAAAAGTCTCTGGGCGATAACTCCCACAGTGGCTGATGCTACTAGGTAGGGATCAACTTCCATTTCGGCCAGTCGTGATACTGCTCCTGGTGCATCGTTGGTGTGCAGAGTGGTAAAGACTAGGTGACCTGTGAGGGCCGCTTCGACAGCGATTTTTGCTGTTTCTCTGTCGCGGGTTTCTCCCACCAGGATGATGTCTGGATCTTGTCTCAAAAAGCTTCTGAGGATCCGAGCAAAGTCCAGACCCTTCTCTCGCAATACTTGTACCTGGGTGATGCCCTGCATCTCGTATTCAATCGGGTCTTCAGCCGTCAGTATATTGACCTCAGGTGTGTTGCGCTCTGCCAGAGCAGAGTAAAGACTGGTGGTCTTGCCACTACCGGTGGGGCCTGTGACAAAGATGATGCCATACGGTTTGAGCACCATATCTCGGATAGTAGCCAGCGTATCTGGGTCGGTAATAAGGTGATTTAGACCAAAAGTGGTGCCTGATTTATCCAGTTGCCTCATCACCACTTTTTCGCCGTGTTTGCTTGGCACTGTGGAGACCCGGAAGTCTATGTCCTTGGCCGAAAAACGCACACGTATACGTCCATCTTGAGGCAATCTGCGCTCGGCGATATCGAGGTCGGCCATGATTTTGTAGCGCGATACCAGTGCCGCTAAAATGGCTTTAGGTAATTTGCGGTCGACAAATAAAACACCATCGAGACGGTAGCGCACCATGACATATTTGTCCTGGGGCTCGATATGTACGTCTGAGCACTGTCTTTTGATGGCCTTAGCCAGTATTTGGTTGGCCAGCTGGACTATAGGTGCATCCTGAGCTTGTCTTGCTAGATCCAGGTCATTAATTGTGTCGTCAAAGTCGGATATAACATCGAGACTACTTAAATCGACTTCGGATTCGATAAAACTTTTGTCTGCCTGTTCGTCCCATTCTTCGGTGAGCTCATCTTGCCTTTTGGCGTAGATAGTCTCCATAAAATGCTGGAAGTCGTCCTCGGTGCAGACAACAGGCTTGATTTGCATGCTCTTGAGTCGGTATTTGACGTCATCCAGGGCAAGCAAGTTGTTAGGGTTGACCATGGCTACGGTAAGTAGTTTGCCATCCAGGTAGAGCGGCACCACTTGATGTTGACGCATCACCTTTTCGGGGAGTAGCTCAAGCGCTTGTGAGGCTGGCTGCACTTTTGCCAGTGAGACATAGCTGACGCCGTATTGTGTCTCCAGGGCACTTTTAAGGTGGGTCTCATTAGCCAGTCCAAGCCTGGATAAAATGAGCGAAATAGGCTCACCGGTGCGCATGCGCTCTTGCTGCACAACCTTAAGCTCATCATTGGTGATGAGCCCATTGTCGACCAGCAGGTCGCCAATTTCCTTTTTTATCAGTGCCATGACATTTCCGTTCTCTGAGGGATACCTATTTGAGACTTGCCCGGTGGCTGAGACCCTTAAACCACACCTGTAGATATGCCCTGGGGCAGATGTCCGGTACCCAGTGGCCTCGGGCAGCAAAATGTGGGTAGAAGATAGTATGAACCAAGCTCACCCCCAAAAACAGCCCCCGGACGGTGCTACTGCCTCATTATCAGACGGACAGTGCGGAGTTGTTTTTAAGACCCTCAATACCAATCTCGCTCACCAGGTCTACACGACGGTGGGCATAGCCTGGCCTGTCTTTGGCTTTGTTTTTATTGTTTTGCTCTGTTCAACTTTCTGGTTTAGTCTGGAGCCGCTTTATATTTTTCCGCTGCTTTGTATTTGTGCCCTCGCTCTGGGCAATTTGCTGGCGCGCTTCTTAGCTAGTGACCTGGTGACAAGGGCTGTGCGCTTTGTTAAACGTGGTCAACCGCTGATTTTGTTTAAGAGATTTATTGATTTAGAGCTCAGCGCAAGTGATCAAGCCCTTTTAGCTTTTACGCTCGGGCGCAGACGCATCCTCATGTCCAGTGTGGATGAGCTTTATTTGACCTTACTTGGCACTCTCGAGATACGTTCATATGCCGTTAGTGGCACTCCCGACAAAAAGCACGATGCCGATGTCGTTTTGCGCTTGCCCATCTCGGTCTTAGATCTGTCCGGACAAAAGCATCTGGTCAGTCTTTTTCAAATGAGTAAGCCTGGTCTGACTGTCAATAAGCGGCTTACTGATAGGCTCAATTCGCCTGTAGTTAAAGGACAAATGGCGCTGCAACTGGTGGGCGCTGCTGTTATTACTTTTGCCCTCTTTGATGTTGGCTATGCCACCAGTGCCTGGGTTACTATGTTGCGCTGTCACTATGGTGCGCAGTTGCTTTTGCGTGATAAGCAAAACCCTGATGCTCAGGCGTTTTTGGCTATCAATGCCAGCGATGATAAAGCCCGAGCGCAGCTGCTCTATGACCAATCCGAAGAGATCAGATTGCATCCATTTGCTCTGTCCTGGGCTTACAAGGCTCTCTTTAGTAATAAAAACAGTCAGGCCCAGCTCTGTAGTATGCGCGCTGAGACCCTCTATCGCCTCGGTAGAATTGACGAGTCTATTGCCCTTATGGAAGAGGCCTGCAAAGCCAGTCCCACAGGCTTTAAAAATCAGATTGGACTGGCTCGTTATTTGACAATTAAAGGTGACAAAAAACGCGCTGACGCAGTGTTAGCTGAAGTGCTGGAAAAACACAAAGACGTGCTTTTGCCGCGCGTTTATAAATTGTCACTGATTGAGGGCGATGACTTGCGTGCTAAACAATATGCAAAAGATATGGCGCAGCTTGACGAAGAAGTCTTTGGTCCAGAACCAGCCTGGCCGCCAGGCGGCGAAAAACCAATAATGGAAATGTGGCGGCGCGAGGACCTGGAGTTTTTGGCAAGTATTTGTTGGTCATTAGGAAGGGTCCATAGGCCGATTACTCAGCTATCGTTCAATGGGTTTGAATTGCTCTCCACGATTTCGATATTTATGCGTGGCCTCATTTTCTCCAGGGTTGCTTTTATCAGGGGTGATAGACCGCTAACACGACAGATCCTCAATGTGTACAGTTTGTCCATCTTACTAATTGCCTGGATCTGTTCGATGTAAATTGGACAGTTTGAGAGTTCCAAAAATCGTAGAGATTTACACTTTTCGATTTTATCAAATGCATGCGCACCTATATTTGATCCTTGCAAATAAAGATTGGACAATTTGTTAGGACCACTTAGCTTTTTTAGCAATGGTTCTATGTTTTTTGCCTGAGTCAATCTGAGAGTCAACAACCTGTCTGTAAATTTATGTCTGTTTAAGCTGCTTGCATCAAAATCTTTCAAATTGATTTTGAGGACAATTAGTTCAGGATGATTGTCGAGGCGTTTTAATGCGTGCTCTGACAAATTGCAGTCTTCTATACCAAAGTAATGCAAGCTAGTCCAATTGTCTAAAGCATCGACGATCACGTCAGTGGTAGCACTGACTGAGTCTGCATTTGTATCATAGCCGTAGCCTTCGAGCCACATCCCTTGCATTACGTTCTTGTCAAACTTGGCAAGGAGCTCTGGATATTTCCAGATTGCTGGTGAGTCTTCGCACTTTGAACGCAGCACCAGGGCCACTTTGTCTGGTACTACCTGCGAGCCATTTGCCCTTTGATCTGTGTTTTGAACAAATGAAACTGCATCTTCATTTTGGTTTTTAGCGGCAAAAATCTCGCCTAGAGCAAAAGAAGGAAAGTGAATTACTTTTTGACCGCTTTGGTCGATTTCGCTTGTCACTTTTGTCTTAGACTTCAAGAAGGCTACTATTGTTTGGCGATCTTTTTCAGGAATTTTTACATAACTAGTTTCGGCTTCATCAGCTTGCTTGGATTTTGCTTCTCTGATGGGAATTGGATTAGCATTTGGTTGTAATAGAGCCTTTGCTAGTGGTAAAGAAATTAGCACAACGAGCAATGCGACTATACAGATTCCTACTGCCACCCATCTGCTTTTCGTATTTTCGTTTGGTGCATCAGTGTTGGTATTGAAATCGGCCATGGTTCTTTCAAAACCCAATGATTTAGCGTGTTGAGCTACTGGCTTATTGACTTGTATGCGTTCCAAATCATGCAGCACTTGTTGCATTGAGTCATATCTGTTGTCTCTATCTTTTTGCAAGAGTTTGGCTAGCAGTGCTTCCATGTCCTGACCGTAATCTATGCCCGATGCTTGAGCAAGAGTCGGTGGGGCTTGATTTAAGTGCATCATTACTGTTTCAGTGGCACTGCTACCCTTAAAGGGCGGCCTGCCGCAAAGGGCTTCAAATAGGGTGCAGCCAAAGGAATAAATATCGCTGCGCTGATCCAGTCTGGCACCAATACACTGCTCCGGGCTCATGTAATAAGGTGTGCCAAATATTTCACCGGTGGCTGTCAGTCTTTGTCTGTCAGCACCACTAAATTGCAAGAGTTTGGCTATACCAAAATCGACCAGTCTTGTATCGATGGCACCGGAGGCATTGTCCAGCACCATGATATTGCTTGGTTTGATGTCACGGTGGATTATCCCTTTTTTGTGAGAGTAATCCAGAGCTGATGCTATTTGCGTAAATACTGTGAGCAATTCTGCCAAACTGAGAGGTTTATTTTGTCTGAGTTTGTCCAGTAACGACTGACCTTTAATCAGGTCCATAACATAATAGGGGTAGCCGGTCTCGTCCACTCCCATGTTGTGGATTTTGACTATATGAGGATGATCCAGTAAGGCGATGGCTTTACCTTCAGAATGAAAGCGATTCCAGTTGTCCTGGGTGATTTGCTCTGGGGCGAGCATCTTGAGCGCATACTGTTTGCCGATAATTAAGTGCTCAGCAAGATAGACATTACCCATGCCACCTTTGCCAAGCAGACCCTTGATGCGGTAGGTTTTGCCCACGATAATTTCTGGCAGTGCCTGCTCAAAAGTATCAAAATCTTTTGGCAATTTTTTACGCACTCCCGCAATTGCTCAAACTATAGCACTGCCAAATTTATCCGGTGATTTTGGTGGCCGGTTTGGAGGTGCCATTGTTATGGGAAGATAAAGCTACCGGATCTTGTCAAGCGGACTTGCTATCATCGCTACATTGTCTCAGGAAGCCCTTTAACCCCGCAGTTTTCTTAAAAGCCATGTTACCCAATAGAAATCATCTTTCTGCCATTTTTTGTCTGCTTGGTGCCCTGTATTTTGGCTATCAATATTTCCAGGACAAAAACGAAGCCGATATCTCAGCCAAGTGGCAGAGTGTTACTGCTGTCGTTGATTCAAGCAGTTTTTCTACTAGCTATTCTCGCCATTCTCATAGCTATACTCCGCATGTGCAATATCACTTCAATGCTGGTGGCAAAAGCCATCAGAGCACGCGTATCTCTTTTCCGGATCCCAGCTTTGGCAAGCAATCCGAGGCCGAGGAACTAGTTGCGAAGTATCCTCAGAACAGCATGACTACTGCTTATTTTGATCCTAAAAACCCGGATGAATCATGTCTTGTCACAGGTGAGAGTGCGGCACTTAATAAAGAACTCTTGATCGCAGTTGTGCTTGGTGTTGCCTCTGCCGTTCTATGCGTAATTCCCAGTACAAATTATCGGCGCACTGGTATGTTCAAAAATCCAACCAGTATGATCACACCTTCGCGCTGATTATGGCACCACTACTGTGAGAGGAGCCGAGGGGGCACCGGATGCTGCTGTAAATGTGACAGTGGATGTGCCGGTGGGGATGTTTTGCAGATAGACTACTGTGTTAGCTGTGGCTCCAGGAGCTAACTTGAGATCAGTGCCTGAGCCCAGTTTGTCATTGGCCTCGTTGACAATAAAAATCTGGTCTGCTGGAATTTTGAGTGGCAGTGGATCCCAGGCCCGGTTTAAGCTGGTGCGTACAGTATCACCGGTGGTGACAGTAGCTTTAAAGTTATGAGAAGGCATGCCTGTGCCAGTGCTGGCCATATAGTAAGTAAAAGGCACTGTGTCGTTGTTGGTCACCACCAGGTTAAATCCGGCCAGTCTTGGCTCTGCGCTCAGTACAGTGGCAGTGACAGATAGATTTTTGGCATTGGGTGTTTGCTTTTGTACAAACATCAATATCAGCGGAATGATGCAGAGTGAAACCACAACTGTCAAAGAGGCGTTGTTTCTTATAAAACCAATGATCTTATCCATAAAAAGCCCCTGACATTACTAAGTCTCAGATATAGGCATTATAAACGGTCTCTCAATCAGTGTGATTGTTTGCCCAAAACTAAATAGTGGTTACAATTTAGTGCTCTATAAAGGCTTTGCAGCCAACTGTCGCAACAGTGCGACAAAAATGCAATTGACTAGACTCGTCTTGATAATGAATTCGGGCAAACTGCTGAAGAGTCCCAGATATTTGAGAGTTATCAAGGCTGGAGGAAACTTTATCAGAAGATTGAGGAGATAGTGTGAGCTGTCGGCAAGAATGAGAAGGAAGCAAAAACTCCATAGCGTAGCCACGCAAAGGGTGTTGACCAGTGGTATTTGTGTCCATTGTATAAACACCGGGGTTTTCAGATTGTCGCCTACTGGTGCGGCTATACTTCCTACCAATGTGTAGTGGATACTGTAGACAATTAGACCTGCTGAGATTGCAGTTAGTACTCCTGGTGCAAAAAGCACTGGATTAAGCATTCCATCGCTTTCCATTGCAATGATCTCCTTACTACTAATCTAGGGTGCCTCTACATATAGTGTCAGAGTTTTGACTCTGCTTTTAAGTCCAGTGGTAATTTCTATTTTTGTTTTTGGCACTTTTAGAGTCTTTGCCACGTACTCTATCAGTGCTTTATTGGCTTCACCATCGTGAGCCTGGGCAGTCAATTTAATCAGTACACGCTCGATGCCGTTGGCGTCCTCTTTGGTGCCAACCATTTCGGTTTTACTTGCTCCGGGCTTGACCTCGATATACAAAGTAAAGCCGCCATTGGCTCTCTTTACCACAGGCCAGTTACCGGGATTAATCACTTTGCTACTTAGTGCCAGTAGGATGATTGGGTGGTAGCGGTAGTGCGGCTTGTGGCGCTATTTGGGTCAGCTTTTGTGTTTAGTGCAGTCACTACCGAGCTGTCTTTGGCTAGCTCACTGGCGATGATACTGACTAGCTTGGCGCCGCCCCAGCGGTTGAGGTGGACAGTATCGAGATAGTCTTTTGTTGCCACAAAGCGCGGGTCATCAAAGAGGTCGATATAGGTGCCGCCATTAGCCTCAGTGTTGACTGCCAAAAACTGTCTAAACTCTGTCCAAAAGCTTTGCGGCAACAGCTTGCGGTTTGAGTCTTGCGATGGCATACCGACTACGACTGTTTTGATATTTTGTTTTTTGAGCATGGCTAGTAGCTCTACAAAATATGCCTTTTGTCCAGGCAGGCAGCGTGCTTTTGTTGTTTTGTAGCGCTTGATGTACTCTTTGGAGTTGTCCATATAGAGATAAGGTGGTGTCGCCGGTAGTGCCCACTCGCCTTTGCGTACATCACCAGCGGAGCCTGATATTGCTCTAAGTACTTGCGTGGCAACGACTTTGTTGTTTTCTTTTTTTGCGCCTTTGCCTTCGGGGTTGGTAAAGCTTGCTTTATTGCCCAGTGGCGGAGGCACATCTGCCGATGTGAGGATTTGCAGACGCTTAATAGGTAGATTGCGTGAGATCAAATAATCAAGATAACCAAAGCCGTCCTCATAAGAGACTGGTGCCAATTTGTCCAAATCAGCGTAGCGAGAGAGGAAATGGTAGCTGTCAGTGGCACTGGCAGCTGGCAGAGAGTTGTCGATAAAGTCTCTGGGGTTGACACCGATTATCACTACTTTTGGTTTTTGTTCGTTAAACAGAGTATTGGCAAGCAAGTAATGATCCGAGACCATTGCTCCACCCATACTAAAGTTAAAGACATCAGGAGCGAGCTTTTGTCCATTGAGTTTGCCTGTTGCCTCGGCAATAGCATCTTTGAGGCTTGTCACCTGGCGTTGATCGGTGGTATCAACCACTTCCATGCGGTGATTGGCCTCAGCACTAAAAATAGCTGAGCCCATTTGAGAGCTACCCAGTAGCACCACATCTGGTGTGCGTGGCTGGGACAAATAAGTCTTTGTTACCCACCATACCCAGGGACCTTCCTGTCTCTTTTGGTAGCCTGTGGCATTGAGTGCTTGCAGTGTCAGTGGGCGTTTGGCGCTAAAGCCGCCTTTGTCCAGCAAGGCAAAAAGCATCAAGTTGAGCCCAGCAAATAATGCCAGCGCAAAAGGAAATGCCAGTTTGTGTTTTGTTGGGTCCGCCATTACATCGGTACCCCCGGCTCGTCGATTTCTGTATTTTTGTCGGGACGTGCACCAATTTGGCGCTTGAGAGGATTTTTTTCCTGTTCCAGGATTTCTTCCAGTTTGCTCTGGTCCTTTTTATGGGATTTAGCGTCACTGCTGGTCTTGATCATATTCTGTTCGACCAGCCGTTCTCTCAGAGCTTTGAGGCTGTCTTCATCATCTGTACCTGCCAGTTTGTGATTTTCGTTTTGCTTCCAAAGCTCACGGCCTGCCATTTGCATGGACATATTGGTTTTAGTGTTGTTATGCAGAGAGTCGACGAGATCGTCTAGCAGTTTTTGACCACCATAAGCATTTAAGTGGACATAGTCGTGATAGTGCTCTTTTTTGTACAGATGGAAGTAATTGAGCTCAAAAAATGGTACTTGTTTGGCCTGTGCCCAAGTCGCTAGCTCACGCACATAATCAAGATAGGTCTGGGGACCAAGCACATTGATGTTTTCTTTGGCGATGGGCATGTTGATGACAACAAGCTCAATGCGCTCTTTTTTGCAAAGCTCAGCTATTTTGTTGCGGAAATATCTCTGGGTTTTGTATGTGTGTCTATCGACGTGTTTGTAGCGCTCCAGATACTCACCGGTATTGTCGGTAAAACGGTCCGGGATATCCTCCATCTTTAGAGGCGAGGCAATGACAGCCTGGGGATTGATTTCGCCAGCCTTGTATTTGGGTAAAAGTTTTGCTCTTTGCCAGTAGCTATAGGAGTTTGTGCCGCTTGGTACTGGGGCCAGGATGGCCAGTGCCCGTCTGACTTTGCGCTCGCTCAGCATTTGCCAGTCGATAGCATGATGGGCAAAGTAGAGATTGCGCTCAATAAACCAGGAGAGGCGACCTAGTGGGTCTCTAAATAGACCACCGGCACAGTCATCAGTAGAGACTACCCGTTTAAGGAAGCGAAAAGGCTCAGTATCAGTGGGGTTGCTCATCTGACTGTCGATAAAGTCGCGGGGCGCTACACCGTAGATAACCACATCTGGTCTATGAGCGGTGCTTAGCATGGCGCGCAAAGTAAGATAAGCGTCCGATGGCATTTGACCAGGAGCGCTTAAATTGTAGGTGCGAAACATGCCACCAAAAGTATTCTCTAGTTTGCGATTGAGATATTCAGATGTGTGGTGCTCAGTCAGGTCGAGGGGACGCTCAAGAAAGTTAGCATCGCAGTTATTGACTGCCGCCACCATCAATGACGATCCCAGTAAGGCGACGTTATGGACCTGATCACTTTTATGGAGATCATTAAAAGTCCACCAGGCCCAACCCTTATAGGGATACTTAAAGGGGTCAAACTTAAGCGGTCCAGCAAAGGACAGCGCCACATTAGCTCCAATAAAAATGGCGAGGGCAGCGATAGAGGCACTAATGCGCTTCTTCACTGGTGCACCTCCCCATGCAAAGCCTTTTGACAAGCCGCATCTTTGCTCATCAAATCAGCTATCTCGGCAAGCAGTTTGGCTCCGCCGCCTGAGTGCAGGTGGACTGTGTCCTGGAAGTCCTTTAGTTGGAATTTGCCAGTGGCATGCATGTCATAGAAAGTAACTTGTTTATTGGCCGCTAGTTTTTTGAGGCTGTCGTTATAAAGGGCCCATGATTTGTCCGACAAAATCTGTCTATTGATGTCGGTAATAGGCATGGCCACCAGGACAACATGGGTGCCGCGGCTATTAGCAATTTGGATGAGATCGCTCAAAAAGGTCATCTGGCTGTTAAAAGTATCCATCTTGAGCTTTTTGTAGCGCTTGCGATACTCATCGATATTGTCTTGAAAGGCGGGACGTTCAGAATCTTTGATTGGTCTGAAGTAGCACTCTTTTTTGTTGACCTGCATTGGTCTATATGTCGGCAAAAGTTTGCGACGCAAAGCCACTCTTTCTTCGTGGCTCATGACACCATCTGGTCTGGGAAAAAACTGATCGAGTTTGCTTTCGACCTGACGGTACATATCGAGAGCCATCTGTCCGCGTTGACCATAGATATAAAAGAGTTTGGTCAATTCAAAGTCGAGACGCTCCTGCCAGTCAGGCATGAGTAGCGGTGCGTGACTATTTAGATCGCCAAAGCGCGATAAATAGCGGTAAGGATCGGTGGATGCGGGGCTGGGCAAAAGATTGTCCATAAAGTCCCGGGGACCAACACCGTAGACCAACACTTTTGGTGCTTTTTTGGCTTTGAGCAAAAAGTCAGTAATCAAATACGCGTCTGATGGCATCTCGCCAGGCAGGGCAAAGTTATAACTATCCACTGCTTGAGTCGTGTCTTTTTTGTAGGCGTCTTCAAAAAATAGACTTTTGTGGTGCTCCGATGCGTCAATCTGCTTATTGGTAAAGTCAGCGTCGACACCATCGAGTGGCACCAGCATCAATGAAGAACCAAGGAAAACCACATCAGGTTTTTTGTCGTCCTTTAAAAAGTCCGATATCGCCCAGGTTGTCCAGGTATTAACCGGGAAATCAATGGGCCTTAGCTTTTCGAAGGCGACTGAGGATAGACCCAGTCCCAGCAGAGCATAAATTGTAAGAGCGGCAATGAAGCGCCCGGAGGCTGATTTTGACTTCTTATAAGTCTCTTCCAGCTTTTGGGCGGCGCCAGGATTTGAGAGACCAGAGGTCTCTGCAATTGATTGATAATCAGTCCTGGATGCCACTTCTAAATTTTGCTCCCATCAAAAAGTCGGCTATAAAACCGATGGGGTTAGAACTGGAAGTAAATAAAGGAAGGCGAGCTGTCGGGACTGAAAATTGTAATCAGGCACATGAGAGCTACCATCACACTTACTTGCAGTGCCCATGGTGGATTTTTGTAGATGGACTTGTCATTGAGCCAGTTGACGATTGGTTGTGCCACCATCAGTATGGGCAAGAGCACAAGCAATGCTGGGAAGATAATCGGATCACGGATTTGTAGCACAGCCAGTTGACTGGTGCTGAAATGCATCAATTCAACAGGGATTTGAGCCAGTTTGGTGATGATATCGAAGGATGTCTTCATGTCTTCGGCTCTGAAAAATACCCAGCCAATACAGACTATATGGAAGGTCACTATCACTGATACCACATGATAAATCTTGGTCATTACTGGAGATTTTTCGATTGAGGTATTCAGACCCATAGCTTCAAAGCCACGTCTGTACTCTTTGTGCAAAATCAGAACGAGACCTTGATAGACGCCCCAGGCCAGGAAGTGCATTGCTGCTCCGTGCCAGAGACCACCAAGGGCCATGGTGATAAAGAGGTTGCGGTAATTGAGGATGCGTCCACATCTGGAGCCGCCTAACGGAATAAACAGATAATCTCTCAACCAGGTGGAGAGGCTGATGTGCCAGCGGTTCCAGAAGTCTGAGACGTTAGCCGCTAGATAAGGCAAGTTGAAGTTGATTGGCACTTTGTAGCCAAAGAGTAGAGCTGATCCTCTGGCGATGTCGGTATAACCGGCAAAGTCAAAAAAGATTTGGAAGGCAAAAGCATAGGTAATGAGCCACATGTCTGCCGAGCTGAAGTTTTCGGGGTGGGCAAAGCCAGCTTGAGCAACCAGAGAGAGGTTGTCGGCAAGGAGGACTTTTTTGCAAAGACCCATAAGGATCAGTTGCATGCCCTGGTCGAGGTATTCCCACTTAAATTTGATGCGCTCAGATAATTGAGGCACAAAGTCTTGATAGCGCTTGATTGGACCGGCTATCTGGGTGGGGAAAAAGCTGGCAAAGAGTGCCAGCGCAGAAAAGGAAGTAACTACAGGTTTGCCTCTGTAGACTTCCATGGCGTAGTGGATAAATTCAAATACGAAAAACGAAATACCCAGAGGCAAAATGATATGCAAATGGGGTTCGTGCCAATTAATGCCAGCCAGCGAGAGACCACTTTTGATTGAGTCAACAGTGAAATAAGCGTATTTGAAGACACCCAGAAGAATGAGGTTGACGGCAATTACAACCGATAGCCAACCTTTGGCGTTGAGGATATGTTTGCCTGTTTCTGACTTTGCTGCTTTGTCGATTAACGGCACAAGCAAAAAGTTTGCCAGAGTCAGACCAAAGATCAAAAGACCATAGATTGGCCGCCAGGAGCAATAAAAAACATAGCTAGCCACCAGAAGTAGTGGCACCTTGAACTTTTGCGGTATCAACCAGTAAAGGAAGAAAACCGTCGGCAGAAAAACCAGATACTGCAGGCTATTGAATAACAAGCTATGTGCTCCTTGCTTTTCTTGCGGGTGGTCGCAACTTGATAATTATCGCCTGCAACCAAGATTCCCATCATGAGAGCCGTTGAATAAGTTATCAATGGCTCATGGCACATGATAAAGGGTAGGTTTCCAATATGTCCAGCTAAAGCGCACTGTCTTAACTTAAAACGTTTATAGTGCGTCTATCTGTTTTGCTCTTGAGCCGGTACTGGGTGGCGTAGCGGGCGCTTGAAAACCGATATGAATACTTGCGCACCTATCTAGATAGATGAAGTTTTACTCACCGGCTTTGTCGCGTGTGAATCCTTCTGCGACGAGTTGATACCCGCCACCATATACGGTCTTGATATATTTTGTCTCACCTTTCTCAAGGCGAGTGCGCAGATGTCTGATGTGTACTCTGATTGTGTCCACATCATCGTCTGGTGCATAACCCCAGACTTCTTCTAGAAGCTTGCCTGTGGAGACCGTTTGACCGTGGTGTTGCATCAGACAATGGAGAATTTCAAACTCGGTGGGTGTCAATTTTTCAATTCGACCGCCTACTTTGGCTTGCAAATTTTCGGGGATTAAAGTGATTTCACCTGCTGTCAGTATTTCTGGCAGTGTGGCCGAGTGTGGCACGCTGCCGGCTCTTCTCAAAAGAGCGCGCACTCTTACTTGCAGCTCAGGTGTGTCAAATGGTTTGGGCAGATAGTCGTCTGCTCCGGCGTCAAAGCCGGCTACTTTGTCTTTGGTGGTGCTCAAGGCAGTCAACATCAAGACCGGAATACTGTTGGTCTTGGGGTTTTGTCTCAAACGCTGGCAAACGGTAAATCCGTCCAGGTCCGGCATCATCACATCCAGGACTATCAAGTCTGGAGCGTTTTGCTGGGCCATGGCCAGCCCCTTAATGCCGTCAGGCGCGGTGACCACCTGGTGTCCCAGGAGTTCCAAATTGATCTTCACCAATTCAGAAATAGCCATATCGTCTTCAATAACGAGGATTCTTGACAAGGTAAACTCCGCTTTACTTAGATTGCCGGGCAATCAATCACTGGCACCGACTGTTAATTTTACTGGAATTTTCATTACACGGTTGGCTCTAATTATCGTCAGTGTAACCACTTGGTTAGGTTTCTTGCTCTCTACATAGGACATGAGAGCATCTACACTTTTGACTTCGATGCCGTCCACGGCTGTTATTAAGTCCGCCGTGCCGCGCTCAACCTGGCGCCATTCCAGGTCTCCATAAGTAAAGAGTAAGATTTTGGGTCCCATTACACCGGCTAAGTTGGCCGCTCCACCTTTGGTGACACGCAAGACTCTCAGACCTTTGCCTTCATCTTGCATGACTTCCAGTCCCAAATCGGCCCTCTGCACTTTGTGAAACTCAATTAGTTGAGGGATGATGTTTTTAGCTATATTGATGGGAATGGCAAAGCCGATACCAGAAGATTGTCTTGTGCCACTAAAAATTGCAGTGTTGATGCCAATTACACGGCCATTGAGATCAAGCAGTGGACCACCAGAGTTGCCTGGATTGATAGCGGCATCTGTCTGGATGATGCCATTTATCAGACGACCACTCTCAGCTTTGATGGTGCGCCCTAGAGACGAGACTATGCCAGTGGTTAAGGTGCGGTCATAACCAAAAGGATTACCAATAGCCAGGACGCGACGACCGACTTCAAGAGTGGAGCTGTCACCAAAGGGGATACTGGTCAACGCGGTGCCTTTGGGCGGCGTGATTTTGATTACAGCTAAATCAGTATGAGGATCAAAGCCGACCAAATTAGCAGTGGTATTGGAGCCGTCATAGAGTGTCACCTGCAGATGCTCAGCGCCTTTGACGACATGGTGATTGGTGAGGATATAGCCCTGACTATCGAGCACGATGCCAGAACCAAAGCCTTCGGTGGGCATGACATTGTTCATCAATTCTTCGGCAGATGCTACTGACGAAATATTGACGACAGCGCGGTTGGCGCTCTTGTAGATGCTGATATTTAGCTCTTCTTCGCGGGTTAGCTCAGAAGGGATTTTTTTGATGGGCGCGTTTGTGGTGGTGGTAGCAGTGGTGGCGCTGGCAGTCGGTGCGCTCTGGGCCGGCAAGACAGGCAAAAGCAATGGCAGCAAAGCCAGGATTATGCGCTCACGCCAGAGGTTGGTCAATGCTTTTGGCGTTTTCATTTTGTGTCCTTAGCCTCAGGAGGTTTTGCTTTGCCACTGATTTTGGGCTCAGTACCGTTTAACAGTCTCTGGATATTGCTCTTATGACGAATGATCACGTAAAGAGAGCCCAGAGCGCTGTAGATAACAAAAGCGGTAGGGGCATGAAACAGCCAGAAATAAAGAACATTTATCGCCGAAGATGAGAACGAAGCCAGAGAGACATACTTGGAAGTGAAAACCAATAAAAGCCATGTGACAAAAGTAAGACCACCGGCTGGAGGGCAAAGGGCAATCATGGTGCCAAGACCTGTAGCAGCACTTTTGCCGCCAGTAAACTGCAAAAAGATTGACTTGCTGTGTCCAATGATAGTAGCCAGTGCTACTGCTACTGGTGTCAGGTCGCTGACGCCATAGGAGATAGGACCGACTTCGAATGCTAGATTTTTGCTCAAATAGATAGAGCCAATAACTGGCAGGTAGCCTTTTAGCAAGTCAACCACCATAACAAAGATGCCGGCAGCTTTACTGACGCTGCGATATACGTTTGTGGCTCCGGTACTACCTGAGCCGACTTTGCGGATATCAATGCCCTTAGCCTTACCTACCCAATATCCTGTCGGTATGGAGCCTATGACATAGGCCAGCAAAACCTGAAAAATAAAGGAGAGCATGTCCGACTCCTATTAGGGCTCTCGTTTTGAGCGAGCTACGATTCTTAGTGGTGCGCCTACAAAACCAAATGATTCTCTCAGTTTACGCTCAAGGTAGGTCTCGTAGTTTTTGGCCATTAATTTGGCATCGGAGACTTTGAGGATAAATGTCGGCGGGTTAGTCGATACCTGGGTGGAGTAATAGACTTTTAGCCGCTTGCCGCGTTTGCTGGCTGGAGGCGGCGATAGTGCCACTGATTCGTTGACTATTTGATTGAGCAGTCCGGTAGTCACCCGTCTGGATGATTCGGCAAAAGCTCTTTCGGCCGCTTCTATTATCTTTTGCACTCTCAGTTTGTTGAGAGCACTGGTAAATAGTACTTCGGCATAAGATAGGCTGCGCAACTCACGTTTGAGCAATTCAGTAAATGTATTCATGGTGGTCGATGATCTATCTGTGATCAGGTCCCATTTATTCATTACTATTACTGCCGCTTTACCGGCTTCTTCAATCTTGGAGGCGATTTTTTGATCTTGATCTGTGATTTCTTCACCAGCATCCAGCACCATGATTACGACATCTGCTCGGCTGATTGCTTTGAGCGAGCGCACCACGCTAAAGGCCTCGACGCCGTAGTCAACACGCGATTTGCGTCTGATACCAGCGGTATCTATCAACGTGATCTCACGGCCATGCATCAAAAAGGTGGTATCAACAGCATCGCGGGTGGTGCCAGGCTCAGCTGAAACAATCGAGCGTTGATGACCGCAAAGGACGTTTGTGATACTCGATTTACCTACGTTTGGGCGGCCCACAATGGCAATAGAGATTGGGCATGTGGCGGGATCTCTGGTGTCAATTTGTTCTTCTTCGAGATCATCGTTATAGACAAACTCTTTTTTACTGGGAGTGCCTTTGCGGACAGCACTACCCTCGGGGAAATGTTTGACTATGGCATCGAGCAAATCGCCGACGTTGCCAGCTCCGGTCATGGCTGATAGAGGCATCGGGTCGCCTACACCGAGACCATAAAACTCCATGATGTTGTTATGTTCTCTAATCGAGTCAATTTTATTGACCGCTAGTATTGTCGGTTTTTTTGCGCGACGGATTATACCGGCTACTTCTTCATCGGCTCCTGTAACACCTTCGCGACCATCCACCATAAAGACAATGACATCAGCCTGCAAAAGAGCTTGTTTGACCTGGTCGAGGACTTCTTTGGTCATTGGTTCAAAACTTTTGCCTTCATTGGGCATGATACCGCCGGTATCAACAAGCAGGAAGTCGTGGCCATTCCAGTCAGCCTCACGATAGATGCGATCGCGGGTGATTCCCGGCACATCATCGACGATGGCATGTTTTTCCTGAATGCAGCGATTGAAAAATGTAGATTTCCCTACATTGGGACGTCCTACGATGACGACTGTTGGTTTTGACATGATTACTTGCTTACTACTTTTTATTTAGACCCTTTTCCAGGTCCTTTATCTGGTTCTTTTTTGTCGCTCTTTTGTCCCATGATAAACGGCTTACCGGACTCTTGAGGCTTGACGCCTGTTTGTCCTCCAAATTTTTTGCCGAGTTTGGGAGCTTGAGCTTCTATCCACTTCACCAGTTCGACTTTGGCGTTGTTGAGATAGATGGCGGTCTCGGTGTCACCGCCGGTATCGGGGTGTACTCCGGGTTGAGACATTTCGCGTTTCCACGCGTCCACAACTATTTTTACTGTTAACTCTTCTGGTCTTACACCCAGGATCATGCAATGTTTACGTATCTCTGGCGGCACTACTCGTGGAGCAGCCAGGGCGGGCGCGGGGGCTTCTGCTACGTCCTGTGCACCAGTACTGGCTTTGCCGCCTACAAATTTATTGCGAGCACCGGCTTTGAGAGCGTCTGCATCGATTTTGCCGTAGTTGTCCAGGGCTGCGTCGCCACCTGCTGCCTGGGGCGCTGGCATCGCTTGCAGTGTTTGTGATTCATCAGCTTGCTTGATACGGTTTTTGATCAAGTTTCTCAGATCTTCGCCACTGACTGCTGCACCACCGGCGGTAGCGCCACTTTTGTCAATTGTCTCACTAGTGGTTTTGGTCGATGCTGCTTCGGTTGCGGGCAACACGACGTCCTCAATTACTTCGATTTGAGCAATCTCGTCGATGTCTTCAAGACCTTCAAACATATCCATTTTGTCGAGGTCTAGTTCATCGACTCTATCATCGATTTTGAGAGCGTCCATACTGTCAAAAGTAGCCGTCTCAAAGTCGTTTGATTTTATAGCTGGTGCGCTATCGCTAGTTTCTCTCAGGTTTTGGGGCGAGGCTGGCTCTGCAGGCATTTGGGCTTTTGTCTCGGGTTGGTTTGTGAGGGGCTCTGGCGGTCCAAAATCGACATGGCTCAAAAGTCCGCCTGTCAGCGCGTTAGATGACAAATCGTTGAAGAGCGACGACGGCGAATCAATACCATCGTCTGGTAGCTCATCGGCTTTGATATAGCCCTTGCTGGCCTTTTCGGCTGCTTCTTTAGCCTGGAAGTAAGCTGCTGCACCTGGAATCGGTTGAGTTTCGTTTTGATTGGCTGCCAGCATTTTTTCGATTTCGGCTTTTTGCTCGGTCGCCTGAAAAGCTGGCAGAGGACCGGTTTTGGCGTTGATATTGTTTTTGTGGTCGAGCGGTGCTTCATTATTGTTTTTGGCTGCCGCCAGAACAGCAAGACTTTCTTCTTCTTTTGGCTGAGCCTGAATTTGTTCTTCTTCGTCGTTTTGGCTTGGGGCAGAGGCAAATGGCTCAAAATAGAGATTGATATTTGGTCTGCCGGCAACTGTGCTGTACTGATAGACAGTTTCTATTTCTTTCCAGCTAAAGCTTGAATAGTTTTCTTTTTCGTTGCCCATAAAACTAGAATGCACCACATTGTAGATGCGGTCGTTATAGGCAGCTGCTTGCTGGCTGTCTACTACAGCCTGATCGCCAGTGGCAGTGATTTCTTCGTCTATGACTGGGGCACTGTCCTCGCCTTTTTCTTTGGCTTTGAGTTCCAGTGGTTTTTGTTCTTCTGTGATAGAGCTAGATTTTTCGTCTTCAGATTCTGCCGCTTTTGACTCTTGCGGTTTGCTTGTTAGAGTTTCTGACTCCATGATGATTGGCTCATGCTCAACTGTGACATGGCCAATTTTGGGCTCATCCAAAGTGGCAGCCACCACTTCGCTTTTAGCCTCACTCTTTTGCTTGCCGTCGCTAAGACCTTTGTTATAGCCAAGATGCCAGGAGTTTTGCAGTTGCATCGCCAGAGTCTCGGCTTCTTGCTCAAGATCGGTGATTTTAGTCTCCATGGTTATGACCTGGTCTTCCAGGGCGCTGCCACGGTCGTATAGCTCTTGGTTGATGTCAATCAACTTGGCCATTTCTTCTTCGAGATTTTTGACTTTTAGTAAGAGTTCGCTATCCATGGAGTAAGTAGCACTATCGCCTTGAGACTTGCGACGCGCTTCAATAAGCCGGCCCATAAACTCTTTGCTTTCAAATAAGAGCTCTGGCGCTATGCCCAGGACGCGAGCCACGGTAAAAGGATTTAAGTCGTGGTCATCGGCTTTGACAGCCTTGATTGCCACATCCACCTTTTCCAGGGTCAGTTCTTCTTGATTTTCCGCTTCTGGCGCCACTTCTGCCTTGCTCTCTCCGTCTCTAGTGACGTGCCCTTTTTAGGCTTACTAAAATTGATTTCTTCATTGTAGCCGGTTAACCTGTCATGTTTATTGAAAATGTTAAAGAGAGAAAGAAGGATGAAGCTAGAGTTTGTCCACATCAAAGTTAAAGGTCGCGTCCAGGGCGTCTTTTATCGCCAGAGCACATTGCAAAAAGCCCAACAGTTGGGGCTTAGCGGTTTTGTGCGCAATTGTGAGGATGGCTCAGTGGAGGCTCTTGTAATCGGGGAGCCGGACAAAATTGCTGACCTTCTCATTTTTTGCCGCAAGGGACCGCCCCATGCCAGGGTCGATGATTTAACCTCAAGTCCCCTTGACGTGTCGCTAGCCCAGGCCCACCTGCAACAGTGCAGGCTCGACCTATCCGATTTTTACGACAATGACAGTGATAGTCACCAATCGCACTTTACTGTTGTCAAAGGATACTAGCCGATTGAGCGGGAGCCAGGCCCCTCAAAAAGTCTGTAGGCTTCCTTAACCATCAGTTGTTCGCCGGTTTCGGGCGGCGGGATATTGGACGCTTTGCCATCTACTCGTTTGGGGCGGGGCTCAGGGCTTTGGCTGTTGAGATTGGCTACTGCCGCTGCCGGCTCGGGTTCAGAATCATCTTCGTCATAGTCGGATATTGAGCTTGGTGCGCTCACTGGCTCTCTCGGGGTTGGCTGAGGGCGCGCTTGCTCAAAATCAGGAGCGCTCTGGGCTGCTTCACGAGCCTGTGGCGGTGAGGATTTAGGAGAGACATGCGGCTTGATTTCGCCGGTTTGCACTTTTACTTTGATAAAGAGCTCTTTGCCCAGGATGCGCTTGGAAGCAGCTTTAATATGCTCGGCTTTGCCTTCCAGCGTCTTTTGGAAAGTTTCTTTTAAGACGCCAATGACTAGCTCATTGTCACGCAGAGCCAGGGGAAAGCCAAATTGCGAAACCAAGCTGAAGGTTGGAATAGAGGCGGTTTTGAGTTCTTCGAGCATATTGGACCAGAATTCATCCACTTCAGCCAAGGGCACCGAGCTCTCAAAAGACTCACCCCCGCCTGCTGCTGGTGCTGGTGGGGACGCTGGTTTTGGCGCTTGTGCTGCGGGAGCCTGAGGCGCTGGTTGAGGCTGAGGTGCTGCCTGTGGCTGTTCCCGTGCTGGTTCAGATCTTGGTTCGGGTCTTGGCTCAGGCCTTGGCTCTGGTCTTGGCGCCGGAGCTGGTGCTTGAGGTGGAGCTTGAGCCTGAGCTTGAGCTGGAGACTGAGTTGGCTGGCTGTGGCTGGCCGGCGCTTGTTGATAGCGAGCAGTCGGCATCGCTCCACCAGCAATTGCGCGCTCTAGTTCTTCGATACGGCTGACTAGATCTTTTACAAGATGGATTTCCTGACGATGACAAAGTGACAAAAGCCCTACTTCCAGGCTCAGGGCTGGTTGCGTCGAGCGTCTCAGAGTCTGCTCCATGCGGTCTAATTGTTCGACCATCTGGGTCAGCTCGTAGCCTTCAAACTCAGGCGCCATTTTGAGGATGCTCTCGATATAGCTGCTCGAGCCCGAGATAAGCTTTGCCAGGACAGATTCTTCGCCGTCTCCTTTGCCTGTGCGTTTGCCCAGATGGAGCGCTTTGGTCATATTGAGAAAATGTTTGGATAATTCCAGTGCCACCAGGGATGGTTCACGCCCCTGGGCTAGCAGGCTATGCACAGCAGTGAGGACGCGCTCGCCATCACGGTCTCTCAATCCGCTGCTAATTTCCATCAGGACATCTTCGTCGATGGCCCCCAGTAGTGTGAGCAGATCTTGTACTCCGACTGGTTTTGGGGAGTAGCAAGCAGGCTGGCCTGGTCTAAAAGCCCCATAGCATCGCGCATACCGCCGCCTGAGCGTCTGGCAATGAGAGCCAGCGCTTCATCGTCAATATTGATGTTTTCCATGGTCGCGACATTGCGCAGGTGCTCAGTCAAATCCTGATGGCTGACCAGTTTGAACATGAGGCGCTGACAGCGACTGATGATAGTCGGCGGCACTTTATGTTCTTCGGTGGTAGCCAGGATAAAAATGACTTTGGGCGGCGGCTCCTCGATTGTTTTGAGGAGAGCGTTAAAAGCTTCTTTTGTCAGCATGTGACATTCGTCGATGATGTAAAGCTTAAATCTGCCACCCTGAGCCACAAGTGGAGCGCGTTCAATCAAGACTCGGGCATCATCCACCGAGTTATTGGAAGCGGCGTCGATTTCCATTACAGCTGGCGAAATGCCCTGTTTGATTTCGGTGCACATGGTGCAAACCATGCAGGGGTGTGCTGTTGGACCTTTTTCGCAGTTGAGTGACTTGGCTAAAATGCGAGCACTGGAGGTTTTGCCTGTACCTCTGGGACCAGTAAAAAGATAAGCATGGGCAATACGATCGTTGTCGATAGCATTGGTGAGAGTTTGCACAACCGAGCGTTGACCCACCAGTTGACTGAGGGTCTGAGGCCTGTGCCGCAAGTAAAGAGGTAAGTAGGTCTCCAAAGTTTAGCTCTCGCCTGTTTTGCAGGCAGTTAATGTTGATAGAGCTATTTTAACTGCTTGCCAGGCTAAATTGTTTGGCGATCGAGTCCAGATAAATCTGCTTTTGTTGTTTGTCTATAAAAGAGGCGTGGATGGAGTTTTGCGCCAGTCTAATGATTTGTTCATCAGTTAGGGCAAGGGCTCTGGCAGCTTCAAAGTAGTTTTGATTAATATAACCGCCAAAATAAGCCGGGTCGTCGCTATTGATGGTAGCCATGATGCCCAGCTCGAGCATTTTTTTGAGATTGTGCTGACTGAGCTCTTGGACTACTTTGAGTTTGAGGTTGGAAAGAGGGCACACTGTCAAAGGTATTTGCTCTTTGACCAGACGTGCTACCAGTTTGTCGTCCTCGAGACTGCGTACACCGTGGTCGATGCGACTTACTTTGAGCTTGTCGAGAGCTTCGGTGACATATTCGGGCGGTCCTTCTTCACCAGCGTGAGCCACTGTCAAAAAGCCTGCGGCAATAGCGCGCTCAAAAACTGCCGTAAATTTAGATGGTGGATTGCCGCGCTCAGCGCTATCGAGTCCCACCGCCTGGATTTTGTCTTGATGCTGGATGGCCAGCTCAAGGGTCTCCATGGCGCTCTGGCTGGACATGTCGCGCAAAAAGCACATGATTAGTGAGCTAGATAAACCATAGGTGGCTTGTGCAGCTTTGACTGCTTTGTCTAGACCGTTTACTACTGTTTCAAAGCTGACGCCACGGCTGGTATGAGCTTGAGGGTCAAAAAATAACTCGGCATGGACGACACCGTCTGCCTGAGCCCGGGCAAAATAAGCGTTGGCTAGCTCAGTAAAGTCTGACTCGTCCCTGAGCACAGACATGCCAGCGTAATAAATGTCCAAAAACGATTGCAGGTCACTAAACTGATAGGCCTGTCTCAGTTCTTCGACTGATTTATATTTGAGAGCGATATTGTTTTTTTGCGCCAGGCTAAATATCAGCTCCGGCTCAAAAGTCCCTTCTATATGCAGATGCAATTCTGCTTTGGGCAGTCGCTTGTAGTCTTCAAGCAGGTTAAAGGCGCTAATTTTGCTCTCCTTTTAGGGCGCTAAATATAATTGCTATATTAGCAGCCCTATAAGTAAGCAAAAATATCTATGGTTTCTTCATGCGCTTCTCAAGCTCGTCTACCTGAGATAGGGGCACGCCCATGATCAAGGCACGACCTTCCAGCTCCATCCGTTTGGCCCGCTCCTGGTCGCCGCCCATAGTCAGTACCTGACTGTAGACCATGCGTCCAGCGGCACGCTCACTGGCTGCGTTATCGAGACCTTCTTTGAGTTTTTTGACTTGTTCTACCAGAGGTTCAAGCTCTTTTGTGGACTTATTGAGGTTGTTAAAACTCTGCATCAGACCAGGATGTTTGCCTACTTCTTTGGCAATAGCTGCATCAAACTCTTTGCTATTAGCACCGTTTTTGTAGCCAGTTAACAGCCATTGCATCCGTTTTTGTTCTGGCTCAGGCAATTTACCAAAGACATCACCAAAGGCTTTTTCGGCTTTAGCCTGGGCTTCTAGTTTTGGCTCCAGCACGGGCTTGATTTTGTTGCGCTCAGACTCAAAGTTCTTTTTTACTGCTTCAAAGTCTTGATCGGTTTGTTTGACTGCGCCTTCAAAGCCATCTCTCAGCTGGGTCAAGGCTTTGGCTTTGTCCGGGCTTGAGGCAAACTGCTCGGTCAAGCCTTGCATTGTCTTCAGACCTTGTCCAAGATTTTTTGGGTCTTCTGCCAGGAGCTGTTCGGCTATGCTCTTTTGCGCTCCAGCCTCGTGAGCTTCGGTCTCTTCTTCGGGCTCATCGGGGACATTGCCTGCCTGTGCCATTTTTATGGCTCCGGCATCGCCGGACTTTGACTGGTCAAAATTGACCTTCTGAGGTGTCGCTAGATCTTCTAGCCATTTGCCATGGGCGGCCACATTATTGTCGGCTAGAGCTGCTTTTGCAGGCTCTTCAAATTCATGTTGCTTCATTTAACGCCTCGCCAGGTGGTATGGCAGGACAGTACCACGCCCAGGGGTGGATGTCATGAGGGGTAAATACGTAGGCTCTACTCCTTTAAAATGAAAAAACTATAAGTATCTAAAAAGCAGCACTGACTTTATCTGGGGCTTAGCATCGCTTACCGGTCTGGCTAATTGAAAGCCGAGCTGACTTAAAGGGTAGACATAGTTTTTGGCCATGACTTTAGTGCCTTCGTCTGATGCTCTTGGTTCTTCCAGGATAAAAGAGGGTTCGCCAAACTTGCTTTTCATTTCGCTCAGATCATCGGCAATTGTCACACCTATAGATGAGGGCACAAAGTTTGGTTGGAATACTCTCAGCGCTTCTGTAAAACCGTTATGTACGTATGCTTGCAGTGCAATGGTGTTGTCGCTATTGAGTAGAGTGTAGATTTTCCAGCCATGGCTGTCTGTTACTTTGGATTTGCCGCGCTCTTTAAAATAGGCTACGGTGTCGCTCTCTTTGGAGCCCAGTGCCAGTCCGCTGATGCCGCGGATGGTGCTGGGGGGCAAAAACGCCACCAGTGGTGATGCTACCTGGTTGACACTATAAGATGATTGTCTCATGCGACCCAGTGACTCTGATGACACTGCCGGTGGTGGTGCATTAAAGCTGCTTTTGGATTTTTTGTCAGCCACACCATAGCTATTTGGCTCGTAGTTGTAGCGGGCACTCTGTCTGTTTGCTCTTGAGGCTATGCTACTTTGTGGCAAGGCGGCAGGGGCCGCCGATGCCGGTACTGGCATGCTTTGCAGGTCGCCTTTTGCTTTGACTGTTTGCATACTGTCTTTAGCTAAGGCATCACGCGGTATGTCGCTGGGCAATTGCTGTTGTTTGTGTTCTTTGACATATTTAAACAGTCCTGGTTGCTCCGAGGGTCGGATGATACCAGCGTCTGATTCACCGAGAGTCACTTCTTTGCTGCCGACAAAACCGGTAGCGCGATAGTCGTTGACTTTTGGGGCATCATCCAGGGTTTGCAGACCGACTTCACCTTTAAACTCACGGATATGATTTTGATCCTGGAGTGGCACAATTGTGCTTCTGTTACTTCCCGCTAGATAAGGGATGGCTACTTGCTTGCGTCTGTTGGCAGCGATTTCCTCAGAGCGACTGGTTTTTTTGACGTTATTGGCTTGTACATCAAGTGATTTTTCTTGATCGCTAAAGCCCTCATCTGCACTTTTGAGACTGGCTACTTTGGAGTAGTCTGCTGACATACCACTGGCAGCAGCGCTTGAGGCTTTGCCTCCGGCTTTTTCGGCTAGCATGGGGCGAGCGTATGGTTTGTGTTCTTCCTTTGCCATGGCTATGGCAATGCTATCTACAGGTACTGTTTTATTTAACACTGCCCGACCCACGTTGAGTCTGCGACTGCCTTGCGGTCTGATGGCCAGAGCCGGATCGGTGTTGCTGACCAGCATATTGCTATTGATGCCATCCTGGTCCAGTGCGCCACCACTGCCGCCAAACTGAGAGGCGTTTGCTACCATTTGCTTTTTGTCGATGCGCATATCGCCACTGCGACTTTGCAATTCGTTTTTGAGAGCAAGCTGTGGCTCATTGCCCAATCTATTAAAGATATTGATAAGCAGCTTCAGTCCGGCTTCGGCCTGACTTATCTCTACTTTGTCAGAGGCATTGGTGGCAACAATGGCGATTGGCTTGATTTTTTTGTCGCTGACAAAAGTAGCCTTACTTTTGCTCTGGTCTTTATCAAACGCCATGCTCTGGCCCGCACTACATACGATGGCAGTAAGGGCGAGCGCCCAGGAGAGGCTGAGCCTCTCAAGGCGAGTTATATGACCGATAGTTTTGGTTTGGGAGATGTCGTACATGACTAGCCTTTTTGTACTCAAGTTGACGATTTGACGTCGGATCTGTTCTCTTGCAATTTTGATTCCCAATCGTCTAGCTCGGACTGGTTGATAAGACCGCGTCGGTTGGCTAGATAGACTGCTCGACAGCGCTGGTTAAATTCGGTTTCGTGTGATTCACTGCGACCAGGTATTGCCAGTTTGGCATAGAGCGATTTGAGTCTGGATTGGACCGCTTTTTCGGTGAGGTAGAGCCTTTTGGCGATGGCATGGTCGGTCATACCCAGGGCGATACAGACCAGTGCCTCGTATTCAGCTGGTGTCAGAGAGGTGGCTCTGTTTTGAGTGCGCTGAATAACTCTAGCGATACCTGGATGGATCCAGCAGTCTCCTGATAATACGGCTCTGGCTGCTTCCACTACTTGCTCGTCACTAGCGCTTTTGAGGACATAACCAAAGGCACCATTGGGGGGCACGACTTTCCAGAGCTGTCTGACATAGACTTCGTCGCTAAAGTTGGAGAGCATTATTACTCCCGTCTCTGGTAGCTGCTTAAGGATTAGCTCGGCAGCTTTGATACCCGACAAGTTGGGCATTTTTATGTCGAGGAAGACTAGTTTTGGTTTTAGTTTGCTCGCCAACTCAACAGCCTGGGTGCCGTCTTTGCCCTCGGTAATAGACATCTCCTGAGCGAGATTATTGGAGAGAAGATTTTTGAGCCAGGTGCGGTCTCTTTCTTCATCGTCAACAATTAAGATACTCATCCTTTGTCCACCTTTTTAGTCTTTGCTTGTTGTAATTGAGAGGCTTACCTGGGTACCGGTCTCGTAGTCTTTTGGTTTCTTCCATTCGACTTGAGCGCCAATTAACTGAGCCCTTTGTCTGATATTGACCAGACCATGTGAATTTTTGCTGTTGATTTTGACCTGCACATGATCCATCCCACGACCATTGTCGATGATATCAATATGCAGGCTTTCATCTTGCTTTATTAACAGTTTAACGGATGTCGCTTTGCTATGTTTTTGCACATTGTTGATTGATTCCTGGACAATACGGTAAAGCTGCAAACGGGTAAATTCGCTTATGTCATATTCGTCTTTGCCATCGCCGTCAATAAACTCACAGTGGATATCGCTTTCACGTTCGAGAATGGCCAGGAGGTTTTCGAGCGCTGGTTTGAAGCCCATGGTTTCTAGTACGGATGGGTGCAGGTCGTTTATCACCCGACGCATCTCTGATATTGCTCCGTCCAGTTTTTCGCGCATTACTCTGGGAGTTTCGGCTTCGCTGTTTTCTTGGGCCAGGCGGTCCGCCATCCGTGCCACTGCCGACAGTGCTGGTAGCGTTTCGTCATGGAGGTCTTCGGCAATACGTTGTCTTTCTTCTTCGGCTCTGACTTGCATAGTCTCACGAGCGATAGCAAGCTCTTTGTTGCGCAGCCGCAAGTCGGTATCTAGATAGATAAGCGTACCAAAAATATAGGTCATCATTAGTACTGCCAGTAGTGGCATCACCGGGATGTGCAAATTAAGTACCATAAAGGCTATCTGGGTCATCGATATAAGGATCATAGCCGTGGTCAAAAAGGCTGTAGTGCGTCTGCCCATGGTGAGAGCCGACGAGAGCGCACCTAGAGCTCCGCCGATTAAAAGCAAGATATGGTGCAATATGTCTCTAGGAAAAGAGCGAATCGCTTCATTGCGAGTCAGTGTATTGATTGCTTCTGCTTGGATATAAATGCTTGGCACTTTGTGTTTAAGCGGGGTGCGCACCCTTGGCGTATTGTCTACCTTCTGGCTAAAGTTTGTGCCAATCAAAACTACCTTGTCGGCAAATACTTTGGAGTTGACTGTGCCGCTTATTACGTCACGGGCTTTATAGGTGTTGTATTCCTGTCCGCTAAATTTTATATAGATGGGTAATTCTCTGGCTGTAAAGTCCGAGACTTTGAGGCGCGACGGTCCTACCCCCACGCGCGCTGCCATGAGCGGTGCCACTACCTCGGGCAAAGACTCAATCACTTCATTTTGATAAGGCGCATCATTGTTATTAAAGGATTCAAAATTGAGAGCGGCATTGAGCGCGCTATTGTCCTGGTTGGCGTAGGGATTGCCTGGGGTCGAGCCAAACATATTGGGAGAGATTGGCATGCGACAGGTGAGCCCGTTTTGCTCCTGTATGACATGGTCAAAGGCACACTTAAGTACGCTTTTACGCAGCTCAGGCGAGGGCAGGTCGTTGGGATTGTCGAGACTGCCTGAGAGAGCCAGTACTATATTGTTGCGATACTGTCTCAACTCTTTGACCAGCTGGGGCGATGCTTTGCCTCGCAAATCGAGATCCAGTACTACCAGTAGCGGGCTGGCTTGCTCCACTGTGGACACTAGACTAGCCAACACACCCTGGATAGGTTGAGCCAGCGCGTCATCGCTTTCTTGCTCAAGATCAAACTGATCATCATCGTCATAGGTGAGGAGCACTATATCCTGGTTGACAGCGCTAGCCGGAGCAAGATTTAAACTGGCAAATGCTCTTGTCAGTTCATATCCTGTCTTATAGCGCCACTCCAGGAGATTCATTTCCATTGTGTCCAAAACCGGGGATTCAGCAAAGAGTATTGTCGCTAGACCGCCAGAGAGAGCGCCCCAAAACAGGCGCTCAAAAAGCAGACCGTCTCTATTGAGGGCCTTTGACTGGCGGATATCTATTGATTTGGGCAAAAGGCGCTTCAAAGGCGCCAGGCTAAGCCGCATTTCTTTCCTCTCTCGGAAAGACTGAATCAGGTTTACAGCCTCAAGATTAGTCTAGCTTGGCGCGGAATTCAAATGTCTAGGAAAAAGCCTAGTAATCCGCCATCTGGCCAGGCTCAGTAATTACCCCGGGTAAATCAATCGCTATACCCTAGGTGGAGTCCCTGACATACCTGGCATTATTTGGGCTGCATAAAAGCTACATTGGAAAAGGCAAATAACCCGGCGATTACTGGCATAGAGATTGGGCAATGAAAATATCAAGCAAAATAATCGGTCTACTGGCACTTTCGCTCTTACCAGGCTTATTTAAGCCGGCCAATGCGGCGGGCTTTATTATGGTTGACCCGGCTTTTCACGGTATCCCTGGTATCGGACGCGTGGGCGTGCCTGTGGGCATCGGGCGTCCTCCAGTAAGACCAATTACTCCCGGTCGTCCCACCACTCCCATATTAAGAGGTGGGGTTTCGGTGGGACTGCATTTGCAAGCTCAAGATATAAAGGTTGAAATCACCGATCAGGTGGCTAAAACCTATATAACCCAGACTTTCACCAATGATTCTGATCAAAATTTGGCTGGTACTTATCTCTTTCCATTGCCTGAAGACACGACCTTTTCCAGTTTTTCACTCCATATAGATGGCAAACCGGTGGAAGGCAAAATATTAGAAGCCAGTGAAGCGCGCAGCCAGTACGAAGCGATTGTGCGTCAGATGATCGACCCTGGTCTACTGGAATATGCCGACTACAAAACTGTGCGTGCGCGCATATTTCCCATTCCTGCCCATGGCACCAAAAAAGTCGAGCTGGAGTATACACAGCTGCTCAAAGCCGAAAACGGATTGGTTAAGTATAGATTCCCCCTCAAGGGTGATGCCGAGGCTTCTAATGGACCGGTTGATGACACTAAAGTAACTGTCAAATTGACCGGCAAGCAATCGGTGCGCACCATCTGGTCACCATCGCATACAGTCAAAATCGAACGTCCTGAAACGCACCGCTCAAAGATTGCTTTTAATCAGAGCAATACATTGCAGGATAAGGACTTCCTCCTTTATTACAGCCTGTCGGATAAAGACATGGCAGCTAATGTGCTGACTCATAAAGTTGGCGGAGAGGATGGATATTTTTTGCTGTCGCTGTCACCACCGATGAAGTCAAATACACTGGCCATTGGTAAAGATATAGTCCTGGTCGCTGATACATCGGGTTCGATGCAGGGCGAAAAAATGGAGCAAGCTAAAAAAGCGCTCAAATATGTAGTCACATCTCTTGCTCCAAACGATAGATTTGGTATCGTCCCTTTTAACACTGATGCCGATAGCTTCCGCTCTGCATTGGTCCCAGCCACCACCGATAACAAGCGTCTTGCTGTTGATTTTATCGATGACCTGGAGCCTCGTGGTGGTACCAATATTGGTGACGCACTCAAGACCGGAGCCAGTTTATTTAAGCCCGGCGAAAAATCAGAAAGACCGGCTTATCTTGTGATGATGACCGATGGTGAGCCGACTGTAGGCGAGACCACAGAAGCTGGTATTTTGAAGACCATTACAAACAAAGAGATTAGACTGTTTGATTTTGGTGTTGGTTATGACGTCAACACACGTTTGCTCAACAAGCTATCGTCGGATAACCATGGGACCAGTCAGTTTTTAGAACCTGGTGAGTCGCTGGAAGTGGCTCTCGCTGCCTTTTACGAAAAGATTAAGGCACCTGTGCTCTCTGACGTACAAATCAGTTATAACGGTGTCACAGTCAAAGATGTTTATCCCCGTCAGGTCAAAGATATTTTTGCTGGCAATCAGTTGTTATTGCTTGGTCGCTACAAAGGCGCTGGCAGTGCCTCAGTCAATATCACAGGCAAAGTCAGTGGCGTCAGTAAGGCTTTTAGTTTTCCGCTGCAATTTGCTGAGGCCGAACCTGGCTCCAGTCATCTTGCCAGGCTCTGGGCCATGCGCCGCATTGGCTATTTGACCGAGGTAGCCCAGTCCAATGGCGATACTCGCGAAGTTATCGACGAGATTGTGGCACTCTCTAAAAAGCATGGCATCATCACCAACTACACATCATTTTTGGTGACAGATCCAAGCGAAAATCATCGTCTGGCAAATGGCATAACACCCATGCCGATGGCTAGACCCATGTCGTCAGTGCGTGGCGCTGCTCTGGATAGAAACGCTCCAATGCTCGCCTCTATTGGCGGCGGCGGTGCTAGAGGAGGCGGTGGCACTGGACCTGCTCCTGCTCCCAGGCGCCCTGGCATGGCAGGCGCTGGCAGCTTTAACGCTTCCGCCGAAATGGGTCACAGTGATGATGGAGTGGTCAGTGATTTTCGCCGTGCACGTCAGCTGCAAGTAATGGACCAGGCTAAGAGCATAGACAAGGTCAGATTGGCTTTTAAAAACGAAAGCTACTCTGGTAAATCGGCTGTAGATAGAGAGAAGAAAACTGCCGGACTCAAAGAAGTAAGCCAGCTGTCCAAAGACGAGCGCTCTGTTAAGTCGGTGGAAGGTAAGACTTTTTATCAAGACTCAAATGGTTTTTGGGTGGATAGTGACTATAAGAGTCAGTCCCTCGAAACAATCACATTTGGCTCCAGTCGCTACTTTGAGCTGAGCCGCCAGGCACCGCTTTTGGCAAAATACTTTGCCGTCGGTCGTCAGGTCATAGTCGTCGTCGGTACTAAAGCCTACAAAGTCGTAAGCGCTGGCTAACGGCAATAGCAAGTAAAAGTCGCTAACAGGCAGCATGCAGAGGAGAGAGTTTTGCTCTCTCCTTTGTTTTTGTAAGAAGAAATGTACAAAAAAGTGGCTCTGTTAAATTGGCGCTTGCCAGTGTTGGTTTGAGGTTGGAATTTGGTTGTCTTGTGCCAAACCAGCAACACGCTTTTGACGGCGCGCTCTATAGTGGAAACTGAAGCAACAATATCAAAATTAGCTCATGTTAATAGCATCCAATGCTCCCGGCAATGTGAATAAATACCGCAAACGCCAGATAGTCCGAGACCTGCCAGGCAGGGGGCTTGGCAAGTAAGGAGCAGGTAGTATTAAGAAGGTGATAAATATTATGCGCCAGCACCTCTTATCGTTGCTATGATTTGACCAAGAAAAGCCCGAGGCGCGGCAACTTTCAGGGATTCCATGCATACTTTAATCAAGCCTACGACCACTTTCCTCGATGCAGTCCTCACTCCCAGTGAGTTGAAGAAGCTCAGTCACGAGCAACTGGTCGACCTCGCTGGCGAAATCCGTCAGGAAATCGTGCACTCTCTAGCTAAGACCGGCGGTCACCTGGCTAGCAATCTGGGTGTAGTCGAAATAACAATTGCCCTGCATAAAGTCTTTAACACTCCCAAAGACCATATCCTCTGGGATGTCGGACACCAGGCTTATGTGCACAAGATGCTCACTGGTCGTCGCAATAGATTTAATACCCTGCGTCAATTCAAGGGTCTTAACGGCTTTGTCACTCCTTTTGAGAGTGAGCACGATGCTTTTGTGGCTGGTCACAGCTCCACATCCATTTCGCTGGCTGTAGGCATGGCTCTTGCCCGTGACCATTTTAAAGAAGACCGTAAAATCGTAGCAGTCATTGGTGATGGCGGACTGACTGGTGGTATGGCTCTTGAAGCCATCAATCACCTCGGACACATCCAAAAGGGTGTGGTAATCATCCTCAACGATAACGAAATGTCGATCTCCGAAAATGTGGGCGGCATCTCGCAGTACATGAAGCGCATCAAAGAGACCTTCTTTTACAAAGACATCAAACAAAAAATCGACTTTATCGAAGAGCATCTCGATGAAGCCAAGCTCAATCCTGCTGTCTGGCAGCTGATTGAAATGGTCAAGAAAGAAGCGAAAGACAGATTTGAGACACCGGGCATTGTTTTTGAAAAGCTCGGCATCAACTACACCGGACCAATCGATGGTCACGATGTGGTGGCAGTGATAAACGCTCTCAATGCTGTTAAAGATAAGACTACTCCTCAGCTTGTCCACATCATCACCCAAAAAGGCAAAGGCTATGCCCCTGCCGAAGCTGATGCCATCAAGTATCACGGTGTACCAGCCTTTGCTCTGGAGCCAGCCCTTAGCGAAGTGACCGAACCAGCTGAGGTAACTCCTCAAGCTAAGCCCAAAACATACAGTGATGTATTTACACAGGCGCTGATTGATGTTGCTGCTATAGAACCAAATCTGGTGGCAATTACTCCAGCTACAGCCGAAGGCTCTGGTCTGGTCAAATTTGGCAAGGTTTATCCAGAGCGCTTCTTTGATGTTGCTATCTGCGAGCAACATGCTGTGACAATGGCTGGCGGTATGGCCAAATGCGGACTCAAACCAGTCGTTTCGATTTATTCAACCTTTTTGCAGAGAGCTATGGACCAGGTTATCCATGATGTTGCCATCATGAATCTGCCCGTACTCTTTGGTATCGATAGAGGCGGACTGGTTGAAGACGGCGAAACCCATCAAGGTGTTTTTGATATCGCTTATCTGCGCTCTGTGCCTAACTTTAAAGTGCTCGCTCCCAAAGACGCAATTGAGTTGCGCAATATGGTCTTTACTGTGATCAAAGAGAGCAGTGGCCCTGTTGCCATAAGATTTCCTCGCGATAAGGCAGTCAATGCCGCTGAATTAGACGCTCTCATGGCTTCAAGCAAACCCGAAGAGTCCTATCAAACAATTGATCTGGCTAAATGGGATGTGGTGGTGCCTGGTAATGAAAAGCGTGTGATCCTGGCTTTTGGAGCCATGGTCGAAACAGCTAAACAGATATTGCCTTTGCTCACCAAGCTTGGTGTACCCACCAGTCAGATGCCCACAATTATCAATGCACGCTCAGTCAAACCGCTCGACAAAGCGCTTTTGAGCCGTCTATTGCATAGCAGTGACACTCGTATCGTCACCCTCGAAGAAGGTGTGACTGCCGGTGGTTTTGGTGCTGCTGTTCTGGAGTTCTCTTCTTCTCTCAGTTTGCTTGGCGAAGAAGCTCCTCATGTTGATTTTAGACCGGAAGGCGAAAACAATACCCGCACAAGACTGGCTGAAGTGGCTTGCATCGGCTTGCCTGACAGTTTTGTTGAGCATGGAGCGCGCACCAAATTGCTAGATTTGGTAGAGCTATCAGCCGAAAAATTGGCACCGCGCATTTTCCGCTTCTTTAAATAATTAGACTTCGCGACGGCCTTCCAGGGCGCGGGTCAATGTAACCTCATCAGCAAATTCCAGGTCTGAGCCCACTGGCAGACCAAAGGCTATGCGTGTGATTTTAATTGATAGTGGTTTGAGCAGGCTGCTCAAATAGAGCACTGTGGCATCGCCTTCAATGGTTGGGTTGATGGCCAGGATGATTTCTTTTGGCTCCTGGCTGCCTGTGCGCTGCAATAGCTCGCGCACGCGCAGTTGCTCTGGACCACGACCTTCCAGGGGCGATATCAGTCCATTGAGTACGTGGTAAGAGCCTTTGTATTCGCGTGTTTTTTCGAGTGCTATAACGTCACGGCTATCAGCGACAACACAAATGGTTTTGATATCGCGCTTGTCGTTGGTACAAATCTCACAGGGATCGTTAGCTGACAGGTGGAAGCAATTACTGCAGTGTTTGACTTTGTCTTTAGCGTCCACCAGGACGCGCGACAAATTAGCCACATCCTGCGTGCTCATATTGAGTACAAAAAAGGCCATGCGTTGAGCCGACTTGGGCCCAACGCCTGGAAATTTTTGAAACTCTTCAATCAGTCTTGCAAGAGGTGGCGTGAAATACATCAGTTACCAGTGTTGCTTAGAGTCCGAGGCCTGGAGGCAACGGAATGCCCTTCATTGAAGAAGTCATCTTTTGTTGACCGATATCTTTTGCTTTGCTGGAGGCATCGTTGATAGCAGTCAAAACCAGATCTTCGAGCATAGTCAAATCGCTCATGTCGACTGCATCTGGTTGGATTTTGATGCTCTTAAATTGAAACTCGCCGTTGCAGACGACTTTGACAGCTCCGCCGCCAGCCTGTCCTTCTACATTGAGGGTGGCAAGCTCGTTTTGCACTTTAAAAAGTTGCTCTTGAGCTTTAGCCATAGCGCTCATCATTTTTTCAAAATCTGGTTGCATCAACTTGGTCCTTAAATTCGATTACCGTCAAATTATCGCACCGCTTCTGGCAAATTGCTTGCTGAGCTTGTGGGGGTGTCAAGGGTAAATGTTTCTTAAGCCAGGGGCTAATGACAAATAGTTTATGAGCTTATCTATTTATACTAGTTTTTTGACGCTTGAAAAGGATACCCAAGCTGACTTTTTGACAGCTTCTGGCAGCACTTGCCCGGGGGCAAAAGGCCCAATAAGACTTACTTTTGGAGAAAATCATGCAAGATTTTGACACACAAGAGCACGATTCGGAAGTTTCCGAAGACGGAGAGGCTGTATCTGAGCGCGGTAAGAGCCTGATGCGCTACCTGCTCAAGCGCTTTATCCTGATTCTTTCCTTTGGACCAGGCGTGCTTGGCTTCCTCTGGTTAGTGGGCAAAATTGTCCGTAAGTAGGCGCAAACTCTGGTATTGAGTATGAAATCAGTAATATCCAGACTTTTAACTGAAGATCCGCTGGCAACGTTTGCACGAAGAAATGCTTCTTATGTGGAGCGTTACCAGGGGCAAGAAGATCCGTTTGGCTATTCGCTTTCTACTTTTGCGCTCTGGGAGCCGCTTTTTAGATTTCTATTTGAAGACTACTTCAAAGTAGAAATCAAAGGCATCGAAAACATTCCCGGTGATGGCGCGGCAATTCTGGTGGGTAATCATTCAGGGCTTTTGCCCCTGGACGGCGCCATGATCTCCATGGCCATGACTTCCCAACATCCCAAGCCACGTCGGGTGCGTTATCTGGCTACAGACTGGTTTTTTACATTGCCCGGTCTTTGTGATTGGGTGCGCGAAACCGGTCAAGTCAGAGCCTCCAGAGCCAATGCCTTGAAGCTCATCGAAATGGAAGAGCTGATTGGTATTTATCCAGAAGGGACAAGAGGGGTTGGCAAGCCATTTAGAGAGCGTTATCGCTTGCTTGATTTTCACCCTGGATTTGTCCAGTTAGCCATTGAGACTGGCACACCGCTCATTCCTGTCTCCACCCTTGGTGGCGATGAGATTTATCCAGAGTTTGTCAATCTCAAAAAGCTTGCGCGTTTTATAGGCATGCCTTTTTATCCACTCACCCTTACTTTTCCCTGGTTGCCCTTCCCTCTTTATCTAATCCCGTTGCCGGTTTGCTGGAAAATTCATATCCATAAACCAATCACTCTGGATTACCCCAAAGAAGCCGCAAACGATCGCAAGCTCGTCCATAAGCTGGCTCGAGAAGTGCAATACCAGATTCAACATGAAGTAAACGAAATGCTGGCATCACGCCAATCACTGTTTTCGAGTGGTGAAAAGATACAAGAAGTAGCCCCCAAGCAAGATCACTAGCTTTTAGCAACCGAGCATATGCTCAAAACAACCGTAACTGAGGACCAGATCGTGAGTCAATTTCTTTCCAACTATCGAGACTTTTTAAAACAGTCTGCCAAGTCAGATCGCTATCATGGTTTTGATATGCGTGTCCTGGCTAGAGTAGAGCCGGTTTTGAGCTTTCTTTTCCATGACTGGTGGCGGGTTGATTTTAACGGACTCGAAAAACTCCCCCGTGATGGTGCAGCACTTATAGTCGGCAATTCAGGCAGCTTTTTGCCCTGGCCTGCTTTTATGTTGCTCTATGCTCTGATGAGCAGCCGTCACAATCCCCGTCGCGTACATATAGTCGCTGACCTGGATTGGATTAAAGACGAGCGCCTTTATAGCTTTCTTGTTGAGCTTGGTTTTGTGCCATTTTCATCAGCCAATATGAAGCGTCTTTTTGCCAAAGACGAATTAGTGGCAATCTTCCCCGAAGGCGTGCCAGGACTGGCTAAGCCTTATATGGGCAGAGACAGACTAAATGTATTTGACTGGGTCAAAATTTTGCCAGCTGTTGAAGAAAACGTACCGATATTTCCTCTAGCCACTCTTGGTTGTGATGAAGCGGTGCCAATTTTGACCAACTTCGAAAAAGCCGCGAAGTTTCTCAATTTGCCAGCATTTCCAATTACGCCATTTTTCCCTTGGCTGCCATTTCCGCTCAACCTGGCATCACTGCCTACCAAATGGCATATGAGTTTGATTAAGCCACTCGACTATCAAGCTGCCACCGACCGTGATCAGGTGGAAGAAACTTCCATGCGTCAATCACAGTTTGCTGTAGGTGAGATTCAAGCTGAGCTTAACCGTTTGCTCAGACAGCAGTGGCGCCACCAGGGTTAGTGTAGTTGCGACTTTAGTTGGCGACAGTATATTAAAGCAAAAGCTGGACCTAGCTAACTACGTCCAGCTTTTGTTTTTAGTCATTGACTTACGCTGTGCGCAATTCGCTAACTTCTTTGAGGATACGCCAGACTGTGGCCTGAGCGCGATGCGCGACAAATGGATTTTCGTCTTCGGCTAGCACTTTGAGTACTGCAATTGGGACGTTGTAGCACTCAGCCAGTCTAAAGCGGACATCGACATGGGTGTCGCGTGCCAGTTTCCAGATTGTTTTGATAGAGGTATTGAGATTTTCCGAGACAGCCGCTCTTACTTCGTACTCTTCATGAGTGGCAAGGCGAGCTAAGGTTGTGCTGTGTGTTCTCGGGTTTTCGGCAATGCGCTCGAGCAAGGATACAGGTGCATTGCGTGTGAGATGCTCAAGTACCGGGGGCGGAGTGTTGGGATTGATCGCCAGCAAATAGCGGATACGGGCAGCTTCCAGGGCTGCCTGATTTAGCTGTTTCTCTCCGGTTTGAGCTTTTCTTTTAGCTAGTTTGACCGTTTCTTCTGTCTGGTTTTCACTTTCTCGATTCAGTAACACTTTAAGTGCCTCCTTTATCTGTCGACTCGGTTCTTCCCAGTGGAAGGAATACGCGAACGAGAGATCGTAGTTAACATCGGGAACCGTTGGTTTTTCTGATTCCTTTGATTCTTGAGCCTGCGCGATGCGCAGTCGGCTTAAAAAATTGGCAACGTTTGTTTGTGACGGTAATGCGTGAGCTGCGCCCTGGGTCGGTGCTATCTCACTATCTGACTTTTGCTGGTCATCTTCGTCGCATTGACTATCACTTTCGCTTTCATTACTCATAGGTTGTCCACAGATTGTCTGCCCCTATCATTGACGACCGCATAAAGGACTTCCTTACTCACCCCCCATGAGTATTTATGAGGACAAAGAGACATCTAGCCACGCACAGTGCCTGAATTCATTATTCAACGCCGGCTTAAACCCATGTCACTGGTTTGCATATAAGTTTTTATAGGTTTGGCTAGCGGTGCCGTTTTTAGCCACTATAGATTTTAGGGTGTGAGACGGCAAAGCTCGACAGGGTGGCGCTTTTGCCCTTCGCTCTGATTAACATTGCAATGGAAATGATATTCGAATTTGTATATACAGCCTGTATGCGGCTTGCTTTTAACCCATAAAATAGGTGCTTTTGTTGACAATTGTTAACAGTGGCTAATGATTGTGTGAGTAGCTAGACTGCCTTCCTTTTGTATAGCAAGTCCTATAAAGGTAGACCGAGGTCAAAACTATTGATTTGATTGGCAATTAGCTCCTGGTGCTGTCTTCAGTTGATTCCGTGGCGAGATTTCAATATTAACCATTTGGTTGTAATTAGATTAATCTCTGGGATTCCCTAGCAATCTTTATTAGTTACCCTGCTAGGCCAGACTGCCGCCAGGACCTAATGTAGTAGTGGTGGCAGCTTTTGACTGATTTGCCCACAGTCAACCGGGAACGTGTGACTCTCACATGCGCCTACAGAAGCTATGTAACAAGTTTTTATTTCAGCACTTTTGACTCTCAGGTTTATTATGTCAGGACAAAACTTTATTCAACCAAATAATGATGGTAGCGACATCGAGGCTGCATCACTCAACAACAGTGCTGATAGGGCAGATGAGAGCGGCATTGACCAAGATGATCTCGGTCAGCTAGTAGCGGCCCTCGATTTGCATAACAGTATTCCTACTTTTGAGACTACGCGTATACGCTGGATGGTAGCCAATCACCCCAATACGCCTGCATCGGTTTTAGTCTCCATGATTGAGACCATGCCCGTCACGATAGTTAGGCGTATTGCCGAGCACCCATCATTATCTCAAGAAGCCATACTGAGTCTCTGCGAGCATCACGACGGTGAAGTCAGGGCTGGTTTGGTCGACAATTGCAGCACCCCGCGTCACATTATCGAGAGACTTGTGGCAGATCAATGCATCGACGTCAGGTACGCCATAGCTGCAAACTATGATATCGACCAGGATTTGCTAGTGCGTCTGCTCGACGATGACAACCCATATGTAGTGCAGCGGGCACGTCAAACCCTGCGCCGGATGGATGGTTCTGAATGCTTAGCCTTTCCTGGCAGTTACGAAGAGCGCGATTTTCCTTTTCGCAAAACAGCGCTGGGATAGTCAAGGTTTAGTGGCTCTAGCGGTTATTGAGAGCATTTTGAGTTGCCCCCTGCAAAGAGGGCGGACCATGCTTGGTATGGTTTATAGCTTGAGCTTAAGGAGTATCTGAGAGCAAGCCAGTATAATTGTATTCTTTACGAGCTATGCCAGGTCCATGTCCGAAGCCAATCCCCATCCACCACAAAGCGAAAAAGGCGCCACACTGGACGACCTTGCCGATGAAATCAAAGGCAAGGAGCCTGTTAACGCCGATTTGTTTGCCGGACTGATGAATATGGTCCAAGCCACTAACTCTGGCGAAAGTGTCACCATGCCTGCAGCTCCGGCACAAGTACCAGCACAAGTACCAGCCACACTCGCTACTCCTGCTAGTGCCAAGATATCAAAGTTTGGCTCTAAGCTGGCTGATGATCAATACGAAGAAGTTGGTGGCGGTATCGGCAAGACTTACCATGCTAGTGGTGACCTGACTTATTACAATCAAGACTGTAGCTATACCCAAACCGTTAAGCAGGGTGGATATTTCCGCGTTAAAACCGAAGTCGGTGAGGTTGTATTCCACCTGAGATCAGACGGCGATATGGACTTTTTAGCGCCACATTTTGATGATACTTTGCGCCGCGTCAATGCTGGAGCCGGTATTTTGTACTGGACCAATGCCGATGGCTCTATCAAAATTACGCTTGATACTGAGCGTGGTGTCAGCTCATCATTTATTGATCACGCCCGACTACCGCAAGAGCCTCAAGGCAACGAGTAACTCCTCTAGCTCATGGGCCGTAGTGATACGGTCTTCTATTTCAAGTGCCGTCAGGCTCTGGACAATAGAGTCTAGTTTTTCTGATATTTCTGGTCTTGCTTCTTTTGGTGATGACACACTTATAGGTGTGGGATCGCTGCCTGTAAGTAGATAATAGAGAGTCGCTCCCAGTGAATACAGATCTGACTCTGTGCTGGCTTTACCCTTAAACTGCTCAGGCGATACATAACACTGTTTGCCTACCATTGTGCCTGTGGCTGTGCCCAGATATTCATTGGCCGCGCCAAAATCTATCAGGACTGCGGTGTCGTCTTCTTTGAGGATAATGTTTTCGGGGCTGATGTCGCGGTGCACTACTGGTGGTGACAAGCTGTGGAGATAGTTGAGTGGTTGGACTAGTGATAGCGCTATTTCAATCACTCGGCTTTCGCTCTGGGGACCTTGCTCTCTGATGAGTTGACGCAAGTTGAGACCTTCTTGATAGCCGAGCAGTAGATAGGTGCGGTCGTTTTCTGTAAAAAAGTCTACTACTTTTACCAGCTGTGGATGGTCTAGATTGACTAGCAGAGAGGCTTCGCGCTTAAACATTTCAGCCGCTTTGTTTTTGAGAGATTCTTTGCTATTTAATGGCACCACAGACTCTTTAAGGACAATTAGATCTAGTTTGTTTAGCTGGCATAAATAGACGGCAGATAGCCCACCAAAGGCCAGTTGCTTTAAGACCTCTAGATTACCGCCTTTGAGCTTGTGTCCAGGCTCCAGCGGCATAAAGGCAGTGGTGGTGTAGCGACTCTCCAGCTCGGCTTGCCAGATGTCTGTATAGGTAAGATCACCTTGAGAGAGCATGGGAGCGCTTAGTGCATCTTTTAGTTGCATAAGCTCTTCTGTTCTTGCTGCTTCAGGGAGCCAGAGAGTGAGTGCCAGTAGGAGCTGCTGGGTGGCTTCGAGACCGAGACAGGTGAGATTTAGTTTGATCTTTTCGCCATCAGTGAGTTCGAGTATGAGGGTGCGACCTTTGAGTGCGTCCGGAGTAATTTTGGCTGCGCTCTGGATCTTTGCTTTTTTAATACTGCTCCAGGCTATTTCGTCTCTGTTTGGTGAAAGACTCCGACCTTTAGAAGTGGTACCTTAATGCCGCTTTGAGACATTAGTATTGTTTTGTCTGAAAGAAAGACAGTAAAAATGAGACAGATAAGCGATGTTAGTCCCAGTCCCAGTGCAATATATGCTGTTGGAGAATAAAAAGGCCCGGTGCAAATAGAAAATATTACGCCAATAGGAATAAAAACGGCCCAGACTGGAGAAAAGAAGTGAAGCGCAAACTTTAGCGTCATTGCTTTCTTATCCATGTATTGCAATGTTATTTCGTTGCAACTCATGGTGCCAGTTCCTTTTCGGCTTTAAGCTCGATTGTTTGACACTGATTGGTCTGCGATGGCTCTATATTGAGGAGGCTCCTCAGACCCTTATTGGTCAATCTTTTAGTTGGTTCAAGGCCGGTTAGTTGATTGACTATGTTGTGCAATGTTATTTCGTCTTCTTCGGCTGTAGCAATCTGTTCCTGGGTGAGAATACTCTGCCTCGATAATGGCTCGGGTTCTTTGCCGGTATAAAGATAATAGAGTGTACAACCCATGGCATAGAGATCTGACGCTGGTTCAGGTTTACCGCGCAGTTGTTCTGGTGGGATATAGCAATGTTTGCCCACCACAGTGGCTGTGGATTTTTGTATGCCTTCGTGGGCCACTTCAAAGTCAATGAGTTTGAGCTTGTTTTGGTTGTTTAAAACGAGATTGTCTGCTGTAAAGTCACGGTGCACCACTGGTGGTGATAAGTTGTGCAGGTACTCGAGGATATCACTCATTTGTCTTGCTATGTTTAGCACTTTGTCTGCTGACATCGCACCATCTGTCTCTACGATTTTTCTCAAGTCCATGCCGTCAATATGCTCAAGGACAAAGTAAGTGCGATGGTCCTCAATAAAATAATCGAGCAATTTAACTATGTGCGGACTATCTAATTTCTTTAGTAATAGTGCCTCTTGTTCAAATTTGTCAATTGCCTTTTTGCGTGATTGCTCGTCTACAAACAGAGGCAATACTGATTCTTTGAGGATTACGTGTTTTGTCTTTTGAGAGTCGTCTGTATCGCTAATCTCTCCTTGTGTTTTAAATGATAGTTCAGCGCTTTTGGCTATGTATGCTACACCCTGTCCGCCTGCCGCCAGTGTGCTTTCTATGACATAGCGACCTTCTTCTAATGTATGTCCGTGCTCCAGCGGTGCCAGCATTTCTCTTTTAGGAGGGATGGCCAGTGATGATAGCCATAGTTGAGTAAAGGTCGATGCTTGATTGTCGCTCAGGCTTGTCTCTATGGATGGATCTCTTGCCACATCAGGTATGTTTTTTTGAATAGCTTTAAACAAGTCTGCTCTGCTCTGCGCACTGCGTAAGCCACCGAGCATCAATAGTAGTGGCGCTTTGCCAGGAGTATTGAGCTTAAAGCAAAGCTCGTCTGTCTTAGTCAGTAGCGAGACATCAGCTACCTCTGACCAGCGGATTTTTTCGATGACAAATTCTTTTAGCCCACAGTCAAATATTTTAGCGATGCCTTCTTTGTCCAATAGTATTCTGTTTGGTCTAAGTAGCATGCTCCATAGCCAACACAATGTAGTAACTGCGGCAAACACAATGAATAATTGACCGTAAATATCCTTGGTCAGGTAAGTGACAAAGAGTGTGCTTGGTAATACTGCTGCGTAGACTAGCAGTCCGACAACACCCAATAGCACGTCAGACATGATTTGAAAGGGCAAAAATAGTGGAGATTCTTTGAAGAGTAGATTGGATAACAAAAAAAGTGCCAATGTGGACCAGCCAAAAGTCCACATACTCCAAAAGGTGCGCTCTCCCTCTTTGATTGCTTCGATTGTGCGCCGCATCATCATGTGACTGGAATATTTAAGTTTGACACTGGCATCCAATTGTCCCTGGCGCTTAAGTTTTACCAGCTCAGTAGTAAGTCCCTGTCCGTTCTGCAATTTGGGTAGCTTTTTGAGTATCTCCAAAAGTCTGTCTGTATTTGTTTGGTCCAGATTTTTTAGAGGAGCTGTTACAACTTTACGACCCCTGGTGATGGTTATGCTGTTCTTTTCGGGCAGTAAACTGACTTTGTCAATGTTGGCTAAATAAGTTTGATGAGTTGAAAGCTTTGAGTTTTTTGAGTAGAGGCTGATTGTAATCACTTTGTTGAGTAGATGAAATAGCCCCCATGCTGCAATTAAGCTGGGTACGAACAATAGTATCTGCGCAAAGATGGAGAGTTTTTCTAGGCCTATGGTCCCGCCAGCAAAAATCCACAATGGCGCTGCTATCAAATACAAAGGCGCTGTAAAAGCCAAAATCCTCAAGGTGATTCTGCCTTTAGGACCATTCAGGTTAAGTGTGTATTGGGTCGGTTCTTCGGTCATTTTGACTTTTGCCTGGTTTTTTATATCTTTCCCTGTCTACTATCTTGCTATGCGTCTGTACCCAACAGAGTTTTATTTGCGTAAAGTCAGGTAAATTTGTTGCCATGGCGATATAGAAATAGTCAGCTTAAAGCCGACCTGCTGCATATCAGTCTGGCGGTCAAACTACACCCATTGTCTATAAGCCGCCGAGCGGTGGCTCTTTTGTGCCCTCTGGTATGAGTCAAATGCGCTTGCAATGGCGCTTTGAAATGGTTAATGTGTGATTTTGTATGCTCTCAGTGGAGATATCCTAAGTGGTAGTGAAAGAAATAGCCTGGACTATCGGCGGCTCTGATTGCTCATCTGGTCGCGGTATCCAGACCGACCTCAAAGCTATGACTGGACTTGCTGTCCATGGATGTACAGTGGTAACAGCCATCAAAGCTGGTAATACTCTGTCGACTAGCGTTGTCGAGTCCGTCTCTATCCCTGCTTTGAGAGCACAGCTGCACAGTCTGGCGGATGACCTTACCCCAAAAGCTACCAAAGTTGGCTATCTTGCCTCCACCAAGCAAATTCAGACTATTGTTGAGTTTTTTGAGGCAAATAAGCCGCACTTCCTCATTTATGACCCGGACTTTAGTGAGTTGCCCTCCGCTGAGGTGCCTACCTATACTCCAGACCTTTTGACGACTGGAAGCGGTAACGAGACTCTTGGCGCTCTGGCGCAAAGTCCACTAGATGAATTTATGCGGGCTGTACGCGAACAGCTGCTGCCAGCCTGTCATCTACTAACTGTTGATTTGCAAGAAGCCCTGACACTATTGGCAATACCAGCGGAGCAGTGTCCAGTATTTGAGGACCGCGGCGCGCTCGATACTTTTGTCGAAGAAATCGGACTCAAGCTCGTGGCTATGGGTCCAAAAGCTGTTGTGATAAAAGGCGGGGAGCGCAAAGGCTCCTTTTGTCAGGATTATTTTACCAATGGTATGACCGGACTATGGCTCAACAGCCTCAAGCGCACAACTCAGAGCATCCTCGGCACTGGCGACACTCTGTCTGCCTCTATTGCTGCTGCTATTGCCTCAGGCAATAACATCCTTGATAGTCTGGTTATGGCTAAATCCTATGTCAATCAGACTCTGGACCAGGCTCCTCACATCGGTCGCGGTACTGGACCACTCGGTCATGCTAGCTGGACCAGTGAGCAATCTACTCTACCCTGGCTCACTCTCACTGCCGAAGAAGGTCGTCACCGTCTGACCTTTAAGCCTGCCAACAATATTGGTTTTTATCCAATAGTTGATAGTGCCGAGATGGTGTCGCAAATGGTATCAAGTGGAGTCAAGCATGTGCAGCTCAGGCTCAAGGGCTTGAGTGCCACAGTATTAGCTGAGCAAATTGAAGAAGCTGCCCGCATATGTCGGCAAGCTGGAGCAGAACTCTTTGTTAACGACTATAGCGACCTTGCCATCAAATACGGTGCACAGGGTGTGCATTTGGGGCAGGCTGATCTTGTCTCTGCTGATCTCAACCGTGTCGCTGAAGCCGGTCTAAAACTCGGCATCACTGCCAAGTCTTACTGGGAAATGGCACGAGCTCTTGCCTTTAAGCCTTCGTATATTACTGTCGGACCGATTTTTAACGACGATGCTCCAGATCAAGAAGCGCACCATGGACTCTCTCAGCTGATTCGCTGGCGCAAAGTGTTGGACTTCCCTCTGGTGGCAGCTGGCGGCATAGTCTATGAGAATGCCCAGGGTGTCCTTGCTACCGGTATTGATAGTATTGCCGTGCATCGCGACTTGAGTAATCAGACCGACCTGCCTCTTAGACTAGAAAAGTGGCTCAGACTATTTGAACGTCGTGGAGTGCCTTCTGGAATAGACCGCAGCTTTGATGCCTCAGTCAAATTTGACAATGAGCGTCCGCGCATTTTGCACAATGCCTCCTCCGACTCTCCGCAGTCAGAAGGTCTAAACGCCGTTTAAATCGCTGGTAGAGCCGGTTCAAGCACCGGTCTAAGCACCGGTTCAAGCACCGGTTCATGTACTGGTCTAAGCACCGCTCTTGGCGCCGGTCTAAGCGCTTGTTCAGGCAGTGCTCTGAGCAAGCCAAATTGCGCTGAATTTGTCAAAGAAAAATAGAAATGGAAACAGTTACCATTGGCTATATTTTCTTTGTAAAGGCTGATTGGGAGCCGTTTTGCAAATATTTTAAAAGGGGCATATTATAAGTATGGTCTTGTCCGTCGCGTGGTGTACCAGGTGCAAAAGGCAAAGTCTATACTCCAATCTCTTTATGGCGCTTTTGCAGCGGGGCTATTGCTGACCTGTGCGGTCGGTCCTACGGCTTTTGCTCATGCTCACGAGATGGAGTCGAGCTTTACTCCTCAGTCAGCGCCAAGACCGCTCAAGCTCGACGAGGAGAGCGTCCGTGCTGCCGGCATAAAACTAGCTGTTGTCGCTACTGGGGAGCTATCGCCAGTGCTCAAAGCAAGTGGTGAGGCGCAAGCTGATCAGACTAAAGCATTTAAGGTCAATCCTCCGGTATCAGGAGTGGTGCAGTCTGTCCTGGTCAAACAGGGCGACCAGGTGCAAAAGGGGCAGACTCTCGCTGTCGTGGTCAGCAGTGAGGCTGCATCTTTACTCAGTCGTTTGCTTGGTGAGAGAGCCAAGCTCAATGCTGATATCGCTCGTGCTACCACCCAGATTGGCAGTGATATTAAACTTGCAGACAATGATATGCAGCTAGCTGAGGCCAATCTACAAAGACAGCAAGAGCTTTTTAAAGAGGGCATAGCAGCCCAAAAAGACTACAGTCTAGCTACCAGTGCCGCCACATCTAACCGAGTCAAGCTGGCCACACTCAAGCAACGCCTCAGCCAGGAAGTGGCCTTGCTCAACCGCGAGATGGCCGTCACTACCGACAATTATCGAGAGCAATTGATGGTCATGGGTTTGCCCTCATATACTATAGATAGTGCTATCAAAACAGGGCAAGTCAAAGCCTCTTTGCCAATTTTAGCCCCGGTCTCTGGCACAGTAACTGCGCGCGATATCACTCTTGGTGAGCGTGTCGAAACTACTAAAGAGGTCTTTGCCATCGTCAATTTAGATCCGATTTGGGTCATGGTTGACGTTTACCAAGAGCAGATCTCTTATGTCAAAATGGGTCAGTCTGTCAGTATCGTCACACCCTCTGGTGATAAATTGACCGGGCGGATATCGTCTCTGGGCTCAGTGGTCGACCCCAACACACGCACAATCCATGTACGCATCATCGTCGATAACAAAGGCGGAATCGTTAAGCCTGGTATGTTTGTGCAAGCTGAGATTGCCATGCCTGCGGCTAGCGCCCATAACCATTTTGCTCAAGGTAGTCCTGTTAGTAGCCGTCTCAGTAGCTCCGAGTCTGATCATGACGATTTTGTCGTGCCAGATGCTGCTATCCAGCGTGATGGCAATGCCAGCTATGTCTATCTCTCCCGTGATGGCTCTTACATACCGCAGTCAGTCAAAGTGGTGGCAAGCTTTAACGGACAAACCCAGATAGAGGGACCACTCAATCCCGGCGATTTGATCGTGGCTAGTGGGGCAGCTCAACTTAAAAACCAGACTGCTATCAATGAGAGCTTTGATGAGCATCAAGGCGAAAACCACGAAGATCATAAAAAGCACAGCGAAGAAACCCCCGAAAGTGAAAATGCCAGGTTGTTGACTGCGTTTTTGGGTGGTATGGCGCTGGTGGTTGTGGTGCTAGGGGCAGTGGCACTGTGGCGTCGTCGTCTGACTGCAAAGGTCTAATATGCTCAATGGTTTGATCAAATGGTCAATAACCAATCGCTATGCTGTTATCTTTATGGCTTTACTCTGGCTGGGATATGGTTTGTATCAGGCGCGTCAGTCTACTGTTGACGTGTTTCCTGATTTTGCTCCCATCCAGGTCACAGTATTGACCGAGGCTCCAGGCTTTGCGCCAGAAGAAGTAGAGTCTCTGGTGACTAGACCTCTTGAAGCTGGTCTTAATGGTACAGCACAGGTCAAAGTGGTGCGGTCGGTTTCGACAGCCGGGCTTTCAGTCATTAATATCAATTTTGAAGATAACACCAATGTTTTTACCGCCAGACAATTAGTCATGGAAAAACTGCAGTCATCTTCTTCTCAGTTGCCAGCCGAGGCTAAGACACCGACACTGGCACCGATTACTTCGGCCACTGGTGACATCCTCAAAATTGGTCTGATATCCACGGGCAAAACGTCTTTGATGGACTTGCGTACATTGGCTGATTGGACAATAAAACTGAGACTAAAGGCACTTTCTGGAGTAGCCAATGTGGTGGTGATAGGCGGCGACACCAGGCAGTATCAAATCCAGGTCCAACCTGAAAAGCTCAAGCAGTACGGTGTCACTCTTGCTCAGGTGGTGCAAGCCACTGGTGATAGTAACGTAAACGCACCTGGTGGCGTGTTGCGTGGACCCGAGAGCGAGCTTCTGATCCGCGGTCTCGGTCGGGTATCGAGCGTGGAAGACATCGCTCAGTCTGTGATTGTCGCGCGGGCAGGGTCGCCTGTTTTGCTCGGCAATGTAGCTGATATCAAAATTGCTCCAGAGTTTAAATTGGGTGACGCTATAGTCAATGGTCAGCCTGGAGTGGTACTTACTGTAATCAAGCAGCCCTGGGCTGGTACCACAGATACCACTGACCGTATTGAGCGCTCTCTAGCACAACTCAAGAGTGCATTACCGGCTGATGTCCAGATGATCACGACATTTAGACAATCAGACTTTATCGAAGTTGCCATCAAAAATGTCGGCGAGGCCATACTGATAGGCGGAGTGCTAGTGGTCTTTGTCCTGTTGCTCTTTTTGCAAAACTGGCGAGCAGCACTTATATCGCTAGTGGCAATACCTCTATCTCTTATCACTGCTGTAGTCTTTTTAAAATTGCAGGGGCTGAGTATCAATACTATGACCCTTGGTGGTCTGGCGATTGCTATCGGCGAGACTGTAGATGATGCCATTATCGATGTCGAAAACATCGTCCACCGGCTCAGGGATAATAAAATCTTGGGCTATCCTAAGTCCAGCTTTAGAGTCGTTTTTGACGCATCCAGCGAGGTGCGCGGCTCAGTTGTTTATGCTACGTTGATTGTGGCTCTGGTGTTTTTGCCAGTTGTCTTTTTAAATGGTCTTGAGGGGCGTATATTTAGCCCTCTTGCTGTCTCTTATATGAGTGCACTGATGGCGTCACTAGTGGTGGCTCTGACTGTCACTCCTGCGCTTAGTTACATGCTCTTGCGTAGCTCCAGTCAATCCACAGAGACCGCCTTTGTGCTCTGGCTCAAGGGGCTATATCGCCCACTTTTGCAGTCGGCTCTTAATGCGCCTCGCCTGGTCCTTGGCATGGCTTTGACGTTTTTTGTATTGGCGCTGACTCCGCTGCTTGTAGTTGGTACTGAGTTTTTGCCATCGTTTGATGAAAATAACGTGATTGTGGTGACAAATAGTCTGCCTGGTACCAGTCTTAGTACCACTACCAATATGGGTAAGGAGCTTATCGATCACTTTGTCCATAAGCATGGTGTCATGGCCGGTGACCAGCGTGCTGGTCGGGCTCAGGGCGGAGAGGACTATGGCGCTGGCAACTTTAGTGAGTTTGACTTTAGGCTTAAACCTAACACCAATAAAAAGGACACTCTCTATCATATCCGTCATGAGTTTGCTCATGTGCCCGGGCTGATATCCGATATGGGCTCGTATCTGCAGCATCGGATGGACCATGCTATCTCGGGTGTTAATGCCGCTATAGCCGTCAAAGTTTTTGGCGATGACCTCGATACACTCTATAGCAAGGCTAGTGAAATCGAAAAGGTCATCAAAACAGTGCGAGGCGCTGTGGATGTGCACTCAGAACAAATTGTGCCAGCTCCTCAGATATCAATTAAGATAGACCGCACTATGGCTGCTCGCTACGGTCTGTCTGCTGGTAAACTCGCCCGCACTCTGGAGACAGCCTTTAAGGGGTCGGTAGTATCCCAGGTGGTAGAGGGACAGAGAGCATTTGATGTTTGCGTACTCTATGGTGAGAAGTATCGCAATAATATAGAAGTAATTCGCTCTACTCTTATCGATACTCCTGGTGGTGCCACAATACCGCTTAGCGCTGTTGCTAGAGTGGAGACAAGCACTGGTCCCAGCTCAATCAATCATGAGAATACAAGCCGCCGAGTGGTGGTCCAGGCTAACGTCGCCGGACGCGATTTGGGCGGTACCATCAAGGATATTAGAGAAAAAATCAGCCGCGAAGTCAAACTGCCAGAAGGATACTATGTGGTCTATGGTGGTCAGTTTGAAGCACAAGAAGAAGCAACCACCAGGCTCTTTTGGTTGGGGCTTTTGGCTCTTGTTGGCATGACTGTCTTATTAGCATTGGCTTTTAAGTCTATGCGTGCCGCAGTACTGATTATGTCCAATCTACCGCTGGCATTGGCTGGCGGCATAGTAGCAGTACTTTTATCTGGTGCTGTCATGTCTGTGGGCTCTCTTGTGGGCTTTGTCACTCTATTTGGTATCAGTACTCGCAATGGCATCATGCTGGTGACCCACTTTAATCAGCTCCTGCAGAGTAACGATAGTCTCGATGACATCATCATTAAAAGCTGTATGGATAGACTCAGTCCGGTACTTATGACTGCACTTACTGCTAGTTGTGGCGTATTACCCATCGCTATCCTGGGCGGCGCTGGACGTGAGCTGGAGCAGCCTCTGGCAGTAGTTATAGTGGGTGGGATGGTTAGCTCCACCTGTCTAACACTATTTGTTATACCGGCCCTGCTCAGACTATACGGGGCTGACCTGTCACCGATTAAACGGACGCCCTCGGGTAGCGAGTTTGTGATGCAGTAATTGTCCTAAAGCTCTTCGCCGGGACTTGCTTTTTTGGGTAGCACTATCAATAGTTTGCCGTCTTTGATAGAGGCTCTAGCGTGCTTGCTCTCTACTGGATAGGCGAGACTAAATGTGCGTTGAAATGAGCCGAAGCTATGTTCTGTAACTAGTTGTCCGTTGCGAGCGGGATCGTTTTTTGCACTGTTATTTTGTCTGTGACCTTTGATAGACATTTCGTGATCTGTGATATTGACGTCAATATCTGTCGAGTCCATCTTTTCAATCTGTGCTTCTATTTTGATTTGAGATGGTTCTTCGGTGGTGGTCAGTAACAGCATTTGACCATCATCGACCTTGCCTTTGCTATTTATGATAGGCTCGCTAGTTATCGTTGAGCTAACACCGCCACTATTGAGATGGACAGAGATTACTTTTGTCGCTTTTGCTTTAGTACCATCAGCTAGCGCTTGTTGGGGCAAAAACAATGCACCGCTCAAGATGGCAGCCATGATTGATATTTTCGCGAGTTTTATGGCGTTCATTTCCAGCGCACACTATTCATTGACTGGGTGGCTATCGATAAAAATTTGTCATACATATCTGGATCGGCTCTGTACAGTAGCTCTACCATCCTGGTGCCATTCATACTTGTATCAACAAAATAGCCGCAGCATTTTTCACCGTCATCAAAGGCATCGTCTCCGGGCGGTGCGCTGCCCTCAATGTATATGGCGCGACGTCCATGCAGATTGAGCGTCTGGCATTTATCGAGTTTAATTGGCTCTTTGCTTTTGGAGTTGTAGGCACTGAGCAACTCGGGAATGCTGTCTTTTTCTTTTTGAGTTAGTGCATGATCTGCACTTTTCAAAATTTCCTGGCGTGCTTTTATCTCTGCTGCAGTCGGTACTCCACCTGCTACTTTGTATTCGCGCACAAAGTAGTCCACGATAGATCTCATCTCTTTGGCTGGTTTTAAGCGTTGCGAAATGCAACCCGGTCCGCTCCATAGCGGTGCCACATACCAGCCAGTTGGTACAGCTATTTGCTGGATGTCGCTAAATGATTTAAGCCATAAGCCATTTGCTGGTGCAGCTGTCGGTACTACGGCCGCTTTGCCTGGGGTCGTCGATGGTTTGGCTGTACGGGGCTGAGCAAAAGCAGAGTTTACTGTTAGCAATGCAACTACTGTCAAAGTAAATGTGGTTGCAAGGGGGCGGCTGGTTGGTAGCCCTTGAAAACGCTGCTTGTTAGCGGCGCTTGCTGTGCGGTGCTGCTCTGTCATCGTTTTACTCCTCGGCTAACAACGTGCCATTGCCCATTATAAAACTCCCGTCGATAACAAAGTTGATTTTGCACTTTATAATAGCCAGGTCAACCAATTTATAATGATCTCGGCGTTCTCAATTGTGAGCACAGCCATTGCTAAGATCCTGATTTTAGGTATTAATGAGGAACTCGATATGCCCTTGCATTACATCAATGGTAAGTTAACCGCTGGTAGTGGCAAGTCCACTATCGATGTTATTAACCCTGCCACCGAAGAAGTAATTGATCACGTACCTAGCGGCACTGGTGCGGACGTAGAAGATGTCGTGTCGGCAGCAAAATCTGCCTTTGTTCAATGGCGCCGTGAGCCCGCTAATCGCCGGGCGCAGCTCATGCATGAATGTGCCGCCAAGATGCGCGCTCACAAAGAGCACATAGTCAATTTACTGACACTGGAGCAAGGTAAGCCAGTACCAGAAAATGAGGAAGAGTTTGAATGGTTGGTCAATACCTTTGACTATTACGCTGAGCTTGGTCGGCACGAGCGTGGTCGGGTGTTGCCCTCCGGCGAGTATTCACAGCTCAATCTGGTGCTAAAAGAGCCATACGGTGTGGTGGCCTGTATCATCCCCTGGAATTATCCCCTGCTTTTAATGGCCTGGAAAGTCGCTCCAGCACTTGCTGCCGGTAACACTGTGATCATCAAGCCCAGTGAGCTTACACCACTTACTACAATGTATTTGGCGGAGCATTGTTTTGATGACTTCCCTCCCGGTGTAATCAATGTGATCAATGGTTATGGTCTTGATGTGGCGGAGCCAATGGTCAAACACAAGGATGTACCAGTCATTGCCTTTACCGGTAGCCTGGCTACTGGTCAGAGGATTGCATCGATTGCCGCTCCAATGATGAAGAAGCTCCATCTGGAGCTAGGGGGCAAGGATGCTTTTGTTATCTGCGATGATGCCGATCCTGAGATCGCTGCTCGCGCGCTGGCTTATGCTGCTCTTACAAACGCTGGTCAGGTTTGTACTAGCTCTGAGCGGGTTTATATACCGCGCACCAAGGCAGCAAAGTTTACTGAGGCCTTGCTTGCCCATGTAAACAGTCTCAGACTTGGTGCTGGCACTGAGAGTACGACTGATATCGGTCCGATGATTGGTGCTAGCTACCGCGATAAAGTGCAGACTCATATAGATGATGCCGCTGCTCATGGTGCGCGCATACTTACTGGCGGCAAAAAGGGACCGCAATCAAAAGGATATTTTTATCAACCGACAGTGCTCGATAGAGTTGATCATTCGATGATGATTATGCGCGAAGAAACATTTGGTCCGGCTATACCACTTATGGAGTACGACACTTTTGAGCAGGCTATTGCTTTGACTAATGACTCGCAATTTGGTCTGGGGGCTTGCCTGCTTACCAGTGATCCTCTCAAAGCAAAGCTGTTTTTGGAAGAAGCAAAGGCTGGTACTGTCTGGATCAATGACCCTCTAACTGATAACTATGCCGGTCCCTTTGGTGGCATGAAGCTCAGTGGTGGTGCTCGAGAATTGGGACAAGAAGGTCTTGATACTTTTCGTGAAACCAAGCATGTGCATTGGGAGTTTGCTACCGCTCCCAAGGCATGGTGGTATCCCTACGGACGCTAAAACAATCTACGACCTATTCAAGCAAATATGTAGTTGTTAACTAAACAGCTGGCACCAGTGTTAGTGCATCAAGGTGTTTATTGATTGTTTTGATTTCATCAGCGCTCAGTTTTACATCTTGTGCTTTGAGGTTTTCTTTTGTTTGAGCGGCATCACGGGCACCAACAAGTGCTGCTGTGATACCTGGCTGAGCGATTGTCCAGGCAATTACCAATTGACCGAGAGTAGCATTGTGAGCATCAGCAATTGGTTTGATTTGCTCTAAAAATGCGTTGGTGCGTTTGATGTTGTCTGGCTGGAAGTGTACTTGCGAGCCTCTGTGATCGCCTTCTTTGAATTTTGCATCAGGCTTGAATTTACCTGTCAAAAGACCTCTTTGAAGGGGGCTGTAGACGATAGTGCCGATGTTGTGCTCGATGCAGTAAGGCAAAACGTCTTTTTCGATGTCTCTGAGCACCATGCTATATGGCGGTTGATTGGAGGCTATGGGACAGATTTTGCGACCAGCTTCGATATCTTCTTTTGTAAAATTGCTAACGCCAGCTGCTTTGATTTTGCCCTGCTTGATTAGCTCCACCATGGCTTCCATAGTTTCTTCTACAGGGGTTGTGTGGTCTCTCCAGTGGCACTGATAGAGGTCAATATAATCAGTTTGCAAGCGCTTGAGGCTGTTTTCACATTCTTTGATGATGCTCTTTTTGCGCGCGTTGCGATAGATGTTTTTGGTGCCTTCATCATCGGACCAGTCAAAGAAGTGCTCGCCTTCGGTATCGTCCCATCTGAGACCATATTTGGTCAAAATTTGTACTCTATCTCTTTTGCCTTTAATTGCTTTGGCGACGATTTCTTCGCTGCGGCCATAGCCGTAGACTGCTGCTGTATCGATTGATGTCGCTCCGCCGTCTATTGAGGCGTGGATTGCTTCGATGGCGTCACTCTCTTCTGCGCCGCCCCACATCCAGCCACCGATTGCCCAGGCGCCAAAAACTATTGTGGATACTTGCAATTGGCTCTCACCAAGCTGACGGAACTCCATCGAACACCTCTTTTGTATATGTACCGAGTGTCCGGTATTATAGCTAATGAACGCGAGTACTGTGCGCCAGTCCTTGGAACACTTAATAGATTTATTGCGTTTATAATTGTGTAAAAGTCAAAGAGAGTTGTATGTCAAGTCCTCAATTGCCCGTAGTTTACCTGGTCAGACATGGTGAGACGGCCTGGTCTCTGTCTGGTCAGCATACCGGGCGCACGGATATCGCGCTCACGCCAAATGGTGAAAAGCAAGCACTGAGCGTGGCTCCGAGACTTAAGGATTTGCAGTTTACATCTGTCTACACAAGCCCTCTCAGTCGCGCCCGGCGTACTTGTGAGCTGGCTGGGTTTGGTGCGCAGGCTACAGCCGATGATGATCTTATGGAGTGGCACTACGGCGACTATGAGGGGCTTACTAGCAAAGAGATCCTTGCTAAAAATCCCCAGTGGTATTTGTTTAGGGATGGCTTCCCCGGCGGTGAGTCGGTCGAGGAGATAGGCGCACGCGCGCAGCGCTTTGTTGCCAGGCTCAAAGCTGGTAGTGGCAATTTACTGGTTTTTTCGCATGGTCATATGCTGCGTTTTGTTGCTGCCAGTTGGCTCAATCTTGCCAGTAGCGAAGCTCGCATTTTTACTTTGAGCACTGCCTCTTTGAGTATCCTTGGCTTTGACCACAACAGTCTGGATGAGCCGGTAATCAAGCTCTGGAATGATGATAGTCACATGAGGGCTCTAATCAATGAGACCCGCTGATGATTAAGGCTGTGCGCAAAGTGGCTGTTACAGCCACAATAATCGTACTGACTTTAGCTGGTATCTACTGGTACTGGACTACTATGCCTTTCTTTTCCTTTCAGCAAGCCTTTTTTGCTGTGCTGGATAAAGATGTGGACAGATTTGTCTCCTACGTTGATGTAGACAGTTTTGTCGATAATTTGCTTGATGATCTAATCACTCGCCCAGCCGAGACAACTCCAGGACTATCTGAGACACAAAAGGAGGTTGGTCTTGGTGCTATCGCCATGACCAGAGTGTCAATTGCTAATGACCTTAAACGATCATTGCGGCGTCTTTTTAGCGCTCAAAGTACTGCGCCAGGTACATCCTGGTTGATGGCACCGGCTCAGGCTCAAGAGATTGCCCAGCGCCCCCAGCCCATCACAGTAGATAGCGTTAAGCAGTTACTCAATGTTGTTGGCCGTGAGGCGGGAGATACCGCTGCTAGACGTAAAACCGAAGCATACGAACGCATGAAGACTTATCTGAGCCGCCATCCTGATACGATTCTTGGACAGATCCTCAATGCGCCGCCTGACAGACGCGGCTTGATTGTAGAGGATCTGATCACTCAATTTGGCTTTACTCGTGAGAGCTTTAAAGGGCTTGTGCCTTGCGTCACCACTGGTGATGGCACTGGTAATGAGACTGCTATTGCTGGATTTGTCTTTGGTAGTCCTAAGTTACAAGATGATATCGTTGTACAAGTGGAGCTGCTCAAGCTGTATAACTCCAATGTGTGGCGCATTAAGCGCATCTCTAACGTGAGAGAGGTGATGCTAAAGTTTGAGCCCAGCTATGAGGATGATATCCACAACCTGGTCGCTTACTCACTGGTTGGTATCAGCAATCAAAACATCAATCGCGATTTGCGTGGTGTCACTGATAAGATTAAGCAAGATCCTGCTGCAAGACAGCTTTTGGAGCGGTTTAATATCAAATAGCTATATGCAGGTCGGCGACAAAATCTCGGCGATAGTCAAAGCGGTCGTCGTGGTCTATCACTTTAAGTTCAGTGATTTTGTGCTCTGTGTAACTTCGCTCCTCACACATCTGCATACGAAAGGTTGAGCAAATGCTCAGTTAGCTCTGCTGCGCGCGCTGCCTTTCTAGGAAAGCGGACTTTTGGGTCATAGCGATAGTCGCGCCGATCCCCTTCGCATCTATTCCAGATGCGTCACGTGCAACCAAAACGGCGCTGTCGAAAGGACCGACTTCCCAATAAACGAGCCGCGGCAAAGGTTACCAATGCATTTGAAATATTCTTAGATAGTGGAAAAGTGAGTTCGAAAAGTCAGCTACTGGGGATCGCTCGTCTTCCAGAAGGCGCTTTTTAGAGGTATAGTCCTTAAATGTAAAACCCCGTCGTGAGAATTTCCGTAAGTGAGAACCGATAGTCGACTTTTCCGAATGCTTCATGTCCTTTTGCACATGTCTAGGGAAAACCGACCGCTCACATCTGAAGAAATTGCGAAAATGCTAGGTACCAATGCAACTGTTGTGCGCAGAACCATGGCAGCTCTAAAATCAGAGCATTATGTCAGCTCCGAAAAAGGTCATGGTGGTGGGTGGCAGCTCTCTTGCAACCTCAAAGATGTTACCCTGCTTGATGTTTATACCGCAGTAGGAAAACCAACAATTTTCGCGATTGGAATAGGTGAACCGGATCCAGATTGCTTAGTGGAACAAGTGGTGCAGTGCAAATTGGGAGATGCTCTTGCCGAAGCCGAAGCAGCGTTGCTTAGTAAGCTTGGCGAAGTTTCATTGGCAGATCTTGAAATTGAGCTGAATTCCAACCTAAAGGGTCGCCAGCGGTGCAAAAGGTAATATAAACACTAGAATTGCCTTGCAAAAATATTTTTTACGGTATCATGCAACTTTTGATGTTGCGTGATACCATGAATTCACACGGAGGCTCGATAAGAGTGCCAGTCAAAGGATCTATAGCGAGTGCGGGTATCGCGTGCTTGTCAATGTTTGTATTTGCCGCTTCTAGCACCGCTTCGGAGGAAACTGAAAATATGTCACAGCACCATCACACAGGGTATTCAGAACCAACCTACAAAGATGTTGAAGAACACGCAAAGCGTTTTGACGATCCGAGCCGCGACGAATGGCAAAGGCCTGAGCAAGTTCTGGACTTTATTGACCTCAAACTTAACGATAAGTTTGCTGACCTCGGCGCCGGCACAGGTTACTTTAGTACTAGAGCTGCACAACGTGTCAAAAACGGAATCGTCTATGCGATTGATTCTCAGCCAGAGATGCTTGAATACATTCAAAAGCGGGCTGCTGCTGCTGGACTATCCAACATCAAGACTCATAGAATCGACCATGACCCTGGGGATTTGCCTGAGACTGTTGACGTGATATTAATCGTTAATACGTATCACCATATCTTTAACAGAATCTCCTATTTCAACAATCTGAAGCGCTGGCTCAATCCCGATGGCAAGCTAGTTGTAGTCGAGGGCAAACCCGGAACACCAATGGAGCCGCCATTGGAAATTCGAGTTACCAAGGAAATGATTGGAGACGAACTGGCTAAAGCTGGTTATGCTCAGTCCGCAGAAGCATTTTTCCTGCCATATCAGTATTTGCAAGTTTTTAGATTGAAGAAATAAGTCTTATGCCTGCAACAACTTGTTTGTTATCAGAGTGACCTGCCCCATTTGATAAGCCAGTCTTTGTGAGACAGCCAAAAATCGCAATTTGGAAATTTAGGCAAGTTTTTGCAACAGAGCAGGTTTTGGTGTGTATAATCGGCTGGGAAAAAAGTGGCGCGAGATCGATGCGCTTTGGGGAAATGAGCAGCGGTGAAGATCTTCAGGCTAACGAGATAGAGCATGGTGCAGAGATGTGATGCTGCGTGATAATGGATCGTTTAGGAGGTAGTGACTCAGATGAACGCTGCTAGTGATGCAAGGATAAAGCAGATCAATTATTGTACCTGGATTCAGGCTCCTCCGGAAGCGGTCTACGACTTATTCACCACCGCAGATGGGCTCGACAGTTGGTTTTGTACAGGCTCAGTCGTTGATTTGCAAAACAAACAGATCGAATATCGCTGGAAGGATTGGGGCGCGAAACGGGTGAGTATGAGCACAAGGGGAGCGATTTTAGAAGCAAGCCGGCCACACCGATTTGTCTTCCAGTGGGGTCAAACTCCTTCAACCATCGAATTTGAATTTAGCCCCAAAGAGGGGGGAACGTACATGACAGTGCTCGAATACGGATACGACGAGCAAAATGATGAGGCCAAACAAGTGATGATGGAATGCGCCTCCGGCTGGGGAGAAGCCCTTTCGCTGGCAAAATTCTATCTAGAGTATGGCGTCGTTGCCAAACACCCCTGGCCATGGAAAAACTGTAAAGGTGAAGTCGTTAAATGAGGACTTCCCGCACGAGCTTATGCTCAGTCGATCGAAGCACTAGAGCGCGTAGCGAATAAGCTCTATTCCCGTAGCTATAAGTTTCAGATTTATTTGTCGCGCTTATTGCAGAATTGTTTTTCACGCTCAACTGAGAGATACAAGCACAAGCGCGTCTACTGCATCTACAGACAGCTCAATCTAGCAGTGAGGAAGCGCGGCAGGCGCAAGTACTTTTGGGGACGCAAAACGCCCAAAGAGCAATCTCTGGCGCCGAACGTTAGATGGTCGATGGATTTCACGAGCGACACTCTTTCGCATGGAGGAAAATTTCGAACACTAAACATAATCGATGATTGAACTCGTGAATGCCTCGATTAACTAGTGGTCTTTGCCGCCGCAGTAAAAGGCTACGGACGGAAGATAAAAACACTCAGTAGCCCGAGCAAGACATGCAAGAAATCGAAGCCACCACTATTCGCAAAAAGAATCAAGGAATTCGCTGAAGCTATCAGCCACCAAGGTTGTATTATTCACAGAATCAGGTGTCTGCCCCTTAGACAATTCGGCTTCCAGCTCATGATCCCAGAAGTAAATATTTCCAGAATCTTCGCCACTCAGAGAGATGCACAGTAAGTTCCCACCAGATTCAGCCGCTATCGGGAAAAATCTTTTTGGTAGCCTGCCACCATAAGTCTCAAGCTCCTCAAGTACATCGTAAAAGGAACCAAATCCGAAAAACGAAAGTACTTGTGAGCCAGTATCACAGTCTTTGAAGGTAAAACGGCTAGGACGAGGCGATCCACCGTTGAATTCCAAGAGAAAATTACGATACTGCTGCGGCAATTTAAGCCCAAGCTGTCGTTCATACTGGCTCAACTCAGACTCCTCAAGCCCTGCCTTTACCTCATTCTCCATTCTTATCTGAACCAATGGTCTAACTCCTAGTTATTCTTGTATCCCAATCCCGAAGTCGCGCAGCCACCAGTGTGAACTTGTTCCGTAATCCATAAAGTCTGACCGTTACCTACATCAATGGAACCAGCAAAAGCCTCAACAGTTCTAGCTTCTTCCCAAGAAAAGTTAATTGCTAAGCAAGAATCAAATCCAAAGGACATCGACTTAGTATTGTCAGCTATTCGGTCTAGAGTAGCACCGATTAACTCAGTAAGGCACGTTGATTCTGGAAGTATCTCGTATTCGCAGAAGAAAGCAAAGCTAGCTCGATCAAACTTTAGGAGCAAGGTATCATTGTCAATGGAACAGTCGACGACATGCATACCAAGCAGATGGTCCAGTAAATTTATAGGTTTACTGTTTTCTTCGTTCATCGTTTTCTCCATCATTTTGACCTGACCCAGGAAAAGTAGACACCCAGACCTTTACCCGCGGTCGCTGTGATCTAGATCGATTTTGAACTTCTTGGCTATTTTGTGAAGCTGCTCTATTTCGCCGCCATAGTATCTTTTTTGCTTCGCACGTGCCGCGCAAATCAAGCCTTCCCGCAGCATTTGTTCTCTTTCTATGCCACCAACTCGGAACGAATCGGTGATTTTGATTAGGTCTCTAGCAAGTAAGAGCGATACATAGGGTTTGTCAGGTGATGCTATTTCCCGGAGAAAGTCAATTTTGTCAAAATCATTCTTGGGAAACTTAATTTGTTGCGACCAGAAGGCGTTGACCTCTTGTTCGTCTTCGTTGTGGAAAAAGTCCTTAAGTTCTTCCTTGCTCACATCCACTGTCAACTTCTTCCCTCTTTTGGGGAAGACTGTTTGACCGTTTTGCGGGTCCCAGACAGTCAGACCATAGGCGTTGGCCTTTTCAAAAATTACGGGAATGGTTTCAGAAGAAGCGCTAGGCAGACATGTCAACTCAATATGGTACTCATCAAAGTAGATGTTTGCTGCCCAGTAGACTTCGGCAGGATTTTCGAATGGGTCAGGAAATATTTCAGTAATGCATTTCACAAACCCGTAAATCTCCTTCTTGCATTTTCTGATGTTATCAAAATCAGCCATGTAGATTTCTTCATGGACTTCTTTCTTTCCTTTGTATAACAGAAAGTCGATGCTCAAAGTCTTGACTCCTATTTGTCAGGGTTCAGTTCGGTGAATTGGGCATTTGGAAATTCATTACTACCTAGGTATCAAGTCGTCGCGACCAATCGAATGCAAATAGGCGGCAAAGTCTCGGCGATAGTCAAAGCGGTCGTCGTAGTCTGTCACTCTAAAGTCAGCGATTTTGTGCTCAGTGTATCTGCTGTCGTTTTGGCTGCGCGACTTGAGCCGGCCGGCTTGATCATAGTGCACAGTACTGACGATAAGGGCGTTGATATCACCGTTTGGACCTGGTCTAAAATCATGTGTTTGCAGAGTTTGATCAACGTCCACAACCCGATTTGATGCTTTGTCCACTTTGATCATGTTACCTAGATATTTCATCAGTACGCGGTTGTCACCGATCCAGAGCGGTTCTTCTTTGCGCAAGATAGTCCAGTCCATGGTATTGCCCTGATCAATCTGGTAATAGATTGGTTCTCGGCGACATTCCCATATTTCGCCATTGATATCACGTTGACGACCGCGCTCGCGCACTCTCTCGCTTTTATAGCTGCCGCCATTAGGATTGGTGCTATAGATGCGGTCCCGTCTAGTCATCCCAGCAAACCACGGCGGTATTTTATACCAGCCGCGCAATTGTTGTTGCGGCAGTGCGTTTTGGCTAAATACCGTACCCGCCTGCAGTGCTGGTTCTACTGCTGTGACTTGATCTGATACGCCGCCTTGTATGGTTTCGGCTCTGCTCGGTAAGCTAAAAATAGCGATTGTGCTAATTGCAATCGAGAGAGAAATTACGCCAATAGCAATCGAGAGAGAGCTTGTGCCAATTAGCAACGGGATGCAAGATTTGGGTTTTTTGTCAGCTGCCAGTTTTTTCAATTTAAACATCAGTAGAGATTCCAGGGCGCAAATAACGACTTATCGGAGCAGGTGCAAAATTGGCACCAGGCTTTTACCCGGTGCCAATTATACAGTTATTGCTGGATTGCTACGATTATTGCTGGATTGCTACGATGACCTGGTATTGGTCAATAGTATTAGTCGTTAGAATTGATACGTATACCTGGTAGCTTGATTCTGGTCTTATCGCCGTGACCGTCTTTGTCTATTTTGACAAAGGGCAGTTTGATATGGACAGAGCCTTGCTCCCCATCGGATTTTACTCGCACCAGTGGTTCTCTAGCTGGTTTGCTTGTGTCTACATCGATTCTTTCAGTGTCGATGCGTACCACATCGCTATTGCCGGTGACTATATCGCCACTAGCAGGTACTGTCTCAACTGTTTTGGTCTCGATTTTGGTATCACCGTTTAAGTCGGTAGTAACCTTTTGACTGTATTGATCGGTTGAGGCATCTCCTGATGTAGATGATGTCTCTACTCTCTTTTCGTTTGTAACTTGACCACAGCCGCTTACCAGAGCTACCGCTGCAAGACAACTGAGGACAACAGCTGCATTTGCTCTTGTCGTATTGTTCATTTTTATTGTCTCCATTACTTTGCCACTGTATCCAGTGACTTGAGCAAGCTGCTCAAATAGAGGTGAGTCTCATGCTGAGCGGGCAGCAGGTCCTCTTTAATTACGTTGTAGACCGGTAGTGGGACTAGTTCAGTTTGTGCTTCGTACTGGACCAGACGCTCGGCTTCTGCTTCTTCGAGCACGGCAATAGCATCTCTTTCATTGTCCACACTGCCCTGGACAAACTTAGCAAAGCCACCCCAGATGCCGCCGCCTCTAGCTGGTTCACCGCCCAGTTGGACCACATTGGTAGTCAGACGCACGACCCGAGCTTCGTGGCTGTCGCGGCACTGTATTAGTGTCTGTCTGACTTCACTATGGGTGGCTTTTTCCAGAGCCAAATTGTAAGTTTCGACGGCAGAAATCTCGCCTGTCAAAAGTGTATTAAAGTCCTCGATATATAAGCCTGCCATAAAGACCTCTCTTGCTTGTGCCAACACTGTCTGGTTGCAAGACCGCTAAAGTCGAGTTTGGTTCCCCAAACAAAAAGGGCAGAGCCTGAGCTCTACCCTTTTGTCTAAGTTTTTTACTTAATTAGCCGCAGCTGCTTGTGCCGCAGGTGCTCTTTGTGTGAGTACCTTCGAGGGGTAGCTCATAGTTGACATACTCGTCAAATCCGCCGTAAAGCTCTTTAACAACAAAGCCTTTCTTAGCTGCAAGTACAGCTGCTTTAGCTGAAAGATGGCAAGTGATGCCGTAGCAGTAGAACACTGTTACTTTGTCTTTGCTCAGTTTTTCGGTTGATTTTTCCAGTTCTTCGTATGAGAGGTTGATAGCGCCGGGTACGTGGCTCTTGGCAAAGAGTTCTGGTGTGCGCAGGTCTACGATTGTGATTGCTTCTTTTTTGTCGATAGCATCCTTCAGACCAAAAGGTCCCATTTCAAATGCCAGTTTGGCTTCAAAATATTCGATGGCCTTGGCGGCTTCTTTGGTCAATGTTTCGGTAGCCATTAGTGACTCTCCATAATTGTGTGTGGGTGCGCAGCAACAACCGCCCGGCTTGGACGATAGAGTTGGTGCCCGATACTGGGCTTTGCGAATGATGGCGGTAAGCATAGAATACCGCCCTGTGAAACTCAAGTGGCTCAGACTGGCGCGGTGAGAATTAATGAAGAATTTGATCGGCTATGAGCTCGGCTGCATTTTGCTCGCTGTCCATGAGCTTGCGCACACGGGCGCAGGACTGTCGCACTGCTGTGTCGCTGGTGAGATAGCGAATTGCCTGGCGCCAGGCGTTAGAGTCACCCGTAGACTTGATTGACTTTGCTATGCCTAGGCGCTCCAGACGTTTGGCATTGTCAAACTGATCATGGGCAAATGGCGTTATCAGTTGTGGTACTCCCGCCATCATGCACTGTGCGCTCGTACCGATGCCGCCGTGGTGTTGCACCACGCTGGCCAGTGGGAAGAGCAGGTCAAAGGGTTCATAAAGGCTATGGTGGACATGGTCTGCAAGAGACTTGGGCACCTGATCTGCGAATTTGCTTATTAGAATGGCCCTGGTGTTTTGTCCGGCGATGCTATCTAAAGCTGTTTTGAAGTGCCCTGAAGACTGCGCCATAGCTGAGCCTGCTGTGAACACTAACGGTGGTGCCCCGCCTTTTATAAACTCCTGAGTCTCTCTGGACAGTTGTGATCCTTGCGTACTGCGGTAAACCGGAAAGCCTGTACAAACGGAATTGGCCGGCCAGTCTAATTGAGGCTCGCCAAACCAGGGCGGAAAGGCGCCGACTACTTTTGTCGGCGAGTGCAACCACTTACTAAAGACTTGCTTTACCGGCGGCAGACCGAGGGGTTTGCGGAAATTGTTAATATCATCCTTGCAAGCCTTATCCAGTATCAAATTATCAAGCATGCTCACATACAGGCGCTTGAGAAAAAGCGGGGTACTCTGTGGCAGGGAGCCATCTGGTCCGACTGGTGGTTGGTGCTGCGAAATAATGCAGCTAGGCGCCAGATGCACTGTTACAAGCGGTGTGCCTGTTTCTTCTTGCACCACGCGTGCCACCAGTGCCAGAGTTGTACCAACCATAATGGTTTGATCTGGTATTAGCCTTTCTTTGATGACTTTGTAAGTGATTGGCAGTGATTGGTTTATTACACTCCAGACCGCGGCAAAACCTTTGCGAGGATCCCAAACATGAGGGGTATTCAATGCCTCTTCGTAAAGCCTGGCTTCACCGACCTCCACAAAAGTCAGTCCAGCCGCTTTGACGCGCTTGGCAAAATGACCATTGGCTAAAAATTCAACTTCATGACCGCGCGCCTTGAGTACCAGCGAGATTTCAATCATGGGATTGATATCGCCGTCGCTACCCAGTGCAATCACAATTATTTTCATTTGTGCCATCGATTAATAGTGCTTTGAGTATAATAACCCCATGAATAATTTAGTACAGTGTTTACATCCCACGGTGCAACAAGCCTTACAAAAGCACGGCATTGCCTTTACCGCTATCGAGTGCGACCCAGAGTACGCTGATACAGCTTTGTTTTGCGAGCACTATAACTATTCTGTCGGGCAATCGGCCAATGCCATCATCACGGCCTCGCGCACCGAGCCGGTAAAGTTTGCCTGTTGTATTGTACTGGGCACTACCAAGCTAGACGTCAATAAGGTCGTCTCCAAGCTTATGCAGGTAAAAAAAGTATCTTTTGCCAGTGCCGAGCAGACCATGCAATTGACTGGTATGCAAATCGGCGGGGTAACGCCTTTTGGTTTGCCAGAGCTGCCAATTTATATTGATGCGGCAGTCATGGCCTGTACCGAGGTCGTTGCCGGTGGCGGCAACCGTCAATCCAAAGTACTTCTGGCACCGGTCGAGTTATTAAAACTGCCCGGTGCTGTAGTTGTAGAGGGGCTGGCTGTACCTAAAGCGGTTTAGAGGTGCGTAGCTCTCGTCGGCATTCTCAATTTTGCCTTTTCGTTTCTCGCAGAGTCTTTAGACCAGTCCCCTTTTTCTTTAGCGCAACGAATGAGAAATTGTCCAGAAATTTCTCACTCAACCCATAGTTACTTCTTAGTTTCTACCTCAAGGTGTTCTGCGTCCCCCGGTTGTTTGCCAAAGTTCCGCCGGTTGGGGTTTAGCGGTACTGGATGCTTAATCTGGCATGCTCCTGCTATAGTCATATAGACGGTTGGGGCAGGAGTTAAAATGGGCAAGAGAATTTTGACATTTATGGTCACTTTGTCGGCGCTGGGCGCCGCTTCTCAGGCGTTAACACTGTTGCCTGCCCACGCCCTGGGCGAAGCCGAATATGCTCTTGGGGTAGATGCTTATAAAAAGAAGGATTTTAAAAAAGCGGCTGAGCAGTTTAGATCATCCATTCAAAAGGGTAATAAAGCTGCTGCTGCCTGGCTCTATGCAGCGCATACTTTTAATGCTCAGGGTCAGTTTTTGCAGGCATTTCAAACCTACGAGATCATCACTAAGACTTTTAAAGACAGTCCCGAAGCCGCCATCGCTACTCAAGGCATGGAGTCACTACGAGGTAAACCAGGGGTACCAGCAGCAGCTGGTGCTCTTGCTGCCCCACCTGTAGCTGCCGACGCTGCTAAGGCTGCCCCCGGAGCCCCGGGTGCAACGCCCGCTGCCGATGTACCTGTGGGTCTAGCGACACGCATAAATGTTTTTCCACCTCAAAACCGTCACCCGGCTGTCGGCGCAGCAACTATAAAAGCAGTCCGTGATGCGGTAAATGCTATCCCCAACCCGATGCGCAAAAAGCTCGATGATAGTGGTGCCTATATCGATGTTGCGCCAAATATTCTCGATATTTGGCCCGACACAATTAATGAGTTGGCCGAAGACAAAGATGAGCCCACACTGGCAGAAGCTGGTGGACGTATTTATGGTAAGCGAATTTGTATTTATGAGCGCTCTAAAGTGCGCGGTGCAAATACCCTCAAAGAGGCTCGTCCACCCAAGCTGATTAGACAAACAGTGCTCAACTGTTGTTTTCAGATTATTGATGATGCCGAGTCTGTCTCAAAAGATCCTGCATTACGCAAAGTCTTTGACGCCGAAAAAAATGGTGTGCCAGCCGCTTATACTGAGAAATTGGCTACTTTTCTCAAGGAAGATGATTGGGGTGCTAGAGAGACCTGCTCAGAACTAACTGGCTCGATGCTGGGCGGTAGTGATGAGAATACAGATGACCTTAATCGCTTTTTTCCTCGCACTAGACTCTTTTTAAAAGCCAAGTTAGGCATCTAACTTTTGATTATCAGTGCTTGCCGCAGCTCCCAAAACCACCATGATTCTTTTTGTTGTAATTTTGATGGTATTCTTCAGCACGCCAAAACGGACTGGCTTCAGTTATTTCGGTAAAGATGGCACGGTGACTTGATTTTTCGAGGGCTGCCTTGGCTGCCATAATTTGAGCTTTTTGTTGTTCTGTAAAATAAAATATCGCCGAGCGGTACTGTCCGCCTTTGCCAAAGGGTGGATAGTACGCTGGATTTATTTGCCAAAACTTTTTGAGTATTTGATCGAGCGATACTTGGCTGGTGTCATATTTGACTAACACCGCCTCACAATGACCAGTGTGTCCGCCGCATACTTGCTGGTATGTAGCGTTTGGTGTGGTACCACCGGTATAGCCTACTTCTGTAAAGGTCACGCCTTTAATCTGCTGAAGATCTTCTTCAACACCCCAGAATCAGCCGGCGGCAAGAATTACTTTTTGCAAGGTTTGTGTGTTGGCTGCGTCCATCGGTAAAAGACTCCATAAAAGCATTGAGAGAATAACGAGTATTTTGGTTGTTTTCATTTTTTGCCTTTGAATAGTTTAGCTGTTTATTTGCTTGAGATGTTTATTTGCTTTGCAGCATAGATTGCTTTAGTGGTCTTATCTTGGACAATGATTACTGTGCTTAGATTTTTCGTCTTCCAACCTGGTTGTAGATTGATTGTTTTTATAAAAACTTGGCTATTTGTGGTGATCTGTTCAAGATTTAGCAGGTCGCGTACAACATTGTCGTGACTGATTCTGGCTCCTGCATTTTCACCTTTGGTCACATTCGAGGTGAGATTATCTTCCACAACAAAGGCTGTAAGCATCAATTTTGATTTGTCTGTCCTAGTGGGCAGCTGCAATGTCGCAGTGAGCTTTAGCCTATTGTCATATCTATCAAGGTTGCCATCAATAGTGATGTCTGTGGCAGCGCTTGTAGCCCCAATTAATCTTAAAATCTCAGAATAATTACTACCGGTGGTCTGCGATATACCGTTAATCACTGCTTGTGGGGTGTATAGAGAGTCATTGGCAAATTTTTGACAGTATTCTTTTTGTCTGGCCGTAAAGCTTTCTTTTGCATGGGGATCTTTCCAGCCAATATAGTCCCAATAAGGTACGCTCTCGCTGAGCGGAATGATTTTGACTCCGCTAACTGGTTGCTCTCTTTTGAGCCGTGAGAGCACAGCGTCTGCCGGCGGGCAACTAGAGCAGCCCTCCGAGGTGAAAAGTTCAACAACTGCTACTTTTGATGATCTGCTTTTTGTCATGTTGGGTGCGTTGTTTGGGTTGACTCCCCCTTGCGCTATGACTTGGGGCTGCCAAATCCAGGCACAAAGGGTTGCAATGCCCGCAAAGGCAATCTTACTTTGAGTTTTCATAAAGTCTATTTTTCAGCTTTTTTGCTTTTGCTCTGGTCAAACTGAAGCGAGGCAGAGTTTATGCAATACCGTTTTTGGGTGGGCGCTGGACCATCATCAAATACATGACCAAGGTGCGCTCCACAGTGGCTGCAAATTACTTCAGTGCGTTCCACACCGAGACTTTTGTCTGGCTTACTTGCTACTGATTGTCCTTGAGGCTTTGTAAAACTTGGCCAGCCAGTGCCTGAATCAAATTTGTCTTTTGACTCAAATAATAATTCACCGCAATTGCTACAGTGGTATTTACCATCAGCGTGGTTATTCCAGTATTTGCCGCTAAATGGAGGCTCGGTAGCGCTGCACCTGGTCACTGCATAGGTGTTGGGGTCTAACTTGCTCTTCCAATAACTATCAGGATGTTTAGACTTGGTTTGTGTGTCTGCAACTGCAGCGTTTGTTGATTTGTCCGAGGCTGCATTTTTGTTTGAGCCTGGTGAGGCTATGATTTGTTGTCCTGTAAGCCATACTGCTAACAGTGCCAGGGTTATTATGGAAGTCAACTTTAGTGCTTTCATTTGAAGATGCCTTTTGGGATTGATTGCTCTCTACAGTTGAATACGCTTGGAATTTCCATTTATTCCCAGCGAATTTTGGAAATTTTGAAATTTTGGAGGATTTACAAAACTAATGTCTTGCTGTCCTCCTATTAATTGTATAAGCAGTTTGGCCGGTAGTTTGCTGATAAACACCTGATGATCGGCGCCGTTTAAGACGACAAAAGAATTGCCTTTAATAGTGCCACTTAACATAGTGTAGCGCTCATCTCTAGTTTTTTCCGTTTTGTTTAAATCGGCGCTATTGACACCGACAAGGCTGATTTGTGCTCGATTGCTTTGATAGCAATCGATACACACTTTGTATTTATTCTGAGGCTGGTAGCAGAAGTGAACTACCGCTTGTCGGTCACCGGTTCCGTTTATTATTTCGGCAGCAGCAGGCTTAAATCCGATGATTTGTCTTGTACTTACAACAAATCCTGCTTTGTTGCTCAATGCCTTTAAGTCGACTGGGACCAGGTGCTCTTCAATATCTGAGTGATGAGGACTGTCCGGGCTTACATGTGCCTGGTAGCGATCAGCAATTTGGGACAGATCTAGCGCTGCTAAGGTAGAGTTTGTGGGGGTCTGTGCCACCGGTGTGGGCTTTAGTAAAAATACAATAAGTGCTATTGATGCTGCCACACCGGCAAAAAACATGGTTTTGCTGAGGGCTTGTCGACGTTCAGCTCGCTCAAGGCTAAGTATGATTTTAGCTGGTAGCCTGGGATCCATCGAGTTTGATTTAGACAATACGCTCATTTGATCTTTTAAAAGTTGTCTCTTGTGCCAGATTTGCTGGCAGGAGGTACAACTCTCTATGTGCTTAGTGACAGCGCTGCGCACTTCTTCGCTGCACTCTCGGTCAATAACCTGGTCAATATTTTCGCTACATTGCTGGCAATTCATGATTCACCTTCATGATTGCGGCGGGGAGCAAAAGTCTTTTCTTGATCGTTGATAAAATCGCTCAATGCCTTGCGAGCCCGTGATAGTCGGGACATCACCGTGCCTATTGGAATTACCAGCATACTTGCTATTTCTTGATAGGTAAAATTGCCTATTTCTTTCATTATCAAAGGAGTGGCGAATTGTTCAGGTATAGCTGCAAGCGCCCCGGCCAGGCGGCTTTGTTTTTCTTTTTCTAGTATTAGTGACTCTGGCGTTTTAGAAGTGTCTGCAAGCATGGTTTCGAGTAGTTGAGGGTCGTCTAAGTCTATCTGCACTGGCGCTCTGGCTTTACGACGGGTCAAATCTATGATGTTATTGAGCATAATTTTGTAGAGCCATGCTCTTGGGTCTGAGTCTTTTTTATATGAGTCAAAGCTTCTAAAGGCTTTGAGAAATGTCAATTGCAATATGTCTTCTGCGTCCTGGTGATTGTTGAGTCGCAGTAAGGCAAAAGCATGCAGCTCAGCCGAGTAGCTTTTTACCCAGCCTTCTACCTGTTTCCTTTTGTCTTTACTCCCGGCAAATGTCAATTGAGCCCTATAAGTCACTTTATGTTGTTTTTTTGCCGGGTATCTTTGTTGATTGTCCTTATCGCTCTACAACTCTATTACGTCAGGCAAGCGATTTTATTCCCAAAAGGTTAGCATTTTGTCCAAAATATAGATCGCCCTTGGCAAGGAAAGCTGACTGAACACCTGATAGCATAATCGCATTGCTTAGCGACAGGATATACGAGATGACAACAGACTTTTACGCTCAAAAGATTGCCACCGAGCTAAAAGTGCCGACCAGTCAGGTCCAGGCCACTCTTTCTCTATTAGATGAAGACTGTACGATTCCTTTTATCGCTCGTTATCGCAAGGAAGCCACTGGCTCCCTGGACGAGGTCGTCGTGACAGCAATTAGAGATTTGCGCGAGAAGTACACTCAACTTGATAAGCGCCGCGAAGCTATGGTCAAGTCATTAAAAGAGCGTGACTTGCTCAATGATGAGCTTCTGGCAAAGTTAAACGCCAGTCTCACTCTAAACGACCTCGAGGACATCTATCTGCCCTTTAAGCCCAAGCGTAAGACCAAAGCCAGTGTTGCTCGCGAAAAAGGCTTGGAACCGCTGGCTAGCGAGATATTTAATTTTAAAATCAAAGATGTTAAAAAGGCTGCCGAAGCTTATGTCGATGCCGAGAAGGGTGTGGAATCGGTGGACGCCGCCATAGGCTATGCTCGCGACATAATGGCTGAGTGGATGAGCGAACAGCCCGAAGTAAGACAAAAGCTGCGCCAGTATTGGTCGAAGAACAGCATTATTACGTCTAAAATGGCAAAGGGCAAAGAACAAGAAGGTCAGAAATTTAAAGACTATTTTGACTGGAGTGAAAAGGTAACAGCGGCTCCCTCTCACCGTATCCTGGCGATGTTGCGTGGTGAAGGCGAAGGCATACTCAAGCTTACGCTTAAGCCAGACGATGAAGAAGCGCTGATTATAATGGACCAGAAGTTTCTCAAGGGAGACGGCGAGTGTGGTCATCAAATTGAGCTCACTGTCGAGGATGCATACGACAGATTGCTAGCACCATCTATGGAGACTGAGCTACGCGGAGAACTCAAAAAACGCGCTGATATTGATGCTATCAATGTATTTACAAAAAACCTGCGAGAGCTATTGATGGCACCGCCCCTGGGGCAAAAATCGATTATCGCCCTTGATCCTGGATTTCGTACTGGCTGCAAGCTTGTTTGTCTGGGTAGCCAGGGAGACCTATTGCACCATGATGTGATTTATCCTCACATGGACGGCAGCGGTGATGGCGCTAAGCAAGCTAAGTTAACAGCCGAGAAGAAGCTTGTGGATTTTGCCAAAAAGCATCAAGTGGCTGCCATCGCGGTGGGTAATGGTACTGCTGGTCGAGAGACCGAAGAATTTTTGCGCTCTATCGACTGGCAACATTATCAAGTTGACACTCCTCAGATAGTAATGGTCAATGAAAGTGGTGCTTCGATTTACTCTGCCTCCGAAGTCGCCCGTGAGGAGTTTCCCGACTATGATCTGACCGTGCGTGGTGCTGTATCCATCGGCAGGAGACTGATGGACCCGCTTGCCGAGCTGGTTAAGCTGGATCCCAAATCTATCGGTGTTGGTCAGTATCAACACGATGTCGACCAGCCTGCTTTGCAAAGTAGTCTGGATGATACTGTAATTAGTTGCGTTAACTCTGTTGGAGTCGAACTCAATACCGCTAGTAAGCAACTTTTGTCATATGTATCTGGTCTCGGTAATCAAATTGCCACCAACATAGTTAAACACCGGCAAGAAAACGGACCCTTTAAAGCTCGCACCGATCTTAAGAAGGTGGCTAGATTAGGTCCCAAAGCCTTTGAGCAGAGCGCTGGATTTTTGCGTATTAACGATGCCAAAAATCCGCTCGATAGTAGTGCGGTGCACCCCGAAAGCTACAAAGTGGTGGAAGCCATGGCTAAAGACCTGGGCGTGGCGGTGGCTGATTTAATAAGCAATGCTGAGTTGCGCAAGCGTATCGACCTCAATAAGTATGTTACTGACAAAATCGGAATACCGACTTTGAGAGATATTTTGCAAGAGCTAGAAAAGCCCGGTCGCGATCCCCGTGCCACGCTCGAGCCTATGAAGTTTGCCGATGGTGTCCACAGTATCGGTGATCTCAAAGAAGGCATGAAGCTACCTGGTATCATCACTAATGTCACGGCGTTTGGTGCATTTGTCGATGTTGGCGTGCATCAGGATGGTCTCGTTCATGTTAGCGAATTGACCAACAAATTTGTCAAAGATCCCAGTGAAGTGGTAACTGTACAGCAGAAAGTACAAGTCACTGTTTTGCAGGTAGACAAAGATCGCAAGCGGATTTCGCTCAGTATGAAGCGCTAAAGAGTTGGCTCTTTGTTTTTAGCGCGATAGGCTGCGCATGCTGCAAATGTCGTTTTCCATTGATGGTGGCATTGTGCCGCCAATTTCTATGTCTAAAGCCAGTCCGCCGCTATAGTAGCTGCGTCGAGGTTGCATGGCCAGTGTTGCTCCAGAGAAGTTGAGGAAGGCATTATTGCTATAGCCGTCATTAGTCTGAGTGGTGGTGGCATTGTTGTTTTGATCAAATACAATCAGTTGTGTCGCATGTTTACCTTTGCCCAGTTCTTTGGCTATTGCTTCACTGCCTCCATATTCAGACATTTCGCACCAGCTAAGTGATTTACCTGGTATTGGTTGTCCAGCGTGTTTGCCACCATAGGTCGTGCCCAGACAGCTGACATTATCTTTAAATACAATTATTGGATTGACGAGGTCGTTGAGCAGGCTTGTGTCAGCAACATCCGATATTTGATTGTCAGAGAGCACGCCTTCCGGAAAAGGGTCTTTTGGCATAATGCGTCTTGAGATGCGACCTTCTTTGGCAAATTCATAGGTGTAGAGTCGCCGGGCTTGGTGTTAAACTGCTCGTCCAACATTGCAATTACAGCCGCCATACTTGGTCTCAAGTTGCCATTGCGCAGCCAGTAGTAGAGGTGCTGGGCAAATAATTGAGAGGTACCGCCGCCTCCTTCTTCTGGCATTGGCACCATCCGCGCTTGTTGATCCAGAGGATAGTCGCCTAGAAGAGATTTATAGGTGGCGATTTTTTTGTCTTTAAAATTACGATCTCTCAATAGCTCGCGCCATGAGCCCATACCTGGGGGCGCGGTGCTGGTAAAACGCAGTGTCATCACGCCTCTAGGACCAGCATCTGGCAATGTGTAAGGTTGGGCGCATGTGACATAGGCAATTTGTGGTGATAGTGAGAGCGCATTTTTGTGCGCATCTGTGCGAGTGACAATGCATTCTAATTTGACTATTGAATTGATGTGTTTATCATCACCTGGACAAAATCCTTTGGCAGATACCAGTCTCGAGGATGGCCCAAGTCCAGCAAAGGTAAATGGATATTTGTCGATTGGTATGTTGATAAATGGTCTGTATTGTCCAGCACGCGCTTGCTCTGGCTTGATTTGCGCCAGGTGCTCTGGATTGGGGATAGCAATCATTGATGTGCTGTCGTTGTTTTTGTGCCAGCCGATACTTAGTTTAATTGCTTCAAGTTTGATGTTTGTTGGCAAGTTGGCTTTCAAAAACTTTTTGACATCATTGACTGTGTCTATTGGTTTGTCATGTATGTCTTTAAACTCCTTTTTTGTGACTGATTTGAGAGGATCTTTTAATGACTCCTCCAGCGCCATGTCTAGCCGATCCATTGTGTTTTCCATGTAACGTCTGTCATTTTCTGCCAGGCTGATCATAGTTCTATTTTCGAGTGCTCGAGCCAGTAGCATGTTTTGACGCACAGTGCCAACTAGTGTATTGATGCCAATTACAGGTAAAGGCTCTCCATCAAGAGCGAGGGTGCCTTTACCTATTGGCGGTCGATTGGACAGTGAGACATAACCAAAGTGAGGATCATTTACAATCACACGTGACAGATCATCTGCTGCAATTAACCCCGCCGCCTCCACCACACTCTGGGTGTTATCCTTGTCCACTGCGTAGAGCCCAAGCTGGCTTATCACCAGTAACAGTGGAGCTACTACGACACAAGTAACAGTGCCAATGAGAATTAGCAAATTGCCTTTTGCTTTTCGTTGATGTCTTTTCATTTTGGCTACCCGAGAGTGTGGTGGTTTTTGTCATTCAGCTTTAGTGGCCAGACATTCTGGTGGTTAGAGCATCTATTCTGGCTTGCAGATTGTTTTCTCTGCTTACCAGGTTGGCCTGGGCTGACTGTAAGTTGGCTTGCATGTCGGCGATGCGATTTTGCAAGGCTTCTATGCGACTGGGGTCTTTGCTATTTTGCTGCAGATCTCTCAGCCGGTTTTGTTGGTCGAGTATACGGTTGGCTTGATCTCTGAGTTGGTTGGCTGCGTCCCGCAGTTTATTTTGCTGATCTCTAAGTTGATTGAGCTTGTCGCCAAGGTTGCCACCGGTAGTAGGCGTTGGTGTGGGTGTTGGGGTAGGTGTCGGAGTTGGGGTTGGGGTGGGAGTGGGCGTTGGAGTAGGTGTGGGTGTTGGGGTAGGGGTAGGTGTCGGAGTGGGTGTTGGGGTTGGAGTCGGTGTGGGAGTGGGCGTGGGTTCTGGCGTGGGAGTTGGTGTCGGTGTGCTGTTATCGTGGCGCAGGTTGGCGATTAGCGTAGTCATCTGTGGTGTGTCTACATTGTTTGTCGGTTGCACACCAAAGATGTAACTTTGCCACCATGGTCCAGCAGACCAATATGTGTATCCTTTCCAGACACTAGAGTTGTTGTGCATATATTGGAGCATGGCACTAAGGCTGGCTCTTGGCCCGGCATCTTTACTTACGCCTATTTCAGACAAAAATGCTTTGCGATTGTTTGCCTTAGCCCAGGCTGTAAATCCACTCAGTGTTGCGACTGCATCTGCGGGACTGAGAGCATCTGTACCTCTTCCGGAGCCATCAGAGTCTAGATACTGGTGTACATCATATGAATAGTTATTAGCCGGGTCTGTAACATTGATCATTGTGCTGGCATTGAGTTGCACAAAGTTAATTGGGTGACCCCAGTAAGTCGACGGTACAAGGATATGATTGGTGGCTCCTGTCGCTCTGATGGCGTTAATTGCAGTCTGGGCTGATGCCAGCCAGGATGCTGCTGTCATTGAGGAGCCAACGGGTTCATTCATCAAACCAAATATGACTTTTGGATTTGATTTATAGTGATTGGCGAGCTTTGTCCAGAGATCGGCAAACATGGCATTTGTCTGACCACCGCTCACTCCCACTGTTTTGCCACCATAGGCACCATAATTGTGTACGTCGATAATGGTAGTCATTCCTTTGAGTGTGGAGCGTGTCACCACTGCATCTAGTCTGGCTAGTTCACCCGGGTCGAGAGGACCACTAACACTGCGTTGCATGCGCTCCCAGTTAAATGGTATGCGCAGGACGTTCATGCCTTTTGATGCAAAATAATCTACATCTGAGTCTCGCGGATATATATAGTGGACTCCAGGTGTGCCTGGTTGGTTTGACTCACCCCACTCGGCACCTGATATGTTTACTCCCTCTAGCTCCATGGCTGCCATTGCCATGGGGGCATTGATGAGTAGTGAAAGTGCAAGGAAAGAGCAGAGTTTGGATGTGCGAGATGTTAATAGGGAACGTGTAAACATCGCCATGAGAGATACCTCCAGGTGGATTGGTGCAGAATGCAATTGACGCGATAGTAAGGGGGCGAATCAGCCTCGTGATTCGTCGGAAAAAAGGAGCGTTTAAATTGATAGTTCGTAAACGCCCAATGAAATTGGCTTGGTAACGCTGTGGAATGAAAACCATTGCTGAATCAGAGCTGTGCTTGATTGCAAGGCTTCCGGTAAGCGGCATAAATAGTGGCTTTTGCGGACGCCTTAAATGGCAGGAATTATTTTGAGCAAAGCTAAAAAAGATATTTTTTTTGTTGCGCTTTGTATAGTGGCTACCCAGGCGGGTTGGTTACCTTTTGGTGATCAATGTAGCGGTCAAATTTTATACTGGTGGTACGGTAGTTACCGCCGGGTAAACAGTCCCCTGCTCACAGTTGTCACAGGCAGCGTCAGTCCCGTATCAGAGTGATGCCGGATCTATAAATATTGGTACGATGGCACTTAAATGTACGCGCTTGATTGTGCTGCCACTGTCAGTGGTGCGGGCGTGCAATTTAAATTTTTGTCTAGTGCACTTTTTCCATAAAGGAAGCGACTGAGCCTTTAATAATCATCGCCTCGCCTTTATAGCGCACTCTTACATAGCGACCTGGATCTGCTTTTGACAGCTCCAAAGGTTCGACCATTTCAATTAAGTCAGTATTTAAAATTGTTTGAAAATCAGCATCCACAAGGACGCGTTCTTGATTGTAACCAGCCCTGGTTACGTGTATAAACTTTGCCAAAATGATCTCCCACCTTCGGTCTGCTATTTCGACTTCTATACGAGGGGATTAGATAGCGGCTTGTTTGCTCTTTGCTTTTCTAATACATTGGCACAAAGGACGATTCTTCTAGCCTACCATGCCAGAGCTGTTTAGAGTGAGCGTAGCAGCAATTGCTGAGCATTTAATTGACTGGGCAATTGTAGAGCAATGGTTCGTCAATGGCTCAATAAATGACACAATAAATGACACAATAAGTGGCTTGCTTAGTTAATTGGATACTGCTTTAGCGCATCACTTAACTGTTTATATAGTGCAGGCAGCCATTTTGGTTGTAACTTAAAATCGATGTCGGGAGTTGTGGTGAGGAGATTGCATGGTGCAAATATCAAATTGATTTTTTGATAGTTCATATCATGTGCCAGTACAAACATTTCTTCTATTGCCGGGTTACCCATAGCAAGACAGCCAGTTGACCATTTGCTGCCGTGGATGAGGATGTCGCCGCCAAGATTATGTCGCTTTTCCTGGCGTGCATGGAGCAGATCTTGATTGTTTGGATAGTTAACGCTCAGTCCAATATGGGCAATGAGATTTGGTCTAAAGCCGCATATTCTATAAAATCCTTCTGGTGCTTGTTTATCGCCTTCCTTGAGCTTAGGACCGGCTGTACCGCTCAGCCCGATGATTTTATAGCTCAGTATCTGGTGCTGCTTGCCCATTTTGTCTGGTGCAAATAGTTGCAGTGTTTTTTGATCTTTGAGACATAGCCATGTCATCTCGGCAGGAGGATAGCTGATATTTTGAGCGGCAAATGCCTTTTGCAACTTTGGTCTTACAATGGGACCGTAATATTTAACTACTGCCGTTGTCTCGCTAAACACCGGTGGTTTTGGCTCAATGGCTGTATCTACTACTTTGCTATTGCTTTGATTGACCGGTATGCTTTGTGCTTGTGGGCAAAAGAGCAAGCCAAGTAAAATGAGCATTAACAGTGGCGTCATATCAGTCCTGTTTGTATCAGTTGGTGCAAGAGCTAGTTGTAATAAATAAAACGCAGCCAGTACCGTAATTACTGGCTGCGTTTGTGTGTGTCAAAATCGAAGCGGTCAATTTTATAAATCCTGATTATCCATCAGTGTTTATAGCATGTACCAGTTCTTTTAAGACAGTATCTGCCTTGTCATTTTCTACCTGACAGGTGCCTGCGTTTTCGTGACCACCGCCACCATATTTGAGGCAAAGCTCACCGATATTTGTTTTGGAGCTGCGATTGACAATCGATTTGCCCACTGCAAAAACAGTGTTTTGTTGCTTTAGACCCCAGAGCACGTGGATTGAAATATTGGTCTCTGGATGCATGGCGTAGATCATAAATCTGTTGCCCGCAAAGATGGTTTCTTCGCCTTTTAGATCCAGCACGATGAGGTTTTTGTGGATGGTGGAGCAGCGGTTGACTTGATCTTTAAACAGCTCAGTCTGCTCGTTGTACAGGGCTACCCGCTCCTGTACATCAGACATCTGCATGATCTCGGAGATATCGTGATCTTTGCAGGCGTCAATTAGATCCATCATCAAATTGTAGTTAGAGATGCGGAAGTTGCGGAAGCGACCAAGACCAGTCCTGGGGTCCATTAGATAGTTGAGCAATACCCAGTCTTTAGGATTTAAAATTTCTTCTTTGCTAAACTGCGCGGCATCAGCCTTGTCGACTTCGTGCATCATCTCATTCCAGCGTGCTGGAAAAGTCTTAAGACCACCATAATGGTCATAGACTACGCGCGCTGCTGACATCGCTTTGGGATCAATGATGTGATTTTGTTTTTGTTCTTTGTTGCGTGTCATCTCACTGGAGTGGTGGTCAAAAGCAAGATGCACACCGTCTACATAAGGCAGGTTGGTGGTGATGTCTTTGTCTGTGATTGGCACTTTGCCGTCTTGCATGTCTTTGGGGTGCACAAACAAAATGTCATCAAGCATGTCCATATGCTTGAGTAATACAGCACAAACGAGTCCGTCAAAATCGCTGCGCGTCACCAGTCTGTACTTTGTCTTACTTTGTACAGCCGGTGGCGAGGGATTTTGCATATTTGTCATACCTTAGCCTCTCTAGCAATCGTGGAATTTATCAGTCCTGTATCTAAGTACCACTGCTGAGGCCTGGTTTAAACCAAATTGCCAATCTTGCCTAAAACTTTTAGCCAGCCGCCAGCTGTGTGGGCTTTGCTGGCAACTTCCATCAATAATATGTGTTAGAGTTTGCTGCGTTAAGCCGGTATCCGGTATTACTGGGCATACCAGCAGCCTTTGCCACTCTTAGTTGAAGGATTATCGTCGTATGAGCACTGTTACGCCTGTCAAGCAGAACCACTCACTATTTGAAAAGCATCGCTCAATGATTGAGCGCGCCATAGAGTCCGTGCATAAGCGCGAATATTATGCCCAGTACCCCGAAATGCCCTCGCCTCAGGTCTATGGCGAGACCGCTGAGGCAGATCAAAAGAAACTGTTTGAGTCCCAGCACGGCGCCAATTTTGAGCGTCTTAAGCAGAGCCACGACACCTGGGTGACCAGCGATGAAAAGAGCCCATACAGTAATAAAGCTCTATCAGTAAGCTATCCTGCCTTTAAGGATAGTAAGCAGTACATTGAGTGCACTAAAGCTGCCGCTAGCGCCTGGAAAAAGGCTGACGTCGAAACCCGCGCAGGCATACTCTTTGAGAGTCTTGAGCGGATGAAGACTGCCTTTCACGAAATTGCCTTCAGCACAATGCATACAACTGGTCAAGCTTATTTGATGAGCTTTCAAGCCAGTGGACCGCATGCCGCTGACCGCGCGCTGGAAGCAATCGCTCTGGGCTATCAAGAGCTGACTAGATTTCCTAAAAAGGTCCAATGGGATAAACCAGCTGGCAAAGTCACACTCAAGCTTGAGAAATTTTTTACCACTGTACCCAGAGGTATTGCTCTCTCAATTGGCTGCGCTACTTTTCCTGTCTGGAATACATTGCCTGGTCTTTATGCCAGTTTGATAACCGGCAATCCAGTCATCGTTAAACCCCACCCCAAAGCCATTTATCCTATCGCAATCGTCGTTGCACTTTTGCAAGAAGTACTCGTGGCCAGTGGCTTTAGTGCTGATCTGGTGATGCTTGCTGTTGATACCGAAGCCAAGCCAATCACTAAAGAGCTGGCTGAGCACTCAGCTGTCAAAATTATCGACTTTACTGGTGGTAGCGCTTTTGGCCGTTATATCGAGGGTCTGGCAGGCAAAGTCACCTTTACCGAAATGGCTGGCGTTAATAGCGTCATCATTGACAGTGTGGCCGACCTAGGCGCTATGGCTCAAAACGTAGCATTTAGTCTCTGTCTCTATAGCGGACAAATGTGCACCGCTCCTCAAAACATCTTTATCCCCAAAGGTGGTATCACTGCTGGTGATAAGCATGCTACTTTTGAAGAAGTGAGAGATGCCATTGTGGAAGCAGTTAAGGGTCTTGCTAGCCATCCAAAAGTTGGTCCGGCTGTACTTGGTGCTATACAGAGTGAAGCAACTCACAAGCGTGTAGCAGAAGCTAAAAATCTTGGTGGCAAAGTGCTGCTTGAGAGCGGTACTCTCGTAAATCCTGAGTTTCCCGAGATCCGCTCAGCTACTCCAGTGCTAATTGAAATGCCAGCCAGCGAGAAGAAAGTATTTGCCCAAGAGCTATTTGGACCAATTGCTTTTGTCATCGCTACAGCTGATACAAATGAGAGCGTTGAGCTTGCTGCTAGTATCGCCAGTGAACACGGCGCTATTAGTTGCAGTGCATACACTACAGATAGTGAAAAGCTCCACGAGATCGCTGATGCCATGGCTGAAGCTGGTACACCAGTGGCCTTCAACTTGACTGGCAATATCTATGTTAATCAAAGTGCTGCTTTCTCGGACTTCCACGTGACAGGTGGTAATCCAGCTGGTAACGCTAGTTTGACTGACCCTGAGTTTGTGCTCAAGCGCTTTAGCCGCAGCCAGATTAGAGTCAATAGCTAAAAGTACTTGTACTTGACTCAGTACTGTTAATTGCAAAAATGCACCGGACTAAAGAGTTTCGGTGCATTTTTGTTTGATATCCTTTGTAGACTGCTTTTACTAGATTGAGCTTGTTGCTTGGCAGTTGTGGGATAAATAATGCAAACTCTTCGCTGCGCCTTACTAGCAATTGTCTTTACACTTTTGGGTCAGTCCTTTTGTCAAGACACTGCGCTTGCCCAAAACAAGGCACAACCACAATCTGCACTCACTCCTATGCAGCTATTGCAGACTAGCCGCTATAGCCAAGCTTTGCCGTATTTTAAACAAATGTCCCAGGCACAGCCCCGTGATTTATCTATCCAGTATTATCTGGGCGTGGCTGCTAGTGGTGCCCGTGACTATGACCTGGCTGAGCTTGCCTTTAGCCGTGTCATAGTAGGCAGTTCTATTAATTCGCCATTTGTCACTACAGCCAGGCAGCAGCTTGCCAGGCTGCCGCATAAGTACTATCCGCAGTGCTGTCTACAAAACGAAAAGACTCATAGATGGTCGCCAAGCGCCTATCCCGTGCGGATTTTTATAAGTGACGGTCGTACGATCCCAGGCACTGCCGGTGGCATCATGACGATGAGCGAGTACAAGGCAGCTGAGGTCACAGTCAAAACTCGCTACACTAGTATGCCGAGGTCTGCTACCTACAAATCTGAGTACAGTCAGTATGTGCGTGACGGATTAAAAGCTTGGGACTGGGCGGTTGCAGGCAAGCTATTGTCTTACACCTTCGTCACAGATCCGACTAAGGCTGATATCGTCGTCCTCTTTTGTGAGACTTGCAAAAGTGGCGAAGCTGGATTTGCTCTGTATCCCTGGGTTTATAAACAGCCAGAGTTTGTATGGATGGCATGCGCTAAATATTCGGAATATGATCAGAGTGATGTTAAATATATTGTGGCCCGCACTGCAGCCCATGAATTTGGACATTGCTGGGGCCTGCAACACAGCGAAGTGCAGGGCGACTTGATGCTCGCCAAAGGTTGGAACAATGAACAAAAGCAATCACAAGATCTTTGTTCACCTAGTGACAAAATTAGTTTGAGTGCACTGTATACGATGCCAGCCGACATCAACTATATTCCAGTGGAGTGATGCTTTACTGTTAGCGCTGTCATGTGATTTTTAGGCGGGAGAGCCGCTAACTTATTTGTTTGGCTTAAAAACCAAAAAGTATTGATAGGGCAAAAGCTCCACGTCTTCGCTTATACCGTAGCCAGCTTCTTTCATCTCCTCGGTCAAGTCGGCTTTGGATAATCTATGCTCTGGTGGCGGACCCTCGGGCGATTGTGCCGTAAAGTCTATGATTGCGACTCTGGCATCTGGCATGAGATGTTTTTTGAGGGCGGCAAAGTACGAGATGCGGTGCGAGATATGGTGATAGGTGTCGACTACCAGCACCAGATTTACTTTTGCTGGTAGGGCTGGCTTGTCGGTTGGCAGCATGACCGCTTTGTGATTGCTCAAGTGCTGCTTTTTTGCCTGCTGCTTGAGATAGGTAATCATGTCAGGCTCTACATCGGCCCCGTAGACTGTAGAGTCGGGATAAGCCCTGGCGATGCGCAGCGAAAAGTACCCTGTGCCGGCGCCAATATCAGCAATTTTGTCGTCTTTATCAATTTTGAGGGCAGCTATAACTTCTTTTGGCAATTGCCATTTGTCGCGGGCCGGATCGTCAAACTTTTTGACCCACTTATCGGCACCGGCAAAGCTTTTGTGATAGCCTTCTTTGCCGATATGTAGTGGACAGTCTTTACTCAGTGATTCTTCTTTTGCTTGGGCAAAGTACAAGCAATTATCTGCTGAGTATAGAGATGCGATGAGAGCAATTATCGATACCGATAGAGCTTTATAGCTAACTTTCATTTTGAGTGTCAATCTCCTATTCCACTATCACGCGTTCACTTGCTGCTCGTCCAAAGGTCTCGGTTTCTTACAAAGTAGCAGAATAAAAGGGCAAGCAAGGCACTTACGCAACAACAAAATACGGCGACACTGTAAAGTCATGTTTGCCCTCTTGACCAATTGATGGTTGCTCTCTTGGGAGCTTGCTTCTGGAGTACGATTGTAGCTTAGCAATTACAGCCCGGCTTGATTTGCATGCTCGCAGGCAGCGTAAATACCCCTTATAATTGGCACTGTTTACAACATTAGATCACTGCTTTGCGTCCTGCATTGTGATAAAAATACTGCCTTTTGTGGCACGATATCTTAGCCCTGGGCATTGCCAGGTTATACTTTGGCAGTCAATAGAGTCCTTAGCACAAGATTGGTGGATAGTGTGCCCGAACCAGATCACAAGCAAAAGATGCTGGACCGCAATAATGCCATAGACTTTGCTAAGTTTGTGCTCGGCTCTCAGGACTACGTCATACTCGATACTGAGACTACTGGTCTCAGAGATATCGACGAAGTCATACAACTAGCGATAATCTCCAATACTGGAGAAGTGTTGCTAGATACTCTGATTAACTGTCAAATGGCTTCTATTCCAGAGGGATCGACAGCGATACATGGGCTCACCAAAGCACACTTAGTCGATGCGCCACTTTTTGCCTCTGTACTCGAGTCGGCATTGCCATTTTTAGCTGGTAAGACGATAGTCACTTACAATGCCGATTTTGATCGTCGTATCATTGCTCAGTCTTGTCGCATCAACGGCATAACAGATCTACCTGCGCTCACTTACAAGTGTGCAATGTTGGCTTATGGTCAGTATCGTGGCGTTTGGGATGAGCGCTTTGACCACTATAAATGGCATCGTTTAGATGGCGGAGATCACTCAGCACTGGGTGATTGTCTGGCTACTCTGCGATTGATTCGTACAATCGCTGACTCCGAATACGGTGCTCTCGATTTTGAACTTACAGCCGAAGGTTATGGCGACAACCTCAATCTTTGAGATTTTGGCATCCAGTCTCAGACCTACGCTCTAACATTTACCTTTTAAATTACTCTTAGCGCCTCTAGTATTTATGTTGGCTTTTGATCTAAGTCTTAGCTAAGTTGTCTATGTATTGGAAGCGATCTAGGATACTCTTAGGTTGTAGATAATCAATTTCTGGAGTTGTCATGTCGCTTTCTGTTATTAAAGACGCTGTCGCCGCCAAAAAGATGATTTGCCCCCAGTGCAAAAAGCCCATCGGTAAGTTTGAAAAGTTTGCCGAGACTATTGATGCTGTCAGAGACGGCTTTAATGTCCAGGAGATTGACTCTCACGCCTCCAGAGTAACGCTCACCTGTGGCAATGATAACTGCGACTGGAAAGAGCGCACAGAGTACTGGCGCGAATACATCATCGACTAAGTCATTTTTGAACAATTGTCCCGCAGGCGCTTACGGCTGAGATTGCCAGGTCGAGTGCCTGCCTGTTTGCAAGGCCGTTCATTAGATAGTGCCCAAGGCAGGGCCAAGGACAGTTTGTCCATTGTCCTGCTACCATATGTAGGTATGGCGGCTTTTTTAGTTGTGTGCTTAAATCCCTAGTTCTGAATCCCTTTGTCTGAGTCACCCTATGTCTGAAGTTCCTTCCCTGGATTTTTTGAATAGTCGGCGGTCAGCAGGTTTCCCTTCTCCTGCGGCTGATTATCTGGAGCTTAAGCTCGACCTTAACCAGCTTTTGGTCAAACACCGTGAGTCGACCTTTTTTATGCGAGTCGACGGGGACTCAATGATCGGTGCTGGTATTCACTCTGGTGATTTAATTGTGGTGGACAGGGCGCTGCCCATACAGCATAAAAAAATCGCTGTGGTAGTCCTCGATGGAGAGCTACTGCTAAAACGCTTTATTATCGATGGTACAAAAGTTACCCTACAATCCGAAAACCCCGAATACGCTGCTATTGAGCTTGGCTCAGAAGCCAATTTGGAAGTTTGGGGTGTGGTTACCAGCGTCATCCACGAGTTGTAGCGAGTGGCTATAAATGAGCAAAGATAAGCTTTTTGCTTTGATTGACTGCAATAACTTTTATGTCTCTTGCGAGCGCATCTTTAATCCAAGTCTGGAAGGTAAGCCCGTGGTGGTCTTATCTAACAATGATGGTTGTGTTGTGTCGCGCTCTAATGAGGCTAAAGCACTCGGCGTAAAGATGGGTATCCCGCTATTTAAAATCGCTGATCTGGTCAAGTCTCAAGGCGTAGTCACACTCTCGTCCAATTACGCTTTGTATGGCGATATATCTGAGCGCATCATGAGTCTCTTGGGTAAATTTAGTCCTCATCAAGAAATTTACAGCATCGATGAATGCTTCCTCGATTTTACCGGCATGCCAGATCCCTTTGAGCTTGGCTGTACCATCAGGCAGACAATCAAAAAGTGCATTGGTGTGCCAGTCTGCGTCGGTATTGGTCCGACCAAGACTCTGGCTAAACTTGGCAATTTTTTGGCTAAACAAAAAGGCCTTGCCGATGGTGTTTTTAACTTTGATGGTCTGAGCGCAGAGGATGTAGACAAACTCCTTGCACGCATGGCAGTTGAAGAAGTCTGGGGGGTGGGACGTAAATTGACTCCGCGTTTTGATATGCTCGGTATCAAGACAGTCAAACAGCTCAGAGACAGCGATGCGGAGCTGATGCAAAAGCAGTTTAGCGTGGTGCTCAAGCGCACCATACTGGAGTTGCGTGGTCAGTCCTGTCTGAGTTTGACTGAGATAGCACCATCGCGTAAGCAGATAGTGTCATCGCGATCGTTTGGCACCTATGTATATAAACTCCAGGACCTGGAGCAAGCTGTGACTAGCTATATGTCCAAAGCCGCGCTCAAATTGCGCACTGATGGCTCGATAGCTGCTGCGGTCACTGTTTACATCAAGACCAATCGTTATGCTCAATCAGAAGACCAGTATGCACAAAGTGCCACCATACCACTGGACACTCCCACCGATGATACTCTTGTGCTGGTCAAAGCTGCACTAAAAGGTTTGCATCAGATCTATAGGTCTGGTTTTGCTTATCAAAAAGCTGGAGTGGTGCTGCTCGATTTGAGTGATAAAGGTGAGCGTCAGCTGTCACTATTTCAATCAGCAGAGTCAGTCAATAAGTCTGAAAAATTGATGAAATTGCTTGATGCCACTAATAACACTATGGGCCGCGGCACACTCTATATCGCGGCCGAAGGTCAAAATCACAGCTGGAAAATGAAGAGTGAATATTTGACGCCGGAGTACACTACAAGCTGGAAAGGTCTGGCTGTAGTGAAGGCTAAGTAGAGCCAATTTTGGTTATTTGCTGTCTTATGGTTTTGGATCGTGCAAGTAGCGTGATGGTGTATCCGGCACAGTTAGAATTGCTTCTTTGAGCAAGGTAAACATGGTTGGCTTGATTTTTAGCTCGCCGCAATAGGGATCGCTGTAAGCAGACAGAAGCCAGATATTGAGCGCCAGAGCGGTGCCACTAGTGTAGTCATAAAGCCTTGCACCCGGGGAAATTGTGATGCAAAAATATAGCTCAATGCCATCGTGATAATGGCGCCAAACCCTACTACCCACCACAGAGCAACGGGCATAGATGTGGAGGCGAGCAAAATGCGAGCGCGACGGTTTTCGCCAAGACTTTGTATTGACGCAATAGCACCTTGCTGCAGGTTGCTCTGTCTGTCGTTTTCTGGCACGACAGATACTGTGGCTTCCCAGAGTTTTTGATAACTTACCCAGCCATGATTTATTTTGACGTGTTTTTCCATTTGTGGCCATTCGTTTTGAATAACATCATCCACATACTCGCGACAAAGTTGTCTTATCCGCGGTCTATCAATATCCGAAAATCCACGCGCCGTCCTGAATAAACTTGCGACGTTGCTTGCTTCTTGCTCTCCACGCATCTGCGCATCATGATATTTGTCCATGGCAGATGCCACCATAAATCCCAGCAAAACCGAAAAGAGAGTGCCGACTACACCCATCATGGCTTCGCCAGCGCTATGGTGCAGTTCGAGCACTTCTTGTTTGACCATTTTGTTGACGGCGTATTGTCCAATTAAGGCAATAGTTACAAAACCCAAAATCAATAAAAATGCGTGACCAATAGTATTCATGTGTAGCCTGATGATTTACTTGACTTGTGTCGCTGGTTTTTATAGTCCACAAAGCTGAGTGGACTCGCTAACCTGCGCAGAGTAGCTAATCATAGCGCTTCTGGGCTTTTAAGTTGATAGCTCGACTATAAATTGAAGGATTATTCTGTGCCTTGATGTGTCTGCTTGGCAAGCGCTGTTAATCAAAAGGCTGACTGTCAGTGCTAGTATCGTCGCCGATTAGCTACTAAGAGACTCATGTCATGGTAAAAACTGTAGCCCCCGCACTCAAAGCACTGCTTGAGCATTTTATTGATTATGCTGGTATTTTTCCGCCAGCAGCTTTGCCTCTAGACCAGACTGTGTCTAATTTTAACCAGTATGCCAAAGGCGAATATCTCTGGATGTTGCGTTATGTCGTGGTTGGCGAGAAGGAGCTAGCGCATGTGCCAGCCTCTCTCGATGGTAAGTTGTCTATCTTGACCGATGCTGACAATGTCCGTGCTGCCGCCATCGAAACAAAAAATATTGTCAAAGCGGCTCATCCTGTTTATTGTGAAGTCACGCCAGGTGATGGCGCTATGCTCGATGCTGTCAAAGCGGCTGGATGTTACGCCAAAATCCGTACCGGTGCCATGACGCCTGAGGGTATCCCGGATGTAGAGCAGGTTGCTCGTTTTATCGTAGACTGCGCCGAGAGACGTTTGCCATTTAAAGCAACTGCTGGCTTGCACCATCCAGTGCGGGCTTTGTATCCGCTCACTTACGCCGAAGATGCACCGCGGGCGGTGATGCATGGATTTTTAAATGTGCTTATGGCTGCCGCATTTGCCTGGCAAGGTGAGACTGATATCGAGCAGGTACTGGCTGATGTACAACCTGCTGCATTTACTTTTGACGACAATGCTTATTGGCGCGACAAAGAGTTAACGCTCGCTGAGATCAAAGATATGAGAGCCAATTTTATGCATGCTATCGGCTCATGTTCGTTTGAAGAGCCTGTAGATGAGTTACAAAAACTGGGATTATTGGACTAGCTATGACTAAACCTTTTAAGCTTTGCATTGCCATGTCTGTGACTGACAAGCCTCTGGCGGCGTTTTTGTTAGTGCCTGCTCTGGCTGTCAGTCTGTCTCTTTTAGGTTGGTTATTACAATCATCCAGTCCGGCTGCGGCGGCTAGCGCTATCGATCCTGCCAGCTTGACCGCTGATTTTGCCGAGCGCGATAGCTGGCCTGAGACCACACTGCCTCAGTCGGAGTGGTACTCTACCAAAAAACTCGATGGCTGGGGACCGCACGCTGTGGCTTTTCCACCGCCGGCGATACCACCTGGTGTCAATGCCGTTGAGTGGCAGCGCGAGCGCATACTGGCGGTAGCCAAAAAGTACATCGGCTTACCCTATAAACACCATCACATACCAGCCTGGAATCCGCCTGAGGGACCAGGTCTCGATTGTTCTAACTTTACCTCTTGGGTCTATAACTATGGACTTGGTATCAAGTTTAATAGTGATGTACACAAGCAAGCCTCTGGTCCGGACTCGCCTGGTAGAAAGCTTAGCGATGGCGAGCCTTTTGCTAAGGGTGATTTGCTCTACATCCTTAAAAACGATAGGTCTGAGATATCCCACGTCGTGATTTATATCGACGAGAACACTATTATTGATTCACATGATGGTAGTGTGCAGATGCGTGACTTTAAGGGCTGGTATCGTAGCCACCTGGATCATGCCAGACGAGTAATTGAGTAGTCGCCGCACGACCTTTGGGTAGTTGTCGACAACACCGCGTGAGTCACTATGGCTGACGCTAAGCTGTGTTTAGTTGATCTTGTTGTTACCACTAGCCAACTGGCTAAAGTCGTTGTCAGACTCTACTCGGAAGCCCTGACCGCCGCCCATCTGGTAATTGAGTACTGCCGCCATCTTTGTCATGTCGGATAGGACTCTGCGCTCTTTGACGCCTGATACTGACTGTCTCAAGTCGACGAGAATACTGCTATTGTCCATAGCACTCGCCAGCGAAAACTCACCAATAGCGGCCTGCCCTTGCTCTAGCACTTTGACAAAACGTCTGGCTATGCCGTCTTTGGGGCGCAATTCGCGGCGGTTGAGGGTGTGGTCCGCAGCGACAAATTCATAACCAGGAGCAACTGTGACTATGATTGGTTTTTGATGGGCAAAGTTGCCTTCGTTTAGTTTGATTTTGATTTTTTGACCGATGCCGTCCATATTTTTTATGCGCAGTATGCCGTTTTCGTAGCTGGTCATGACGACTGCATTGGCTTCCAGTGCGATTATGCCAAACGGTGTATTGATGATCCCTTTTTTCGCTGGATTTTTGACTGATACCAGTATTTCACCAGATACAAGTTTGACTATGTTGTTTTGTGGTCGTGTAAATTTGGAATCTGGTCGCCATTTGACTAATAGACCGTCTGGATCTTCTTCTCGCGGGGTCGCGCGAGGGAAGTTGATGTCATCAATTTTGCGAATCCCCTGGAGGGCTGCGTTAGCCGCTGGACCCATGAGGTAAGCAGGATTGAGCATGCCTCCGGTCAGTGATTGGCCTGTAACATCCGAAGGGACAACAATCGGCTGTCCGGCTGATGGTGTGAAGCGCGGCGGAATAAAGGGCGGCGGATTGGAAGACGGACTACTGGGCTGCGCTGGTGGTGGCGGCGGTGGCACATATGATGGAGTAGTATCTCGGGGAATATCTGGAATGAATTCTTCTGGAAATTCTATTGGGAATTCTTCAATTTGAGCCATGGCTGATTGGGCGCCAACAGTTGCTATTACCGCAAGAAAAAGTGCAGCTTTAGCTACGGTTTTAAAAGTCCCAATGATATTCGGTGCGTTACTATCCAAGTGACCTGCAGGTCTATGACCTGTCCGCGTTTTTGATGGAGAACCGCTTGCCTGGCTCATTTATCTTACCTGTTTAGAGCTGGGCGCATGATAACATGCAGCTCCAGTGCTTACTTTAGCTCTTACACATTGTCTCTAAAATCCGTGGCTGTCCTCGCTCGTCCATGTGTTGGCAACCTGGTATCGTCTGGCAATGGGGCAAAATGCACGGGGCTCGTACTGTAGAATAGTGACCTTTGTGAATCTATAAATATAGTCTTGGATGGAGCGATCTAGGTGGGCAGCGAATTGTTAGACGAGCTAAAGATGACTGTCGAGGGCTGTGGATTGCTCGACCAATGGTCGACGATTGAGGCTGCCGCTCGTCCGGCGATTGCTCTTGAGCCTATAGCTCTGGACATGAATAATAATGCTAGGGCGCAATCAAGATTGGGTGGCTTGCCCGACGTGCCAGCTGGATTTGTCTGGCCAGTTGATGAGCACGGACCGCTAAAGTTTGTGGCACAAATAAATCTGCAAAATCTACCTCGCTTTGATGGCTGTTTACTGCCTGATCAAGGGCTTTTGTCATTCTTTTACAACGAACAAGTCTGGGGTTTTGATCCAAAAGATCGTGATGGTTTTAAAGTCTATTACTTTGATGGAGATGCAGCAGCGCTCAGTCCTGCAGCAGCGCCAGTAAGTAAGGGTAAGTCCGGCATATTTGGTATGTTTACCAAAAAGGAAGAGCTGCAACTTTATAAGATGTGTCCGCTCTCAGGACGGGTACTTTTAACACTGCCGGTTGATGGTTTGGGACCGGGCTATGGTGATGCGTTATACGACAATTATTGCAGCCTTACAGAGAATATCGGTGGACATCATCGCATGTTTGGTTATGCCGAGCCGGTGCAAAATGAGATGGAGTATGAGTGTGAGCTTGTCACAAATGGGCTCTACTGTGGTGATGCCTCTGGGTATAACGATCCACGAGCTGCTGCACTAAAAGCAACAAGCCACCACTGGCGGTTGTTATTGCAAATCGATAGTGATACTGATCATTCGGATATGATGTGGGGCGATGTCGGTCGCCTGTACTTTTGGATCAAAGAGCAGGATCTAAAAGAGCGTCGATTTGATAATTGCTGGATGATAATGCAGTGTGGTTAACCGGTAAGGCTAGGATAGGCGAGTTTGGCGCGATTGTGATTGCCTCACAAGTCAGCGCCTTAAGACTCATTGCCATCGCACTACTGGCAATGTTTTTGTGCGGTGCTCCGGTTAGAGCTAATTCGCGAATGTTGCAAGATAGTGGTGAAGTGCCGGGCGGTTATGATACCAAAAATGTACAGTCTCAAAACATACCACCTGTACATTTGAAACCGCCTAGTACTAATGATAAGCGCGCCCTGAAGCTATTGACTGAGTATTCGATTTGTCCACCAGGTAAGGCGCTTTTTCCTGAGCACCGCGCCACACTTGGGGCTGGTGAGCTAGTGCAGACATCCTGGAGTAAACACGATGAGCAGCAAGTTAAAATGCTGGCTAGCAAATCTCCAGCTTTATCAATTTTATTAAGGTCCCAGCTTAGATCTTTTAGACCAGATACAGTCAATGATGGGGACCTGGATTTGTTTGGTCGTGAAATCACTTTGACCAATAAATTTTCTTATCCAGAATGGATTTATTTAAATAGTCTCAATATCAATAGTTTCATCGATTGTTTTGGTCCCAATTGGAAAAGTCTTGCCGAGAAAATCGCTTGGGTAGCCGACGATCTTGGCTTCAAATAAAAGTTGCAGATCTTGAGGCTGATTATGGTGTGCGAGAAACGCGAGAAGTTTTAAGTAAGTTTTTGCCAAAGGAACTGGCTCGTGGTCGTGCTCATCAGGTTTTGACCTTTACACTGGCCGAGGGTAGTTGGCATACTAAGTTGTTTGAGCTAAAACAAAAACTAAAGCCCCTGGGCTACGATGCCTTTGCTCTGGATCATCTTAAGTCCCGGCAGTATTTTGAGACTGAGGAAGAGTGCGAGGCTGCCCTCATGTCAGCTGCTAAGCAAAAGTTGAAGGCTGTATGTATGGAAGAGCCTCCAGCCAGTTTGGTATTGACTCCTGAAGGACAGGTAACGGATGTGCAGGGAGCCGTCTTGCATCACACTGTCGACGTTAAGGCTGATTTGCGACCTTTGCCTAAGTTTAGTTACAACCCTGATTCGCTCTTTCCTTTGATTCACAGTTCGCCAGAGCATATTCCAAATCCTCAGCCACGCCCTATTTGGTTTGAAGCTTTAACTGATAAAGATGATCGCTCTACTGGTTTTCAGTTTGCTGGTTATCCCCGTAATTGGATACCGCCAGGTGCCCTGATAGTGCCACGTGCAAATGGGGATGTATCTATATCAATTCCAATGCGCTTTGTCTTGCGGACATATGTGCGTCAGTGTTTTGCCACCAGGGACTTTGACCAGATGCGCTATCTGATGGCACAACAATATCGATGCCCTACTGCACGTGCGGGGCGGTCTCACTTTGTCGAGACAAGACGCTGGCAAGATTACCGTGGTCTAGAGATTTTGAGAGCAACCACATTGGACTATGTGGGAGTATGCACTCGCGATGACAATGGTCACGAAATCACAGATCGGTCGAAACTGCCAGTTATCTATTTTGTGCGCGGACTTTCAGAAGGAAGCCATCTGTTTTTACTGAATGAGCAGTTTTAATTGGATTTTTCTTGTGCTTTTGCCCTAATCACTCTCTGGCGTTGAAGGGAATGCGGATTTCAGTCTGACCAGTTTGAGTGTCTTTTCGCTTAAATACAACTCTTGCATTTTGGAAAATGGGAAATTCAAATCGCAGTGGCTCTATTTGCTCATAAATTTGATCAGCGCTTGGTCCAATGAAATAGAAGAGGACTTCGGAAGGCCAGGTGTAGGGTCCATTTGGCGTGCCTACTATTTTGCCTTTGAGCGCCGTGGTGAGTGCCTCGTATAGAGTCCTGGTGTCGACCTTCTCGTAAATTTCAGGAGCGAGATTGTAATTGTCAAAGTAGACATTGAGCAATTCGTTGTCTCCAATTGGCTCTGAGCAGGCCGTGTCGTTTTTTGAATAGTTGAGCTTTGAGCCCACCGGGGCTCCCAACTCATTTAAAGTCTGCTTTGTTAAGTCAAGGGCCTCATCGAGATTTGCTAATTCTATATCAATGCAGGATTCAAGGATTTCACGCTCTCCGGGCTGTGCTCTGTCAAACAAGGCACTGCCTCCGCCGCTTATCCTGCCAAAGCCCTTTGCTTTAAGAGCTTTTTCTAGTGGGAGTACGTAGCGACTTTCTCTTTCTTGGGGCATGAGCTGCTCTTTTAGAGTGGCTTCAACAAAAAAGGGATAGGAGGGAGTCGCACTTGAATTTTTGTTGAATAGGTTTTTGAGCAAATTAAAAACCATGGCAATCGTCCTCTAGACTTTATCAATCAAACTTGGATTCCAGGCTTGTCTTAATTGTTGGATTGGACATCAAGTCCTTGAGCGGCAATGGGGTCTTTTGGATGCGAGACAAGATTGTGCCGCAATAGATCCATTGCTCCTCGTTTGTCAGTCCCAGGTTGCCGTCGATTAGTTCAAACTCTTTAGCCAGGTTGTCTATCTCTTGCGCTGAGTCTCCTGCCGCAGGTCTTTTTATATGCTGGACAATATCTAGGACGAGCTGGCGCCTTTCGTCTAGAGTGCTTTGAAATTTTGGACCAATATAGCTACTCTTATCGACGATCATTCTGGCGTAGACTTGTTCGAGCCAATTTTCAAATTCTGTCTCAAAATTGGCATTGGCCAAAACTGGCCGCAGATTTTCTTCTGTGACAATAGTTGGTGCTGGTGCGCCTGGATACAAGTAGCTCTGCGGTTGTCCTGCCATCATTTTGGCAAAGTTTTCATAATAACCCCAGGTATTTTGTTGTCCAAGCTGCTGTACTAGACTTGGATTTGTTGGTGTGAGATCTCGCAACATACCGGCTCTTATCACAAACACTTCATGTGGATTGTCCTGGCAATTGGCAACGGTGCTCAACTTGTTTTGTACGCCAGTGTGCGCACCTTTATCAATCAAAAGACCGACTATGGCATTGGCACTAGCCTCAACGACCATATCGCCAGATACCCAATAGTGCTGGGAGGCTGGAGATATCTTGTCAAAGTGCTCTGCCCATGTGGGATCTCCTGGTATCGGCTGGGCGTAAGCCATGAGTGTCAAGTTGTCCCATGACCAGCCTTTAACATCATTGCGCAGGTTGTCTCCAAATGAGCCCTGCAGCACTGCGCTGGCAAACTGGCTGGCTAGCCCTGCTCCCAGGCTGTGTCCGGTGACATAGATATGCTCTGGTGCTGGATAATTTTGCTCTAGATATTTGCAGCAGGCAGTGATTGGTCCCAGCATCGTGGGTAGTGCCTCAGCAAAGCCCTGGGTGACTCTGCCATATTTGCTGATGAGCGGTTGGTCGATTTGTTTGGAGCTACGCAAATCCGTAATCCAGTCTGGATTACCTTTGGCGTCACCGATGATGTCCTGTGCTTTCCATACGGTTTTGCTTATGGCCGAGCCACTGCGACTGCCGCGAAATACTATGTGTGCGTCGTAACCAGTCGGTGTTTTTTTCATAAGGACAAAGCCCATCGGGCTCCATGCCGGATCTGTATTGCCAGCGATACCGGTGCCACCCTCAAATACGATGAGATGATCTGTGCCACCAGGATATTGCCGTACATTTTGCAGCTGCACATCGTAGGAGGGTAAGCTAGTCGGCTTTGTTTTGTAGCGGACTACATCAATTTGTTTGATGTTTTGAGTGATGTATGCCGGAGCGGCTACTGCCATAAACCTCTCGCCATCGCGGTTAAAGGTGGGTAATCTGGCATCGATATGTTTGTAGTTGGTGATAATGGGATCAAGATTTGTATTGCTGTTGGTCCACCCACGTGCAGCGTTTGGTCCGCTATAAAAGCCTTGATCCGACATCGGATCATTAGATGTGACGCCACCGAGTTTAGTGGCATAGTCATGGGTAAAACGGCATATGTTATCGCGTCTATCACTGCCTATGCGCGAGAAGACGTCGTACCAGGGATCGAGTTGCAGGCATAGAGACTGATGGTAAAGCTGATAGGCGAGAGTGCAGAGATCTAAATTGACAACGGATTCTGGGATGTTTGCCCCTTCCGTCGTCTCACTGGCCATGACAGGAGACGATGCAAAAATCGCCATGCTCGCCAAGATACTGATAGCGATGGTTTTGACTCGGTTTTTTGCGATCATCGTTTTTTCCTTGATGTATACAGATTGATGTGAGTGCTAGGACATTCTCTTGCGAGTCTTCAAAAACCATACTGCTCTAAACAGCAAAGCTGCCTTTTGCCACAATGGTAGAGCCAAATTAAATCATATTGGGCGATTGAGGAATTGCTCCTTTACTCTTGTACCTGACCATCCGTCGGGGAGGTCCCCATGAAAACCTTTCAGGACCTTGGCTCCCGGGCATAATGGCTATTGTCAAGCATGGGGGCGACATGCTTGCCGCTAGAGAGACGCCGCTTGACCCTGCGTTTGTTTTTCCATCTGTTTAAGTTTATTGTGCTGTCTAATTCCTGTGACAATTCCGGCAAAGCTCCATAATAGTAAGCTAGCGCAACAAATTAACCAGCTGAGTTGTTTTTCTTTCATTGCTTCAAGCGAATTGATTTGAATCCAACTGGTTTTGCCTGAGGGGTTAAGGCGCAAGTGATTTTCATACTTTACGACATGCCCTGCCACCATGACTCTGGCATCTTGTGGTATTGCTTGCAGTATTAGTGAAGTCGGTTCCTTTAAATCGGCAAGCTTCTTGTCTATGTCAGCATCAAACCTCTCTGACAGCAAGTTAAACAAATCAGTGTTCTTCCAATCTTTTGTAAGCTGGCCGCTCCAGGTTTGGGGGAGCGTGTAATTATCTGGATCATAGACCGTTACTTCAATTTCGTTACTTCCATCTTGCAGCCATACTAGAGTCGGTGACCAGGAGCAATCTGAGTCACTACAACAACGGCTGCCGCAATTAGTGTTGCTGTTGTCTTTGATTGAAGCAATCTGTAGAGCGTATTTATTTTTTCCATCGCGAGTAGATATATCAAGGTCACTATGGAGCTTGCCTTGCAGCAATATGTCTTGCTTTTTGTCTAGATAGTTGATTGCTTGACTGATCGGGACAAGAGGCGTGAAATAGGCTTTCTCGAAGTGTTCAAAACTGCTGCTCAATATGAGTACAGCCAACAGTAGGGAAATGGCGCGACGCCAAATGTCGCTGTTATCGGAGCGAGTTCAAAGGTACTTTTGACTGGAGCCGCAGGCATTGGAATATAGCCGTCTGGCCCCGGGGCATCATAAATTGCAGCGTGGCAGATGGCGTGGAGATACAAGTAGTTTGGTAGAATCCCGCTCAAGGTCATCTTGGCATTTTGTGTTCCATAAGTAATATGCGTGTCAGCGTTTCGAAATGATAATTGGCTCAGTTCTTTGGCGTCATTCCAGAGCAGGCGATTCTTCCAGATGAGGCTTTTCATCTCGATGCCGTCAGTGTTAACAATCGCACTTTGGTGAACTTTATGCCAGGCCCAAGAACCCAACCACAAAAGCGCTGCTGAAATTGCACCACCGAACCAGACAAGAGGTCCAGCCTGAGCAGAAACAAACAACGGTACCATGGCAATCGCTATGATAAGGATTGCCATTGACGTTGAAGTATATGAAGAGAATTGGTTTTGAAAAACTAACGGCTTTTCAAGTTTCAGTCTTTTGTCCAAGCTTGTTCATTTCTCCTTGCTGGACCTTTGGACGATCCGTATAGGGTTTGCTACGCAACACTTATGAACAGTACCAAAAACTCATAGAGCCTTCGAAGATAAATATTTTAGACGGCTTTTCCAAAGGAGTCTATGAGATCGGCTTTGCAGTCTGTTTGTGATTCGATTTTGAGTGCGGCGATTGGTTCAACTAGCATTGTCGAGTTGCTCGATAAATATGCGCATGTCAGCAACAAATCGATTGTCGGCTCCGTACTCTTCCTCTGCGAAATTGAAAAGTTCGAGTCCGTTTTCGGGAAGTCCCTTAGAATAAAAATATTTGGTGAGTTGGCTTAAGCAGGATGGATTCCAGTAAATTTCCCTACTAACAAGCAGTTTTTGAAGGCTATCCAGATTTGCAAGGGATGAGTTTTCGTCCCCAAAAAAAGTGGCATATCGGTCAATCGACTCGATCATGCCTTTAAACGAATTTGGTGAGCAATAAGCTCTAAGCCAGAGAGCTTCGCGACAAATCGACAAGCCCAGCGCTTCTTGTCCTTCGCTGTATCGAGCCTCTCCGATGGTAGTCATCCAGCGAACAAGAAGATGCGAGTTGTGCGAACTCATGTATCCGCCCTGACGATAGTTTCCGGACTGGCTCTGAAAATAACGGAGCTGTTCCAGTTCGACGCAGAATCGGCAGTCCTCTAATGTTTTTTCTCCTGTCGCGATTGAGTGTACATCATTCATAGGATGAAACTTTCGAATACCATCCACGATAACGCTAATGAATTCTGTCGGATCTATATGGTCGCCGACGCGCTTTCTAATATATTTGAGCCCATCGTCAATGGCGCTGAGGCAGCATATGTAATCACCCGTGCGAGCGAACGAGAGACACTTTTCTACGAGTTTCCTACAATAATTGTCTTCATGAATTCGCACGGACTACCTTTTCCAATTGAGATTATTTAACACCAAATTTATGGTAGACGATTTTGATTTTGCAAGCTTACATGATTGAGACGCTCTGCGCGCTTCTCTTTTGTCCAGTCCATGACTAGCTGTGCTGCAAAATAGTAAATTCTCTAGCCATCCAATTAGCACAATTGGCTATTTCTTGCATAATCTTCTGCCCAAGTTATTCGGGCAAACGCACCACCGTGACAGTCGATGCACCGCAAAATAAAAAACCGACCCTTGAAGGTCGGCTCTCTATCTTAAATGGTGGGCGAGAGAGGACTTGAACCTCCACCCTTGCGGACTAGATCCTAAGTCTAGTCAGACTGTATTTACTGGTTTGTATTCATTTGTACTGATTTGATGAAACCTAAACAGGGCTTGATTTGTTTAATTTATGGTTTGTATTCATTAGGAGAAGTTTGCTGTTATTATTCCTCTCAGTTTCCTCTCAGTTTAAGGAGCCGAGATTTTGAAGCTGAGTTTGACCATCCCCGCTATAAAAGGGATCGATGCCCCAGGTTACTACTGGGACGATAAAACCCCTGGCTTTTGCCTTAAGGTCACTAGTAATCGTGGCAAGCTCAGGAAGATGTTTATCCTCCAGCGTAAGCTTGCGGGCGAGACCGTCACAGTTTCGTTAGGAGTTTTCGAGCAAGAAGTAACCCTCACCGAAGCAAGAGAGAAGGCGCTAGACACAGTTGCACTTATTCGCCAAGGGATTAGCCCTAACCATTTAAAGCGTCAGCAGGCTGTAGCCAAAGCTGAGGAAGAAGCCGCCTTGAAAGCGAAAGAGGCGGCACTTCAAAGGGACCAGGAGGCTAGATCCCTTACCGTGAGGAAGGCACTCGATGACTATGTTGTCGGCAAAGGTAAAAAGCTAGCCAGTAGTACCTCTAAGACTTACAAATACACTGTGGAGAAGCATCTTGGTGACTGGCTAGATATGAGCCTCCGGGACATCACCAGTGAGATGGTCTCAGACCGCTACAAGGATGTTTGCAACTTGAGCATAGGGTCTGCTAACAATGCCTTTCGATGCTTAAGGGCTGTTTGTGGACGTGTAGTCAAATTGCACAAAGGTCAAGTGATTTCAGAAAATCCCGTGAGAATACTCTCCGACCTCGATGAGTGGCAGGAGTTAAAACCAAGAGACAAGATACTACCCGAGACAATGTTCAAATCACTATGGAGTGCTCTGGACTCCTTGGAAAACCAAGACTTTGCTGATTACTTTCGTTTGCTGTTTTTGACCGGCTTGAGGTCAGAAGAGTCTTTCGGTTTGCGATGGGAAAACATCGACTTTGATAAAGAGTATTGGACTGTCACCGATACCAAGAACGGACGGGATCACTCTCTGCCGATGACTCGCACGGTCAAGGAGATATTACTCAGACGTAAACAATTCACCAGTTCACCCTGGGTTTTTTCCGGTAAGAAAGTTGAGGGCAATATGGGTGACTCTGAGCACCAGCAGAAAATAATAAGAAAGGCTATTAATTACCCTGACTTCAACGCTCACATGCTCAGAAAGACATTTGCCACCAAATCAGCGGAAACCGTGCCAACTTATATGGTCAAGCGGTTTTTAAATCACCACAGTAAGAGTGATGTTACCTCTCACAACTACATAAAGATGGAGCTTGATTCACTACGTGAACCACTCCAGAAAGTTGAAGACAAAATCCTTAGCCTCTGCTTGTTGAAAAAATCTGAGCGTATTAAAAGAGTCGTTTAGAAGACACCTCAATTTCTATTTACTAGAAAACCTGGGGTAACTGGGGTGACATGCCCGAAACCTTGAGCTTGTTTGTGTCTCGGGCTCCCGGTGTCGCTGGGGCGCCATGGGGTGACTGGGGGGGCATATACGAGCAAGTATATTTAGCGCGTATTTCTCGCGGTGCCGTTTTGTTGTATTCGTATATCAAGGCTGTCAGTAGCTTTGATTTTCATTCCTTGGCTAGCCAGATAAGTATTGGTATCGCCCACGATGCTGAAAGATAAATTTGTTTCGCACTCAGACCGACGCCACCATTTTATCCCGCTCCCATTAGAGCGTTGTTAGTGTAACCGCTTGCCCTGTGTGGGTTTGACGTGGTTTCCGTGGTCGATTCAACAATATGACAACAGAAATAATTTTGATATTCTGCGGGATTGTCTGGCGATATGTTTTGTATGTGCAGCATGGATGAGGAAAACCTCACCTAGACCGGCTTTAGATGAGTTTTTCTGAATATTTGGTATCGATGATGGTATCAGTCACCAAAATATGACCTGCTTGTGCCCTGTATGGCTCATGAAATGAGGGTTTGGCGGAAAACTGGACAGGGTTGGGAGGCGGTGCCATATTTAAATGGTGCGTACAAATCAGTACAAGTCGGAGAAATTAAAATGAAAAGAAAACCAGCTGTCAATCAGTCTATGGTGATTGCTGAGACGTCGAGGTGCAACCGCCTGCGGTGGCTGGCTTTGCCAATCGCTGGGTCGGGGAGAAGGAAGCTGCCGCATTTCTCGGTGTCTCCACACCATACCTCCAGAAGGCTAGGAGTTACTGGTGCTGTTTGAAATATGCAAAGCTGCACACCGGACGAACAGGTGCGGTGCGCTACTTGCTCGGTGATTTGCAGGTCTGGATGGAATCTAAATGCCGAGCAAATACATCGGAGGCATCGTGATCCAAAAAACAGAAAACGCTGCTCCGACAAGCAGCGCCCCTGAATTGAGTTCTCCAACCCAATTATATAGAGCCGGAATCAACTTCGCAATGGTCAAAACAGCTGCGCAGTATAGATGGCCGGCAATTTATCGAGCATTGGGCATGCCCATCAAGAATGTGAAGCACGGTCCTTGCCCCATCTGTGGTGGTAAAGACAGGTTTCGATGTGATGACAAAACCGGGTATGGTGACTGGATTTGCAATGCCCATGGTGCCGGTGATGGCTTTGCTCTCGTAGGGCAAAAATTAGGTCTTTCGTCTCGCGACACCTTGCACCTGATTGCTCAAACAATTGGTATGACTGGCGGCAATGTGGATAAGTTGCCCTTACCGACAAATCAGCAGACCAGGACTGCATGCCTTCCGAGCGACGCTACTAAACGGAGATTAAATAAGATATGGAGCCAAACAGTGCCACTATCCGAAGTGCCAGCGGTTATCCGCTATTTTGCCAAACGCGGCTTACGCCTGCGTGATGACATACCGGACCTACGCGCTCATGCATCTCTGGCATACTGGCAAATAGTGGAAGCTAAACCCGTCCATAGTGCTGATTTCCCTGCCCTGGTGGCACTGATCAGGTCGCCAGAAGGTAAAGCACATGGGCTCCAACTCAAATACCTGTCTGGCGATGGCGATAAAGCGCCTGTTGATGACAACCGTAAGATTAGGAGCTTATTTGAGGGCGCCACTACTTATGGTGCAATCCGCTTGGCTGAGCCGGTTGGAGCGCTAGCTATAACCGAAGGATTGGAGACAGCTCTAGCAGTCTCTCAGAACACAACGGATTTACCGGTATGGTCCTGTCTAAGTGCTGGTGGCATCGAGCGTGTAGTCGTGCCGTCAACTGTGAAAGAGGTCTATATCTTTGCAAACAACGATTTAAACGGACGGGGGCAAGCCGCGGCAGCTAAAGCTGCTGATCGACTGACAGCGGGCGGCGTCATCGTCAAAGTGTTGATACCACCTGTATCCGGGGCTGATTGGTTGGACATTCTCAAGGAGTCTAAAGATGAAAACCAACATCTCGGAAATAATGGCTAACACCGCCCCTTTTGATGCTGACGATTATGATCATATCTTTCCTGATGATCCAATCGCTGAGCCTGGTTCTCCGTCTGACATCCGCGCTGATGAAGTACTGCCACCGGTACTGGCAAATATGGCGCGAAGTTTAGCCATATCGACACAGACGCCAGAATGCTTATCAATCATGATGATCTTGTCAGTGGTTGCAATTGCGGTTCAGGACAAAGTTGAGATTATTCAGTCTCGAGATTACCGGGAGCCGCTGAACCTGTGGACCATGACAGTATTGCCGCCAGGTAGTCGTAAAAGTGCCGTGGTGAAGAGGCTAACTGATGTTTTGACCAAGTGGGAAAAGGATCAGCTAGTCAAATTTGGTCCGAGACTCGCAGACAATAACGCCAGGCGTAAGTCGATTATCGAGCAGTTGAAGACCGTACAGGCGAAGATGGGAAAAGCGAAGGATCGGACGACCTTAGAGGCACTTGAGGCTGAGCACAGAGATCTTGAATTGGCTCTCCCCGCTGAACTGAAGGCTCCGCAACTATCCAGTGGCGACATAACGACAGAGGCCCTGCAAGGAAAGCTAGTAGATCACAATGGAGCGTTTGGGCTGATATCTGCTGAAGGCGGAAGTATTGAAACCATCGCTGGCATTTATACCAATGGTGCCTGCAATCCAGATGTGTTTTTGCAGGCGCATGCCGGGGAATCGATTAGAGTCGATAGAAAGGGGCGAGAAGCTCATATTGATCGGGCCACTTTGACAATCGGCTTGGCGGTTCAGCCTGAAATCGTCAGGGGGCTCGGTCGCAAGAATAAGACCAAGCTTATAGGTACAGGTTTTTTCGCGCGGTTCCTCTGTACTGTACCGCCATCAAATATTGGTACAAGGAGTGCCCGGCATGATAAACCTGTGCCCTCAAATTTTGAGGCAGCCTATGAGACCTCGATATTGCATCTCTTGGCTGCGGCCGGTAGCAATGGCACGAACGACCTCAAGCAATTGACACTCTCTGATGAAGCGGGAGAGATGTGGCTGAACTTTTGGGAGTTTATCGAGCGACTCCAGGACGCGGGAGGTGAACTCGAGATGATTCAAGATTGGTCAGCTAAATTGCCTGGTGCAGTTTTGAGAGTGGCGGGTATTTGTCATCTTGCGGAGTATGGCCTCTCAGACCGGCACTTGATAGTCAACGCCGACACCATGCGCAGAGCTATCGCCTTAGCCACCGCTTTAATAGAGCATCGTAAATGCGCCGTGGGCATTGTTGGTGAGGATCAGTGCATCACTGATGCTCTCTATATCCTCGAGCAGCTACGCAAAGATCCTAGAAAATCGATTAAACGTCGAGAACTTCAGCGCCATTCCCGATTCAAGAATGGCTATGTTGAGCGCTTGGAGAGGGCGCTCTCTGTGCTGATCGAGCGTTATGTTTTATCTCCTGGATTTGTGGCTCAGTCCAAGGGTGCCGGGCAACTGTTTTATATAAATCCGAGAATTTACCCAGAGAAAGCAATTAGGGAGGTGTAGGCTTGATCGTCATAATTTCCAGCGCTTAGAGCGGTTTATATCGATGGCTAGCGATACCAAACTAGCCTTCATCCGAGAAAGAGAGGAGAACGGATGAACGCTCGCACAAACCAAATTTGTTTTGCATGCGTTCCACATTGAGCGGCGGTGCCGCCTTCTACTTTGTTTCTAAGGAGAATAAAAATGACCACAATCGAAATCCCCGCATCCGCTCGTCATATCATATTAACGGCAAGCGACACAACTAAAGAGACTCGCCTGCGCGAAGTCATGGCGCACATCCACGGTGTCAACACTCACGTATTTTCTAAGGTTGCAGAACTTGCCGACCACAAGGGCGACTTGACGGTTCATTTGTCCGAAATTCCGACACAAGAGGAATCTGAGGTCTTAAAATCTGCCTGGGAGAATCCGCCAGGTGACTGCTGCGGCTGGATAAAACAGAAGTTTGCCGGCCATGAAATAACGGAAGAATCATTCGCTGCCAAGGAAAAATTTGAATTTGAGCAAGTTGGAGAGGAAGTCTTAGCGCGAGTGGAAGTGACACCGGGCAACGGATTTGACGAGCCGCGACTCACCAGGCTATCTCTGAAATTCAAAACTCCCGTCTTACTCTACTTCTCAAAAGGAAAATGTGATTCTAATGGTCTGAGGACTGGCACGTCCGTTTGTACACAAGAAATTTCTCTCTCGATTTTTGACAAACAAACCCCTTTAGCACTGTATTACCTTTTAAGGGAGGCACTTTTCAATCAGTGCAGGCACAAAGAGATCACCAGCAAAGTATCGTCACGATTTACAGCACGGCAAATCGATACATTTACTGATAGATGGTGATCTCAGCCAGATCCGCTCTATGTCACTCTCCGGTGATACTCTTATGCGGCTTTCAACAGGCGGCACTAAGTATCGAGACGTGAAAAGCCTATCAATCCGTCCGTCTGATGTTAGCGCCTCTTATGAGCTATCGAGCATCCTTAGAGAACTGCTTGAAGACATCGAGAAGCAGTTTATCGATCTCTGCATAGCCAGCGCGAGAGCTGCTTAGCCCTCCTCTTGGTCATCCTCGTCCTCTTCCTGGCCGGCACCGTCTGGCACTGCCTTTAGGTGAGACTGCTTACCCAGTCTCGCCTTTGGTCTTGCAGGAGGGAACGGCAAATCCTCCATGCCAAACATTTCTCGCTCACGGCGCGTTAAGTCCCACTCGTCCTTGACGTTGTAGAAATTTAGCGCGATTCCAAAGCCAGCGGGATATCTGCTGATCTCAAATTTGGTTTGATATTTCATTTCATGCCTCTTTGTGTTTATGTGTGACTGCCAACTACTAGCCGCATTGTCTGCGGTCTATCAAAAGTGCGAGCTATCTCTTTGAGTGTTTTGGGATCTAGCTTCTTTAGCGCGTTAATTAGTGCGCCTTCCTGAATGGTTGCCTCAACCTGCTGAACATTCTCAAGCTTCACTAGCCCTACCTGGGGAATGAACCTATAGCCAGAGTATTCAAGAATGGTGGCTGCTATTTTGTCGACGTGCGGCCGTAAGTCTTCCGGGTCTAAGCAGACATAACCAGCCGTGACATCGTTGCCGGTGCTGTGATTGATCAATCGTTTTACTATGATGTCCGAGGATACACATTTCAAAGCCACGGTTGCATAGGTCCGGCGCAAATCATGCACTGACCAATCTACGCCTGATTTTTGAAATATCTTGTCGCAGCATTTGAGCTGGTTTGAAAGATGTTTGCCAGTCTTTTGCGTAGCAGTGCCACCAGGAAACACCCAAAGAGGATCAGCGTCATTTCTAGTCCGGCGCTCTTTTAGCAGGTGCCAGAGATAACCGCAAAGAGGCAACACCAGATCATTACCATTCTTGGTTATCGTGCCTGGAAAGCTTACAATCCCATGCTCAAGATCGACCCATGACCATTGCAGAATTACTGACTCGGTGCGACGGCAACCGGTCAGAAAAATAAATGTCAGGTAGTCTCTTATCGAGTCATTTGGATACTCTTGAAGCGCTCTAAACCAGTGCTTCATTTTCCCCTTAGATATGATCCTGGTCCGGCGTTTGCTCTTGTTCCAGGCTCTTGTAGAGGACAAAACATTGACAGGGTTACGCCTAACCACCGGCTCTAAGTTGACGTCCTCATATCGCCCCTGAGCATACTTAAACAGCGCTCTCAATATCCTGAAAGCATAGTTTGCCTGAGTGCTGCCGACGCCACGCGGGCCATTCTTGGTACTGATGGACAAGTGGCGCTCTAGTATCTCGTCCTTAGAGATGGTGTTTAGATTTCGCTCCCACCAGTCTGGAAAACAAAGATCAATCACTGACTCATATTTCTCGATAGTGGATACTTTCATCTTGCGGAACTTCCGATAGTCCGCATAGACCAGCCTTAAGGTTGGTTGAGGCATGAGCCGGGCTGCTTTTGGTGCCAGTGGTTTATCTGGATTCTTGGGCATGGGTTTTCTCCAATAAGGCGATAGAGGCTAGCCAGGAGTGCTGATGTACTCGCGGCTAGGTGGCACCACATACGATGCCGGGATAATCAAGCAGACTTATTGCTGGCTAGCCAGGTTTGAGTAACTGGGCAAATTTGACCCCGAGCTGTGTTAGTCAGCCCTCGTCTTAATCTGCTCAGTCAACAATCGATTTGTGGTTCGATTTCTGTTTTGACTTTAGAGCAAATGACTAAATCGTGTCAAGGCGAAACTCGTTAAAACCCGCATGAATAGTACTGGGAAGAAACCAGTACTATCCGTAAGTTTCCTATACTATTTTTTGATCCCGCTTGTGACTATTGATACCATTGCGCTGTCGATCCCATTTTTAGTAATCGTGGAGACTTTAATTTCGGGGTGGATGTACTGTTATTATTAAATCTTGCGCATCGAGTGGAAACACCCACGAAGAGATAATATCGAGTCGATATTATGGTGAAAGCAATGTTCAATTTAAACTAGGACTATAGCGACTGATGTCATTCTAGGCTAAAGGAGTCGGGTGCTGGGAGACAATCTGATATTGTTGTTTCTCCAGTGCGCGTTGTTGACAAACGGATTCATCATTTACAGGAGCAACTATGCGACAACTAAAACGCTTTGAGAGACTTCGCGCAAATGGTGAAGTTCCGCAGAATGACCTCATTAATCCAAACTTGATCTATGTTGACTGTGAAAAACTATACGCGCTTCCAGGTTTTGAAGTGATGACAAATTTGATGATCTCACTAAACGACCTACTTTCCATCGCTTACCTAAGTGACTTGCTAGAAAAGGACTTCAAGAAAAAACCAGCCCTTACCAGTGTTTATCACGGTACATTAATGCACTTGCTACGCAATAAAGCAGGAGTGTTATGGGCCGCTCATGAGTATTTTATTGAGAAGCGAAGTTCCAAATCTATGACAGTGAAGTTCTTTAAGGATTTTCACAGTAGAAATCCAGATCTCAAAACGCTGTTTGAGAAATTTGAAAAGAACTGTTCAGATGGTAATTTTAGGTCGTTCCACGTAATTCGCAATAATTTTGCATATCATCTCAATTACAGTGATAACGGCGCTCGAACTAAACTTGCGATTGATGGAAGACTGGAGGAATTGAGAAAGAGAGGGACTGAGTTTCTCACTTTGCCGGGAATTCAAATCGGAGCTTCGCCCATTGAGGAGCGATATATTATTGCGGATACGGTGCTTGGGAAAGCTTTGCGTCTGGCACATGGTGACATTCCCGATAAGGATGATTATTCAGATCCAGAAACACAGAAAGAGAAAGAGATCGTCGAACGGATTGGCGTTTCATACAACACATGGGGAAAGGCATCTGTTAAAAGGTATTTAGAGCAATCTGGTGTAGTTATTGGCAGCCCGATTCCACTTAAATCACTGGTGAAATGAAAAACTTGCTGCTCACGCATTAATTCTTGGCTTGCCAGGCTTTGGCTAATGCGGATTAATGGGGCATTTCACAGCCGGGTATATACCTCGGATATCGGCCGGGCTTCAGCGTTTTGACTCTTTGTCATTCAACGTAAAACCGCTCAATCCCGGCTTTTAGTCAGTCTCTTGTGACTTCTCGTCTTTTGTTGTAAGGTCGAGTTATCTAAAGTCATTTGTCATCTCATAAGTCCCGCATTTGCGGGCGCTTTGCTATGCGAGAAAAGGAAGCCGTGCATAACTTACATACGCAAACGACAGAGCCGGTACTGGCAGAAGTGCTGCGGGATTACTTGAGCGCCAATACTCTCAAGTTGCGCACAAAAACCAGCTATGAGGCGGTGATACGACGTTGTTATTCTGATTGGCTCTATCGTCCTATCACCAGCATCAAGCGCCATGACGTACAGGAGAAACACAAAGAGATCAGTCTCAGTGGTAAATATCAGGCAAATCTAGCAGGTCGAATCCTTAGGGCACTCTTTACCTTTGCCGAATACCGCTATACCGATGACCAAGGTGAACCACTTATACAGAGCAATCCCACAAAGGTATTGACCGCTCTAAATCTCTGGCACCCAGAGAAACGCCGCCAGAGACGAGTCATGCCAGACGAGATGCCTAAATGGTGGTCAGCAGTCTTGAGCGTGGAGAACCGCACCGCTAGCGATTGGCTTATAGTGCTGCTCCTGAGCGGCATGCGCCGTAATGAAGTTACCGGACTCACCTATGGTGACGTAGATCTAAACAAAGGTGTCATCACCGTGCGTGATACCAAATCAAATAGACCTCTTGTCTATCCAATGTCAGATTTACTTTGGGCACTGCTCAAATCTCGGTATGTTTGCGCCGGTTTCCCGCCTGTTTCAGCCCCTGTTTTTGCATCGCAGGATGGATTATCCCAGATGTCTAAATGGGATCGCTCCTATGACTGGGTAGCATCCGTTACTGGTATCAGATTTAGCCCGCACGATTTGCGCCGGACCTGGCAATCAACCGCCACGGAATCCAATGTGCACGTCTATAGTCTTAAACGGCTGATGGGGCATAACTTTGACAATGGAGATTGGACCATTGGTTACTACGTGCAGGACATCGAACACTTACGCGGCTGTGTCCAGCAGATCACCGACGCTATTGTCAAACAGGCTGGTCTTGAAAAGTCTCAGCTATTGCGCCGATGGTCTGAGCCAGCCAGGTAAAGAGGATACTCAGTGTGCGCCAAGTGGCGAGACTTGAGCGATGGTAAAAGGCACAGGAATCGCCGCGCTCCACTGAGTATATTGGCATTATATACCAGGTCTAACATTGATTGACTTTGGCGCTGGCCGCATAGTGAATTTAACCCGCGGCATGTTGCCCGGTAAACCCAAGGAGCACAGAACATGGTGCCAATCCAATCAACCGACGGACATTTTCATAATGTCGAACCGGCAAACGTCAAAGCCATAATACCGCCAGCATATGGAAGCGGTCAAAGCCATAAGTCACTAATCGTGCTTAGGTCGGGCAAAATCATAAGGGCACGACTGTCCGTTAACGACGCCCGCGCACGGCTCAGATCAAATCCCTACGAGATAGCACTACGCGCTTACAGGCAGTAGGTAAGCCCAGGGGAGTCGTCGAGTCATCGCAAAAGCTCACGACTTTCCTCTGGCTAGCCATGGACAAAAAGATTGGTGCTGGATGTGATATCACTAAACGCACTGGTTGATGGCAGAGGAAGATGCTTACAGATCCTGAAAGCAGACGAAACAAGAAACTGGCTAGCATATTTTCATATTTAGTCAATCTCGTTTTGGGTCGGAGGGTGGTGGCTGCGTATATATCCTTTTCTCGCAGATCGGCTGTAAGTCTTTCTGGTTTTGGATTTGCAAGTTTAAGTAAAACCTTCTAACTGAAAATCTTGGAAAAGCCTATGTACAGCGGGTCATTTAGGGGGTAAGTTGTGATGCTTGGCCACAGTTGCCATATCGAAGAAGTTTCTCAATCACTTGAATGTACTTCTTTTGATTCATAGAGCGATTGTGAGTAACAGGAACTGTCAATTGAGAGAAAGCAGTCGGAGGTTTGCGATGCTCTGCCATCGTCCCAGTTACAAAAAAACACCGTCGGTGGAACGACGGTGAAAAAACAAAGGAGCGTTTTAATTGGTTATATTTGATATTTTAGCAGCTACGCTAGAGACTATCTTAACGATTTACTCATGGTTAAAAGTATTCGTTCTATAGTCGCACTGTAGCCGCTTTCGCTGTTAGAGCCATGTAGGCGGACAATCCGTCTACTTCGCCGTGCCACCGGATATGATGCCGGTGGTGCGTCTTGGCTCACTCTTTATCGTCTAACACCGAAGAAAGAATCCAGCGGGCTAGGCTGATTGTATATATCCTGTGAGGGATAGAACTGGCTATTAGGTGGCACACGCTGACCACGCGACTGCCTGAGCATCTGCTCCTGAGCCTGCATCTTATGCTGATAGTCTGAGGGCTCTTTGCCCGGTATGTACTGATTGGCGAAATGTACCAGCGGATGGCGACCCAGTTTACTGAATGGGATCGCTAAGGTTTTCTTGAAATCAGGCTGTTTAGTGATCGGGTCTGTCTCAACGTAGGACTTGTAGGAATTTTGTTTGATCTGATCAAAGGTTTTCACACCGGTTGTAATCAAGCGAGTAGGCACACCCATCACTTTAGGCTTAGCATACGGGATTGACTTTTCAACAGACTTCAAAAACTTCACTGCGTCGTTCTTATTAGCTGCTACGATCATGCCGCCAAGTGCTTCCTGAACATCTCCAAGCACTGGATTACTGCCAGTATTCATCAGCCATGCCAGTGTCCATTGGATTTTTGGTGTCAGCTTCTGACCGGAGACTTTCGCGTACAGGTCAACTTGATCGAGAGCGTGAGCCATCTTGAAAATAACTTTCGGGATTTACAGTCTGCCAGACTGTGGCTACATCTGTGGGAATAGCAGCAGAGCCACCGACTATGGCAGAGGCGCCCATGAGCCAGTACAGTCCCTTCATATCGCCATTGGCTGCATAGTTCATAGCTAGGCGAGCAACGCGGGCAGGCTGCTTGAAGAATACCGCCGCCTGTTTACCGAACTGAGAGCGGCTTAGAATATCGGTATTGAGCCTGAAATTATCCACGCCCATGACTTGAGAGAGCGAGTCAGCGACGTGTCTAAACGCATCCATGCCTAGCTCATCCGAAATCGAAGCATTACCTGTCAGGACAGCTTTGGCGAAATCTACATCGGAGCCTTTGAAGCCCTCAGCAGCCAAGCCAGCTTTATTACGCTGAGCATATTGGAGCAGTGTGGAGAGCGTCAGACGATTGGCGTTAAACATATCGGAGTCGATATCTTTTAGATTAATCAGAGGCTTTTTAGCCTTGCCCTGGATGACAGTCTCAGCTATCCGGTCAGCCTTGTAGCCGCCGATCAAGTTGGAATTATGGAAAATCTTTCTGAACTCTTGATCATGGGACATGAGCTTCCAGGCTCTGAGCATGTTGATAGGTCCGGTGAAGGAACCACCAGCGATAAACGAGTCTGTCAAGTTTGTACCGTGAAACTCTGGATTCCAGAAGAAAGCGGCATCCATGAAATTAGAGCGAGCATGACTGGCAAGATTATCAATCCAGTTGCCACCGCCTCTAGGGCTGAGCTGATCTACTATGTAGTTGAGAGAATTAATGCCCTCTTTGAAAAATAGACCAGACTCTGGAGCCGGTATTGCAGCACCCTGAGCTGGTGGTGTCCACTCTCCATCAATCCAGCGATAGCCTTGCTGGAACTCCTGAGCTCGTTTGACTTCGCCTCTGATGACTTTCTTGAGCGAGTCTTGGGCGATGCTGTAGCAGGCAAGAGCATTACGCTGCTCCTGTGTCATTGTCTCAGCCATGGTGATAGCAGCTTTATGCTCTTTTGTTTCAAGAGCACCAGAGCTAACTCCCTCTATAAGCTCTTTAGCGGTGATATTTTCTCCTGAGATGGCCAGCATGAGGGCTTTTTCTTCCTGATTGAACTCCACGCCCCATGAAGCCTTAAGGGTTTGAGCTGTGTGGTTCAGGATGGTTTTCTTGAGGTCGGGATGCACAGCGCCCATCTTGGATAGGTACTCGACATTATCGAGAGTATCTTTCCATAGCACTCCAAGCTTGAGATTTTCATTGGTCAAAATAGCCTTGGCGATCTTGGGAGCGCCCAGCCTGAGGAAAGCTATACCGGCAGCCATCTCGCCCATGGGCACCGTATTTAATGCCTGGAACATATCAGGACCAGCAGCCACGGCAGCCTTACCACTGAGGTCAGCAGCTTGAGCAGCAGCACCGGTGAAGAAATTAGCGACAGCTGAGCCTATAGCCGCTGCCGGTGCAGATTTTTTAAGAGCCGAATTAAATGATCTACCATCTGGCACCCAATATTGATTTCTCACCCGGTTAAGATCAGCCGCCAGAATCTCCTGCTTCTCAGCCTGCCATTTTGCTTCCATGCCTTGAATAAGCGGCTTTGTCTGTGAGCCTTTTTTATACTCTAATGAGTACTCAATCTGCCCGTGTTTTGGCTCTGGGTGCGGTATTTTATGCCCGATCATCACCTGAGCGGTATTATCCCCGGTGTAATTCTGTAATTCTTTCTCTACACGCTGGAGCACTTTCTCCGCTTCGTTAGCTTCCTTAAGCTTGATTGAGAGGCGCTCTATTTTCTCTGTGTATTCCTTGATATCTCGCTCACCATTTGCTCTGGCAGTAGCAGATTTGCCATTAACTGCCATATCTTTCCTGCCAACCAAAGCATTCTCAGCCCGCTCAATCTCCCCGCGCAAATGAGCTGGCTTAAGCTCATCGTATGCCCGCTCTGATTTCTTTGCTTGCTCATAAAGCTTGTAATAGACCTTTGCCGCTTCCTCCTCGCTGGCTGGCACGACCACACGCTCATAGGGGAGCTTATCGGGACCGCTGCCAAATTTCTTGGTCAACATACCAGCGATGACTGGTGATCTGACCTCGTCGACTCCGCTCTCATATTTAGCTCTGGCTGCGGCCAGTTTGATGTCTGTCTCTGAGCTTGGCTTGTATGTGGTCTCCGATCTCAGTTTGCCGCCACCAGGAAGCTCATAGTCCTCGACGCTGCCAGTGACATGCTTGGCAATAAAGTCCTTGGTAAAAGCCTGGAGGCGTTTGGCGTCATAGTCTTTCCTGACCTTTGCCGCGCCATACTTCCCGGTGATGATCTTCACATCGCGCTTGTTAAAGACTGGGTGCTCATGCACATCATTTGAGAGCTTGTTTTTATTGCGCCCTAAGTGGTCACCGCTTATGGTGCGGCGATAGTCACCGGTAACTTGCTCATGGCTAGCCAGAGGAATGGTATCACGAAGTTGAGCCACGTAATCCACCTTAGCCTCAGCATGACGCCTGGATAGCTCCTCAATAGCTTGTAATTGCTGTTTCTCGCTACCGTATTGGATGACATTATCAAGTTCACTGTCAGTCAAGGTCCTGAGCTGTTTCATGCCCGAGATATTAATCGGTATGCCAAGCACCTTACGCATTTCCCGGCGGTGGCGCTCCTCAGCGAGAGCCTGATTGACCTTATTGATCTTGGCTTTCATGTGGCGGGTCAGAGTGGTTCTTAGTCCCTCAGTCTCATAGTATTGGCTGAAATAAGCCAGGTCCTCCGTGCTCAAATTAGACGGGATGATACCGTTTGCCTCAGATGTCAGAGTCTGGAATTTTTTTGTACAGTCAAAGAGAAATTCTTTATGGACGTTTGGAAATAAGTCCCGCTCTTTCTCTAGCAGCTTGTCATATTCTTCCACGTCGTAATACTGCGGCACTTCCTTTGATACCTTAGCGCCAAGAGTATCAGGATCTAACTCCTCTCCCAGTGCTTGCTTAGCCCAATTCTCAACCGCTTTCTCAGCATCCTCTGGTCCTGCATTTTGTACGTCATCCACAGCCTGATCAAGGGCCGGTCTACCCTGAGTGCCGATCTCCTTGATCCTTTGCCTGCGGGCATCCTTCATCACGTTACTTAGGTCTTTTCTAACCTCGTTACTGGTGACGTTACCCTTGATAAATTTAGCTATGTCCTCAGTTACCGTATCCAGCTCGCCGTGATCAGCCGCGTTTTTAATTGCGTCCTGGATATCACTCCGCACTTGGTTGAAATTTAGAGGCATAGGCTCTGGCTTAGCAGTTACCGCCCGTCCTTGTCTGGCTGGCTGTCTTACAGGAGCACCAGGGATTTCTGCCTCATGAGCAAGGTTGCGCAAAGATTGGATAGCGGGATTTCCTTGCCTCGTGGCATCGATATTACTGAGCGCTTGCTCTGGTGATGTCACGCGTGGTCTTGATGCTGGTACTACCCCCGGTGCGCCGTGCTGCGCCATGGCTGCTAGTGCCTCATCTGCCTCTGGAGAAACTACGCCAAAGAATCTACCGATCTCCTCAGGGTTCCAGATTGGCTGCGGCGCTTGCTGTGGAGGAGGAGCATAGCGGGCTCTCAGCGCCCCCATACCCTTCTCTAATCCGTGGACTACTCCAGCACCAACCGCGCCGACTCCAGCGCCCAATACGGTGCTACCAGCTGTCTGTAATGGATTGATTTGTCCGGTCTTTTGATACTGCTGCCCGGCATCATAGATACCAGACATAGCTGCACCACCGAGAGCGGCCTGACCTAATTTCTGCCCGATAGTCGCGCCTGCCTTGACGCCACCAATTGGCAGCAAAGCCTGACCGACAAAAGCACCGCCACCAAATGCGCCAGGCATCTTGGGTTGTATAAGGTTTTTATAGGCACCAGCCAGATCAAAGCGCGGGATGCGCACAGGAGAAATAGTCTGCTCCATGCCCTGGTCGATCATGTCCTGCACAAATGGCGGCAGGTTTTGAAGCTCTTTAGGCATAAACAAAGCATTACCAGCTCTCATGCCTTGGTCTTGGCTATACCTGGCAATATTGCCAAGCATGTCCGCAAACTCCATAGGTCCAGCAGGCAGTCCCTGCACAGCCGATCCCCAAAAGTTGCCCCAGTCGTTATTGGTCCCTGCTCTCTTGAAATCTTGAACTATCGGAAACTGATCGAGCCAGCTTGTCTGCTCGATACCCGCCTGGAGCGGTTGCCCGGGCTGAGGAGCTTGCATCGGTGGCTGGTTCATCGCTACCTGTGCTGGTGCTACTGTACGTCCATAATCAAGCTGTGTCTATTGCGGCTGATATTCGACTTGATCGAAGATATCAGGCTGCTGCGGAGCTTGCTGGACTGGCTGAACTGGAGGCTGATACTCGATCTGGTCGAAGATATCGCCACGAGGAGCCGAGCCTTGATAGCCGGTATTTGCTGTTTGTTGGTAGTTGCCTTGGCTTGCTACCTGGTCAAAAATGTCCGCCATATCTAAGCTCCGCACTATTTACAAGTAAATGATACGTGATACCGCATGTGGTGGCAAGCGAAACTATGCAGAAAGTCCCCGGCAGGCAAGTAGTTTTAGCTTCGTGCTTTCTTAAGGCGGCGCACGCGCCAGTACCCTACGTCTAATCATTTAGGTGATTATTAGAAGTGGAAGTGAGAATGTTACGCTTAGTAAGGCGACAACAAAGAGGGACCAAATACCTGCAATCATGCAGTTAGTGCAATTAAAAGTTTTCATAAAACCTCAATTTAAAACGGAGGTCTCAAATACTCGAAACCTCATTATGTAAAGCAATTCAGACCGCTTCCCATCAGGGATTCGGTCATTAAATTGCACGTTACATCACTAGCAATTATCGTTTTGATGATATATTGAGAGTAATGGGCGAGTAATTCCCACAGAGAAGAAAAACCCTTGAAAGGTCTCTATTGCAGTAGAGACCTTTCTTCTTTTGCTGGGTATGGACATCCAGCTCTAAAATCATTTTGCACTTCTTACTAAACCTCTAAGTATATACTTTGATCATACCAGACGGTCTCCTAAATCGGCGCATTTAATCTTCTTGGCATCGTTTTGTCAACAGGCAATATTCACCGTCTTGAAACTTATTTAAGCGCCACCCGTTCAAACTGGCTTGCAGTCGAGGTATCCGTCAATTTATGTTATTGTAACATTTGTTTACAATTAAGCTCTGAAGCCTCAGTATTTGGACTTTATTTCTTTCATGCCAAATAGTAGGAACAGATGATAGGATTTTGGTCACTGAGGGAATATCGTAGCTATTTATGAGGAACAAGCTGTGGCTTTGAAGGTTTTTGAGGGATTTCAGCTTGAGATGGTGAGCGAACTCTCCCTTCTTTCGGCTAGCTCCATAAATACACTTCGCCGACACGGGATGGTGACTCCTGTGAAGCAGAGTGGCGGATACCTTTACTCTTTTGCTGATGTTCTGACCTTAAGAGTTATTAGGCAGTTGAGAGAGAATGACGTTCCTCTCAAAAATATTGTTAAAGCGCACGACTACCTGTCTAAGCTCAACACCTCTAAAAGCCTCTTCAACCTTGAAATAGCTGTACGCAAAGACACTGGCGAAGTGGTTGCTGTCGGAGAGAATTTAGTAAATCTCTCGAGACATGGTCAATTGCAAATTAGAGAAGTTTGTCACATTATTCCAATCGGTAGAACGCTTGAGCGTGTGCGTAAGAATATTGTCGAACTCGATAGAAGATTGACACGTAAGCCAAAGACTTCGATTAGCTTGGCTGCTTTGCGAAAGAAATATGCCTGAGCCTAAATATAAGGTTGAGCTCTGCCCTGGCATTGATAAAGATTTGGATAAACTGGATAAGCCCGAGAGAAAAGCAATTCTTGATTGGATTGAGTTTACACTTCCATTCACGCCATTTAGAAACGCTTGCCAAATGAAGTATGTAAAACCGACCACTTTCAGGGCAAAAATCAAAAAAAGATTGAGGATTATCTTTAGATTTCATGACGATGAACTCTGGGTTTATGTGGTCGATAGGCGAGACGGTGACACATATGATCAAACAACTCTTCGAACTAGGCAAACAAGAGTCGAGAGCAAGCGGAGCGGGCTCTAGTTTCATCGACCGGGGACACCTCTAGAAAATTCTACATATAAATTTTTTGCCCTGGGACTCCTGCGCAAATTTTTGATCGACCCGGTATTTTTTGAGCCCGACCGATCAGGCGATCAAGCTAGCCAGAAATAATACTGGCTATAAGTACACCATTAGACCAACCCGTCACGCCAAACCATCATCAATACTGGCTTGCGCTCCGAGGGTGACCCTTACGAAAATGGCTTATCCTTTCGGAGCCCCCCAGGGGGACCCAGTGGCGCGGATTCTGTGCGGGGGGTACCGGCACCGGGCCCACCCCCTCATGCGCCAGCGGCGCCCTGTCTCTGACTGCCGATGCCCACGGGCTGCGGGGTTACAGGGCTAGCCAGAGAGGAGCGGTCAGATCAGGCAGCAGCAGATCCCCGCAAAGTGGCATCAGCTCTGAGGATTACAAAACTGTATCCATTAGCTCAGCGCTGAAACCTAGTAAGGGAGCCAGCCGGGTGAGATCATGTTATTACTGTCCGGTTTGAGTATTGGCTTACCGGACACCAAATGCAGTATCACCCATTCAGCGATCCGGGCGACAAAATCCAGAAGGTCAAACCGGACACTTTAAGAGAGAGAGAGGACAAACAATGAGAGCAGTTATTTACGCCAGAGTATCGACCAAGGACCAAGACTGCCGCAGACAGATCGAAGACCTTAAGCGCTTTGCCGAGAGAGCTGGCTATGAGGTCATCGCCACTTTGGAGGAGAAAGCCAGCGGAGTAAAGAACGACCGCGCCGAGAGAGCCAAGATCATCAGGATGGCTCAGGCAAGATTGATCGATGTTGTCCTGGTCACTGAGCTGAGCCGCTGGGGTAGAAGCACTCAAGACTTGATCGCTACTCTCCAGGACCTGCAAGCCCGCAGCGTATCGCTAGTAGCCGCCAATAGTATGCAAATGGATCTCAGCACTCCGAGCGGTAAGCTGATGGCTACTCTCTTGGCTGGCATTGCTGAGTTTGAAAGAGAGCTGATACAGGAGCGTGTTAGATCCGGTATCCAGAGCGCGAAAGCCAGAGGCAAGAAGATCGGCAGGCAGGCAGGTGATAATTACAAGAGCGGCAAGAAAGAGATCCGCATCGAGGAATTACACCGCGCCGGTAAAAGCATAAGAGAGATCGCCGCTCTGACCGGCCTTGGTAAATCGACAGTAGCCGATACCATCAAGCGCCTGAAGGCTGACAGTCAGGCAGTAGCCGTGGCATAATTGCCAGCACACCACACCCATTAGCGACCGGGTTTAATAGCCCGGTCGTTTTATTTCCACCTGGTCATAAGCACCAGATATGGTGGCTTGCAATCTGCGCCTGATTTGAGATACTCAATGCAGATGGAGGGAGCCAGCATGATCAACCAAGACTTTAGTGAGTGGCAACGCGCTCAAGGATACTGCGAGAGCATAGTCAAAACATCCAGAGGGCATCTGAAATGCTTCAGAAGCTTTCTACTCAGGAATGCCATATCTAGCCCTACGCTTATCCCTCCTGGGTCTCAGACCATGTGGGTAAACGGTTACAGGCAAGACTTACTCGATGAAGGCAAAAGCCCCAATACGGTAAACGCTCACCTCTACACATTGAACTCTTACTATAAATTCCTTGGCTACGGTGGTCACCAGTCAGCACGAGTGCCAGAGGAGCGCAGCAGACCTAAAGCACTGTCAGCCAAAATCAGTGGCGGCTATTCTGGGATTGTTGATCGAGCCTTGAGCGTCAGAGACAAAGCGATTATCTACACTGCATTTTATGCCGGTCTATCAGTCGCTGAGCTGGCCTCTATGAATGTAGAGGATATTACTTTCTACACCGACGGCGGCCGTCTGACGGTTCCTGAGAGAACCAGGCTTAAAGGTCGTCGCATAGAATTCCTCAAAACTCTGAAGCCACATTTAAAAGCCCACGTCATAGATATGATTCGTAAGGGCCAATACCCAGACTGTCCGACCTCTGAGCAGTCGCAAAAGGTAGAAACACCCTTATGGCAGAACCGTCAAAAGAAGCGACTGACCGGCCGGATGATTCAGTCCATCGTCAACAACTTGGGAGCAATTCTCGATCTGCCGTTGAGCCTGAACACCATACGTAATACCTGGCTGGCAGCCGAGAGCGCCAAGCGTAAGAACGATAGGGCAAGGCTAGCCAGAATGAGTGGCTTCAAGAGTGGTCAAACTCTGGTTCACTACAAAGACCCTGTAATCGTCTGAGCTGGGAAATTGGGGCGCCTGTCAAGAGAGAAGGGGCAGCCGTCATTGCCTGCCGATCATCCTGTGTTTTCCCTGGCTAGCACCTGGTGCAACCCACAACCCTTTAGGGATACCCCTTTGTATATGCATAAGCTAGCGCCGTTTGCGGTAGCGACCACAAATCACAGCTAATTTGCGTCATTCGGGATCGATGTTTCCGGAGCGCTCCGCCCTGTCCCCTGCATTAATCATCCCGTGCCCGCTCGCCTACATATATGAAAGCTATCTGGCTAGTACGATTGACACCCCAGAGACCCCAAGGCTCCCAATGAGGCTGGGGTGACAGAAACCCAAGCCCTGTTTGCCTTTTGCCTATGAGACCCCAGTTACCCCACGTTTTCTAGGTAAGAAAAATTAGAGGGGGATTTTGATAAGCGAAAGTCTCAAGATAGGCTACTGGTAAGGGATTTGATTAATAAGAGGTAGATGTCAAGATTATTATTTATGCAAATATTCTCTATAGAGAAGCACCGTATATGGTGCCTGTATGCTTTTGACCTCTTCGATTTTTCATCCTCTCAGTTTCCTCTCAGATCTAAGAATCCTCTCGGATAGCAAAACAGCCCCGGACAATCCGAGGCTGTAAACGCAAGCTCTGTTTTAATTACTGGGCGAGAGAGGACTTGAACCTCCACCCTTGCTACACTAGATCCTAAGTCTAGCGCGTCTGCCAATTTCGCCACTCGCCCAGAGTGACAACATTTCTGCTGGTCCATTTAGGATACCACAGCCCCAAGCCCTCAGCCCTGACCGAGTCTCAAGTGTTGCGGAGCCCTTACAAGGGGCGGCTAAAGCAGGCGCACTCGCCCTATTGGGCACCTTTACATCGCTGCCAGGTAATCACTTGCGTCCATTCGCCGCTTTTGCCAGTTCATGCCGGTGACACAGATTCGTTGTAAATAGGTGCCGTTCCAGATCACTTCCAGTCCCTGGTCTTGCAGGGCTTTTGTCACTATTTGACCGATATCTTCTCCGGTTATTGCCGGCTGTGGGACTGTTGTTCCTTCTTCGTTTTTGACCGATTGATCGAGCGCGCTGACTACTCCTCCCGAGATGCTAAGCACGTTAGCAGGCTTAGAGTCTGTCGCTTTGAGTACAGGTCTAAAGCTCACCGCATCTGGTAAGCCAAAAGTTATATAGAGCAGCCCACTGCGAGCGGCGCGCTCAGTGTCTTCGCGGTGAAAAAAGGCATAACCTTTGACAGCGCCGTGTCTGCTTTTTCTTCTGATTTCTAATTCTATTTCTTTGTGTCCGCAATTATTGCAGCAGCTAAAATGCTGCCTTGCCACCACTCCTGCATGCTCCATCGCGCTAAATGCTCTATCCAATCTGTCGCAATCGGTCAGGGCGAGCCATTTGCTTTCTTCTCTCTCGTGACTTATGAGTGCGTGGTTGATGATTTTTTCCAGTATCGGTATTAGTTTCTCTTCGCATCTTTCGTCCACTACTTCACGCAGAGCAAGGTCGAGTATCGCTTCCTCGCTGGCAAATCCTTCACGGATATGACGCTCTACAATTTTACGCAAATTAGCTTCTGTACCTGGCATTGAGCATTTCCTCATTTGGAGTTGATTTACTTTGGGCGACACTTATTTGATAAATTGTTTTGTTGCTTCCAGCTCCTTTAGATGATTTTGGACAGCGTTATAAGCTTGCATGCGCGACCAGTTAAAGGCTCTCCAGTCTGTATGCCAGGCACCACTGCGACGAGATAAGAGACAATCAGCTATCTCTCTTTGCTGCTGTCCTGGCAGCTGAGCTAGTCCATTTAGCAGTGACGGGATGCCGTCATTGCTCAGTGTGAGAGCGTATGCTGTGTCGTACTTTTGTAGTTTGGCCATGGGCAAGTTGGTGCGTTGTATTAGCGCATCAGGATTGATTATGTGCAATGCCGCTATCGATATGAGCCCAGCTCCGTAGGATAGTTTGGCAAAGAGTCCACGATTAGCGCGCAGTACTGTGCCCACAAAGATGACGCAGACAGTAGCCAGCCAGACCATAAATGCCTGGGTATAAAAGCGCAACTCACTCAGTCCATACTCAGAGGTGTAGAGCTGCATGCGTTGCATTGCCGACACCATCACTACCATTACAAGGGCAATGAGTGTGGACGATAGCACCTTAAAAGTAATCTGAGTTTTGTTTGATTGTCTCAGACAAACAGCGTCAGCAATTAGTAGCAGTGGTAGCACCAGTGATGCTACTGTGCAGAGTTCAAAAAATCCATGGCGGGCGTATTCTGAGTAGTTGAGACCGCTTGTGGCAGCGATTGTGGCAGCACCGCCAAAGAGATAGCGGATTTGTACGACCACAAAGCTGGCGAAAAGTAGATTGATCAAAGTCAAACCAGTGGCGCATTCGATAAAGCCTAATTTTGCTTTGATGCTCTCCTGCGCTCCATCCACTGAGCGTTGATAGGTGCTCTGCGCGATACTGTCCTGGATGCTCATGCGTCCGTGACTGTCTGGCACATTTAGACTGGCACGCAGGTTGGAGGTGTTTGATGCGTAGGTCGTGTTTGGTGGTGACGAGTCTTGTGAGTTTTGCGAGTCCGGATCACTATCAGTATTTGGTATATCACGGGGACCATTTTTGAGTGGGTTATCGTTTGAGATAAGCCCAAGTGTGCGCAGTATGCCGGCACTGCCAGCCGTTAGCGAGGTGACCACTACTGTGTCGACAAAGGCATCGGCGATATTGAAGTTTAAAAGATGGGTGACCAGATAGGCAAATTTTTGGTCGGCTGCACAAAACAGTCCAGTAAAGACAAGTAGCAGTGGGGCTGCTATCACGGCGCCCTTACAAATTGCCGCAAGCAATGGTTTTTGTTTGGCGCTAATCAAACCTTTGTAGCTCAGGTCATAGCAAAATAAATCTATTGCACCAAAAATTGGCAAATAGGTACCTGTAAAAATTGCGGTAAAGACCCCGGCGACACCAGTAAAGACTGGTCCTCCACTAGCTACTGCAAAGCAGCTAAAGCTGACACTCAGTGCCATTACGCTGAGGTCCATTGCTTGCAACCAGGGGCTATCTACGGCGCTGTAACCTACGGCGGCAAAGGCAGCCGGGATTAAAAAGAGCAGGGCTGGCAGAGACTTTTGTCTGACTACTTTTACAATCAGTACTGCTGCCATTAAATTGAGCAATACCCAGACACTAAAGCCCGCTCCGCTGGGAGCGTGGTGATAGATGGTATCGCCAAGCAGGTACTTGCCGGCCACCCCCAGCCCTAAGGCTGGGAGCAGGATCCACAATGATTTTTGCATTGTCCTTCTTCTCTTAACTGGTTGATTTTATTTTGGGCATGCGGCTGCTCAGAGTCGCTGACTCTGTTGTTCCTTTGATTTTGGGATGCCTTTTTGCCTTTGGGTTTCTACTGTTGTATCACCGCCAGGTTAAGAGCGTAAGTGGCTTTGTTAACCGATTTTGGCTTGTTAAGCCGGATCTGGTGTGCCTGTGTGGGGTTGCAAGGTGCTGTAAGACAAAAGTAAACTGTTGCCGCGCAAAGTTAACCCGGACAACACAAATCAATCGAATGTAAAATGTCGATACCACATATGGTGGCGGTTGTTATTGGCGGTTGGAAGGTCGGGCGAGCGAGTCAGGAAAGCTCGCCCGACTTTCAAATCGTAATTACCTGATGGCAATCAGGGAGGGCAACATTCAGTTGGTAAAGAATCGCGCCCGGTTGGATTCGAACCAACGACAGTCCGCTTAGAAGGCGGGGGCTCTATCCACTGAGCTACGGGCGCATATTTCGTGCCTGTTTGATGAGCGCGCATAGTGGTGATGCGCCAGGTACGAGAGGCGTAATTATAACTCACTCGTTTGCAGATAGGGGGTGTAGATCCAGCCATCAAAGTCTGCCGGTGAGCCTGGATGCTTGCCATTGGCGCTTTTTAGTCGCTCGTCCGGTGCACAAAGGCTTTTGTTAAAATGCGCAATAGTGGCTGCAAGTGCCGCTATCACGGCATCAAGTGCATCATCTGAGCCCCTGGCAATATCGAGCAAAGCTGGCTCAATGACTAGCTCCAGGTCCATCCACGCTAGCTCCTTTACAGTGTGTAACCTGGTCAGGCGCTCCAGTATATCTACTCGCATACCTCTAGCGTCTGGTGTCGCACCTTTGTATTTGCGGTAGGGCAAATACAGGCTCTTGAGCATGGCAGCTGGGTAAACCTCCATCAGGGCTGTGCTGCTGCCGCTTTCAAAAGGTAAAACGTGCATGCCCAGTGCCCTTAGCTCGCATAGCAGGGCATGCCCCTGCCAGGTCATTTTGCGCAAGCCTGGATTAATGCGATGCAGCGGGCTTGCACCCCGGGGGCTGGTGTGTGTATCCGCCAGGCGCGAGGGTTCGACCCCGAGAGTCTGGCTGACCTGGTCTGCCGTACGCTCTATGAGCGAGTATTCACACTGCGCGATATAGGTCATGGCGGCAATCCAGTCGATTTTGCCACTGTCATCAATGATTTTGCCTGGGGGAGCAATCGCTTTTATAAAAGGAATTGGATAGCTAAAGGGGAAGTCAAGCCCGATGGCTGTAAAGTCATTGCCCCAGTAGTCGCTGCTTGAGCAGATAGCTGTAATCAAATTGCTGGAGCCACAGTTTTCAAGGGATTTTATACTGAGGCGCCTATTTTTGACGGGCGCGCTGTTGTCTATCATTGCTACGGCAAGCCAGGTGGGGTTTGGCTCGCTCTTAGCGGCGCTGTAGTCGGCGCCTGCAAACAGGAGAGGTGCCACTGGTTATCCTTTTAACTCTTGGAGCTAAGCGTTGATGATTGATTTTTCTCTTTATCGAGCCACAATTTGCCATATATAGGTAATTTGGCATTTATACTATTAAGACATGAATGACTTCGACCTTACCAGACACGCCAGTTTTATCGGGCTCATATATGACCAGACGCTCTCTATAAGGGAGCCAATTTGCACATTTTGGCAAGTCGACAAAGACACTATTGTCACTACGGCGCATTCTGTGATTTTGTACAAGGAAGCTCTTGGCGCGCTGCGCGCTAGATTTCCTATTAGTGGTCAGGAGCGTTCACTGCGTTCTATTGCTTTTCACCCAGAGCTGGACGTTAAGCAGCTTTCGGCTCGGGCAAAAGTGGCATTAACTGAGCCATTTCCAGCATTGCCTCTGCAGATGTATAACGTCGCCGTGCTCAAGCTCTCCGACAAGTCTAACGATGTCGGCTCGGACACCATTGGAGATGTCGCCAGGACTTTTGCTGGCATGGTTGGTCCCAAGCCAGGTGGACTGGGTGGGTCACTTGCCGAAATAGAATTGCCTTTAGTGGTGCAAACTATCACCAATGCGCGCAAGGAAGGCACACTGAGCGTTTGCGATGAGCGTGGTCGCACTCTTGGTAAGATTTTTTGCAAAGACGGTCGCATCCACCATGTCTTTTATCGTGGTCTTGTTAATGAGATGGCTTTTTACCAGATTATCAATCATAGATTGACTGGTACTTTTCACTTCCAAACTGAGTCTGAGCCTGACTGGACAACAGTATCTGAGATTACCAAATCGACTGATTTGCTTTTGCTTGAGTCTTTGCGCCGTCTCGACGAAATAGAAAAATTGACTGCAATTGTTGGTGGTCCCAGCAGTCTTTTTGAGCGCCGTACTCCCGCTGTTAATCTAGAAGTCTTGCCGCCAGAAGCGCGTGAATTTTGTCGTCTTTTGTGGCCCTATGTCGATGGTGGCACACCGCTTGGTAGTATGTGGCAGGTCTGTGGTCTTGATGATTTTGCTGTTTACAGCACTCTGCAAGAGCTGATTAAGACCAGACAGGTCAATTATTTTGAAGCACCATTTGTCCGGGACGCTGATAAACAGCCGATGGAGCTTGGTCTGCATATCCCGCTTGCGCCCAACGATCCTGTCGCTGCTCTCTGGGTAGAAGACACATCAATGGCTCCCCTTGTGCGTCGCGGTGTGCTGTTGGGTAGTGCTCGAGATCAAAATCCATCTCATGTGGTGCACAATATAGCATTGCCTACCGAGGCAGCTGGTGCTCCTATATTTAAAGATGGCGGCGTAATTGGCTTGCACTGCGGCTCTATCCCGCCAGATCCGCTGGTGCAGGAGCAAGGCGGACTACACCAGATGATCTGGGTAGAGGCTGTGATCAATTGTTTGCGTAGTGCTGGAGATGGTGAGCTGGCCAAGCGTCTCACTATGTCCGGCGAAGACTCGCAAAGTGTGGGCGGCAGCGCTCGGGCACCTGGCATCAAAGAAGTGGTGCGCATACAGTGTCCTAAATGCGGCCGCAGCTCTCTTGAGTTGGCCAATTTTTGCAAGGGTTGTGGTCAGCGTCTGATCCAGGACCTGGAGCCAAAAGGCAAAGAGAAGAAGAAGCGTACAAAGGCAAGCTCTACTGTGCAGCCTATTGTGCAAACACTAAATGTGGTGCCAGTCGAAAACCGCAGGCAACCTGTAGGAGTGGCTGTGGCCGTCAGCTTACTGACACTAGCTCTGGGCTTTGGTATCGCTTATGCTGCTCCCAAGCCCAGCTTTGTGCCTGTTGTAGGTCTGCTTTTACCCGAATTACCCCGCATCTCTACCGATATGGCCGAGTGGATACCGGATGCCGCTCAGCCCACCTGGCGTATAGTCGAAAATCCCAATATGCAAAAGTTTGAGGGTGAAGAGAAATTTTGTATCGACATCAAAGTCAATTCGCCCTCTTATGTCTACGCTTTTTGTAAGCAGTCGTCTGGTGCTCTGGCTTTGATGTATCCAATGAAGCCAGAAAATGATCAGATGCAAGACAAAGAGGCGGCTATTTCGGTGGGCACGGCAGAAATCACCGATAAATCCAAGCCAAACTTTCAAGCTTTTACTTTTGACAATCGAAGTGGCACCGAACGCTTTATCCTTATGGCAGCGGTCAAAAGGCAAAATTTCTCTCAGATACAGCACTCTTTGACGAATTTAGTAAACGTGCTCTCGATTTGCTCAGTGCCGATGACTATGTCGATGGTGTAGAGACTACAGTCGATGTGCTCGGTCAAAAGTTTTTTGATGATCCTGCTAAAGCCAAGTCTCGCGTCGGTCTGGGCGGACTGATGGGGGATTCGGTCTATCTCAAGTTGATTGAGCTATCCCACGAGCCAAAAGCGGCCGGCAAATAGTCCCTGAAGCAATCCCAGCGGCAATTGGTACAATTAATCTCAACCCTCCTAAAGTTTGGTGGAGGTAGGTAGATGTCCTTGTCGGTGTCACCATTGAATCTGTTAGCGATTTAAGTAAGGGGTTTTAAAAGATGAAAGCGTTGCCTAAACTGCCGCTTATGAGTTTTATTTTGGCTCTAGCCCTTGGGGCCGGTGTGGGTTTAAACGCCGTGAGCGCGCAGGAAGAAGAAGGTCAGGCAGGGGCAAAAGGGTTGTTTTTTGAACAGCTCAAAAAGCCAGAAGAGAATATCAATACCGGTCTGCGATACTGGATCGAGCTTAAAAGAGGCAATGTTGTCTCGCAAGTGACTAACAAAACCCAGTTCAAAACTGGCGATTCTATTCGCTTTCACGTTTGCTCCAATATTGATGGCTTTGCCTATATATTGTTGACCGAGGGCAGCCGGGCTGAGCAATCAGTGCTCTTTCCCGATGCGCGGATGAACGAAGTAAACCGTGTCGATAGAGGCAAAGAATACGCTCTACCTAGCGACGGCTTCCTCACTTTTGACAATAACCCTGGTACCGAAAAATTGACGCTGCTTTTGTCTCGTGCGCCAATTGATGCCCAGGCTTATCTTGCTCGTCCGCAAAGACAGGTGACTATGATTGCCTCAGCTCAGACCGGTAGCAAGGACCTTGTGCCAGCCAAAATCTATGTCAGCTACAATGCTCCTCGTGTTGAAGCTCCGATCATTAAGGATGAGCCCAAGGCTGAGCCTACTGTAATTAAGAGCGATAGCCAAAAAGGCGAGAAGTCTGCCAACAGAAAGTCCAAGAGCGAGCCTAAAGCTAAACCAACTAACATTGGTACTAGCAAGGTCAAAATGCACCGCACATTGATTGCCTCCGGCGATAACAACAAGCGCGAAGACGCTACAGTTACTGTAGTCTCCAAGCAATCTGGTGGTTTGCTCCACGTTGATGTGGCGCTAGAGCACAAATAAGAGTGTCAGGCGCCGCTGCCATTTAAGGGCAAAGGCGTAAAAATAACGCTAAAAAACGGTCTTTTCAACGAGAAGACCGTTTTTTACTGCTTTTTTTGAGGTTTACTTGTGTGACAAAAGTAATGAACGTAGTATTATTTATTTCCCATAAGTTTTTGAGGTATGGCTTAACCCATCCTTAAACCTGTTTGTAAGACCATTTAGCCTTCCCCATCTGACACCTAAGAGTTTTTAAAACCACCACTATGATGCTCTTAATTCTGTCCACTGGACTTACTTTCTTCCTCCTTATCGGCGTTGTACTCATCCTTTGCCCCGATCTGGTCTCACCAGCTCTGGCTGGTAGATGGATCCGCAACCAAAAGTACAAAAGCCACTAATTCTTAGAGCGAAATAAATTTACTTGCTGTAATCCAACGGCCGTGAGGCTTTTCCGTGACTATAATGATGTCAACAGGAGGAGCGCTATGCCAGTTACAACAATCGGATTTTTTGCAGTCGACTTTCTTGTCAGACCCTTTGCGCGTATCTTCCAGAAGATGCCCGGTCTTACTTGCCTGATCATTTGTCTGCTTTACGGGGCTATTGCATACGTCGTCTGGCGTTCGGCCTTCAAAGAGACCAACGAGCATCAGCCTTATTAAGGCATCATTTTTTTTGTCGCTACAGTCAGCATGGCTTGCTCAGTAGCGCCGCTCTTAGTGGTTTTCGCCCAGCTTTACTGAGACTAATTGGGTCGATAGCTTGTCGCTTTCGAGGCTAACTAGACCGACGTATTTTTCGATGTAGTTGTGGACCTGACCAGGTCCTACTGTGGCATCATCGCCCTCGATGACAAAGGTACCTTTATCGAGCGGCTTGCCCTCATAGTCGTAAGTGACATAACTGATGGTGATGCCTGTGATTGGTACTGAATTGTAGTTATAGACCCTAAACCAGCATACAGGGCAGTTAATCACCCATAGACCGGCGATGTGCCAGTCCACCAGCTCTACGCGGGTATTGTGGGTCAATGCCATATCGCCAGGGGGCTCTGTGGCGCAGCCTGTGGCAAAGAGCAATATCGATAATACAGCTAATAGTGGTGGCAAAAAACGGCTGTACATAGGATCCCCGTGCCGTTAGTAATGCAGTGCCGGCAAAAGCCCGCTATTTTGTGCCACACCGAGCAAAACCAGCAGTGCAAATATGATAAACATTCCAAAAAATGCTGGTTCGCCATCTGAAAGCATAGTGATATCAGGCTTTTGCTGCGGGGGTAGGACCAAAAAACTAGAATGCGGGTCTGAATCTGATTTTAGTAGCTGTAAAGTCTGGGTGCTAGTGGTTTTACAGTACCAGGGTGATTGGTGGAGCGATTTTTGGCAGTGCATAAGTTTTGCAATTATGCTATTTCATTATAGCAATGTCTGCAAAACAAAGATTGGCAGTGGATTTGACTGAATTTTTAAGCCACCCGTTTAAGCCTGCTTCGGGCTTAAGTAATGGTCATCTGATGACCATTGCTCCGCTCCTCATGGGGCGGCGCTTTCCACTGACCAGGAGCACTGCGCAGGAGTGCCTTATTGAGGTGGATAAGGACGTTTTTATCACTGGCTATCTCCACAAACCTGCCAAATCGTTATCTACTAATTTGCTCATTATTGTTCACGGCCTTGAAAGCTCCGCCCAGGCTACCTATGTCCAGGGTCTCTGCGAGAAGTCCCTGGACTCCGGGCTCAGTGTTTTTAGAATGAATATGAGAAATTGCGAAGGTCGACTGGACCTGGCAAGCGGTTTATATAATGCCGGTCTCAGTCAAGATCTTTGCCGCGTGGCGGAGTATCTCAAGCAGACTACAAATGCTCAAAGAGTATTTGCTTGTGGTTTCAGTCTTGGTGGCAATATCGTTTTAAAGGCTGCTGCTGAGCTTGGTCTGGTTGGTAGTGATTTGCTCAGTGGCGTCGTCGCTATTTCGCCGCCGATAGATCTTGATCTTTCGGTGCAAGCTATCGAGAGTGGCATCAATAAACTGTATGAGCATAATTTTCTTTATAGTCTCAAACAAAAAATTCGTGACAAGGCGCGTTTGTTTCCAGATGTATATGACATTGGACCACTATCGCAAATACAGAGTTTGAGACAATTTGATGATCGCTATACGTCTATAGATGCTGGTTACAAGTGTGCTGCCGAATATTATGCAGGGGCAAGTGCGAGACCGATGCTCAAGCAAATTGATATCCCAACACTAATTATTGCCGCGCACGATGATCCGCTTGTGCCTTTTGAGTCTTTTGATGGCATAAGCGAGGTTGAGACTAAGGGCAGTGGTGCCTGTGTGCAACTACTCGCACCAAGGCACGGGGGGCATGTCAGTTTTGTCAGCGCCAATCAATTGTCAATAAATGATCTGGGTTGTACTGGTGTTGCTGTGGTGCGTGACAACTACTGGGCAGAGTGGAAGGCACTGGATTTTGTACTCAAAATAATCAACTGCCAGTGATACCAGAAAGTTTTTGATTTTAAGACGCTTCTTGAGTTTTGCCGGACAACGTGGAAAAATGACTATTGCACCACTGGTACTTGGCGACCGGGTGTGTCGGAAAAAGAGCATTTGCCACTGTCCGATAATTGCATAAGGTTGACGAGAGGCATGACCTGTCGGAAGATTGATTTATTGGGGGCGTTTCTCAGGGACGTCAAGCGATAACCATTTACCATCTGGTGAGCTTATTAGGAGGTTCATTTTGAATAAGAAAGTATCGAGTCTGGCACTAGCTCTGGTTGCATCAGTTGCAGCCGTAGCACCAGCATTTGCAGCAGAAGATAACATGGAGACTGTAACTCAGGCTTCTCTTCTGCCCACAAGAGTCGGCGGCGTTGTTGCTGGTACCGTAGTTGGCGTGCCAATTAACGTAGTACGTCAGTCCTACAAGTCATACATCGACATGACTGTAGCTGGCTCCGAAAAAATCCATGGTAAGGATTGTGGTCCTGCTAACCTCCTGGTTAGCGTAGTCACATTGCCTGCCGGCCTCGTAGTTGGCGGCCTCAAAGGCACCTACTATGGTGTCAAAAATGGTGTCATGAAAGGTTTCGAAACTCCTTTCAAGCCAGATTCATTCAGCATCGGTGAGCTCGACGGCGATAAATAATCGCTGTTAACTCCAGCAGTGTTAAGAGAGACTCGCGGGAGACAATTCCGCGAGTCTCTTGTTTTATGTGATGGCATTTGCGCCAGTTGCATTTAGTCAGTCAATAATCGAGGCTATTAGTTATGACTCAAATGGATTTGAATGCCTGGTTTAAGCGTATTCAGGGCGCCAAGAAGCGCTCTGAAGTATTCGCTATTCTTGATGAGTTTAGACCTTTGCCGTGGAGTGATGAAGAGCGTTCTCAAATAGCAAAGCTCTATATAAGATTGCTAGATTTGCTACCAGAAGAAAGCGGCAGTGTCGCTCCAGTGGCTGCTACTCCAGATAAACCTGCTAATGACGGACCGGTGTGGTACGAAAAAATGTAAGCAATGCTTTGGGCCGCTTTGCTTGACTCATTCTCTTGCTGAAATTCTTCCCAAAATCAAGTTGGCCCGGGTTTCTTGCTTTAACGCTTCCTGTTCTTTGCCATTGGCGCGCAGCGCCTGAGCGTATTCTGCTAACGTTTTACCCAGATGCGGATCATCTTGTGGTCTGGAGCGCTCTTGCATTTTGACCAGCTGTCTTAGATGTAGTTCTGCTTTGTCAAAACGATTGAGCTTTTGATTGATACTGACCAGTGTCTCCAAAATAGATTCATTGAGAGCTTCCATCCTGGTATCGCCAGCGGTGTGTTGCCTTTGCGTTAGCTTGAGTAACAGCTGTTCGGCATCGATATAATTACCCTCGGCTGCAAACTGTTTTGCCACCATAAAGACTTCTTCCGGGGCGGATTCCATACGTGATTTTATTGATTCTTGATCGTATGCCTGCACTGGTGGTGGCATATCCATATCCGGTGCGCTATCATCCGGCGTGCTAGACGGGCTTTCGGCGATGATATTGTTGACTGTGATTGGCGGATCTGCTGGTGCCTGCGACTGCACTGGTGATTGTGCCTGTGCTAGTGGCGGCGCCTGTCCCTGTGTCTGTATCTGTGCCTGTCCCTCGGATTGTGTCGTGGTGCTTGCTTGTTTGCCAGCTGGGATTGGCATTTCCTTGGCGGGCTCAAATTTTGTCGGTGCTTTGTCTCCTGCTATAACAGCGGTTTTTTCTGCTACAGATGTATCGGCATTATCCATTGAGGCTATTACTTGCGCCAGTTTTAGTCTGGTTTCTCTGGTGTTACGTATACGGCAGGCTTCGGCTGCTTCGACATAGGCGCCTGCTCGATCATTTTGAGCAAGTAGCTGTTCAGCCAGAGCCATTCTGTCTTGCGGGTTATGGGGATCTTTACCGATCTCGGTAATCAGTGAGTTGAGATTGCGTCTGGCTGCCGCCTGGGTGCTGTCGACAAAGAGTGCTGCTCTGAATTGTTGCGCTGCTAATTCTGGTTTGCGTACAGCCTGAGCCAGACCCCAGTTGTTGTGAGCAATCACCAGATTGTCTCTGGCATGGGCATAATCTGGATGGTTAGTCAGCAGTCGCTCCAGGATATCTACTGCTCTGGCGAATTCTTTATTGTTAATTGCTTGAGCTGCTTGATTGTTGTGGTGAGCCAATTGAGCTGGGGTCTCATCATTTGCTGGTTCAGTTGGAGACGCGGCAGCATTAGTCTGAGGCGGGGCTGATAAGTCGGTTGCCACTGTGCTGCCGGTATCGCTAGCGCTAGCGGTGTTGTTAAAGCTATTGCTAATACTCTGGCTCTGGCTGGCTGAGCGAGGTTGATTAGATCTGGTGCGTGTGGCTACACCAGTGGTGGTATTAATAGTGATGGCATTGGTGGTGCTTGTGGCTTTGCCACTGTCAGTAGTGCTGCTGCCTATGTTGCTTGCGTTTGCTGGGCTCTGGTTACCAGCTGGCACATTGATAGACGTACTGCTAAAAGAGCCAGCATTTGGACCACTGCCAAATTTAAATTCGCTTGCCAGTTTATCGAGATTGAGCTTGTTTGGATAAGTCTGGGCACTACCCTGGACATGGGGGGTATTGATTTGAGCAGATTGTGGTTGGACTAATTTATTGACGTTTTTACCCAGCTCTGGATTGAGGGCTACAGCTGTGTTGTAGTCACTAAAGGCGCCCTGGAAGTCACCCAGGACATATTTGATTGAGCTGCGCTCCACATAAGCCTGGTAGGATTTTGGCGCCAGGGTGACGGCACGCTCTATGTCTGCCAGGGCCGGTTTGATGTCATTGATTTTGTGCTTGAGTATGGCTCTCTGAATCAATGCACTAGCATAGTTGCCGTTGATTTCTAGTGCCTTATCGAGATCGTCGAGGGCGCCGGCAGTATCCCCAATTGTTCTTAAAATCAAAGCCCTTTGATAGAGCGGCTCATAACGACTGGGATACTTTTCGATGATTTCGCTCCAGGCGTTGATCGCGCCGAGATGATCATTTTTTGCTAGTTTTTGTTGGGCTATGCGAGCCTGCGCCTCCCACGGAGGAGCGGATTTAATTGCTTTGTTTTGCGCCTGGCTATCAACAGTGACCAGCCCAAAGTTGATAGTGAGCAGACCCACAATCGCCTTGAGCTTAAACAATGTCTTTTTAGATGTCGACAAATCGCGCTCTCTGGGCTGGATCTGGTAGGCGACACTGCTCTACTTTGCCAAAAATTTGATAGCGATTTTGGGCGATTACATTGTAGACAAAGTCCCGGATAAAACGCGGCACAATAAATGCCATTTTAAGCCAGCTAATAGGACCTTTTAGTTGGGCCATGACTTTGAGAGCAGCGTTAGATTTGGCTGTGACAGTCTCAGCGGGCGTGGCGTAATTTTGTACTAAAAAGACTGACTCCAAGCTCTCAGCATCCAGTCCGTGGCGAGCGAGGGTGGCTTGGGCGAGAGGACCCTGGAGCGGGGCAAAATAAAAGCTCCCAACTGGATCGTTGTCGAGCACAGTTTGCACAAAGCGATCACAGAGACCACAAACACCATCAAACAGTACTATCTGGCAGCCTTTTAGGTGCTCATAATCGCTTTTAAGCGGGGTTATTTCGGCGCTATTGAGACCCGTGTCCATGACATATCCTCACACTCAGTATAGCCCAAAAGAGTATGTCTTAAAAGGAGCTTAATTGTTCTTCTTTGTTCCAACCACAGGGCTACCTGAGCGTTTGGATTGATTCAATGATTCTCGGGCGCTATTTAGCAGGCTGCCCAGGTCCTGGCAGTCTTCGGGCATGCCGGCCACGCCAAAAGCCAGGGCCAGGCTGCGACTGTCGAGGTTGCCGCCGAGACTGGAGTCCCACAATATGTCACAAAGTCGTTTTGCTACCAGAGTGGCGGCTGAGACCTGGGTGCTGGGCAATACTAGGATAAAACCAGCTTGTTCAAAGTGGGCTAGGCAGTCGATATTACGCTTGACTGTGGCAATACGCTTAGCTGCTTCCTGGATTGCCACTGGAGGCAAAAGATCAAGCCCGGTTTTAGAGCGATAGCGCATGTCAAACAATAGAATGCAAAAAGGTGTGGCGGTATGCTCGTATCTAAAAAATTCTTGTTCCAGGTTATGCAATATCACCGGGTAGTCAATCAGACCAGTGGCCGGTCTCTTAAGCGCTTTGAGAGCAGCTTCGATTGGGGCTCGGTCTATGCCCATTGCCTCCAGGGGCGGTATCGCCTGCTCGATTTGAGCATTGCCAGATGGTGCTGCCAGATCACAGCAAATGAGATTGTAGAGAGTGGGTATCCATTCCACTTTTGGCATGGGCATTTTGCGCAGCAGATCAAAGAGAGTGCTCTTATTGTCGATCAGCTGATAAAACTGTTTCTGCTTTTCCATGTCCATACGAGCACCGCGCTGCACTCGCTGCTCAAACTCAGATTCACTAATCATGCCCTGACGGCGCACGACATAGGAGTTCATAGACAGACCGACTTCGGCTAGATAGCGATACTGGTCCATGAGAGGCGCTGACTCCATCAGCATGCCTTCCATACGTCTTCTCACTGTGCGTTCGGTGGTGCGTTCGTTGGGATAAAAGGCAAATTTGCCCACATCCCACATCAAAAGCTCCATTACAGCTGCTTCGCCCTTACTGTCCGGAGCTATCGCATGGATAGGTAAGCCTTCTTCAAAGTAGATTTCGACCATATCTTCGTGGGAAATGACCATCAAGACACCAGTCATTTTGCCGATTTGCATTGACTGCAAAAGGCTCGGTGGTGTCATATCGGTCAAATCGCCATCGAGAGTGGGCGGCCTCCTGGTATAGGGCGGAGGATTCATAAAATAATGCGGCACAGTCTCAGACTGGTAGTCGAGAGGCTCACCACGTCCGTCTTTGCCCACCGCTTTAAGCTGCAATGTGGGGGGCGGTTCGGCACTATAGCTCATTTTGATTTCAGGTTTGGCCTGCGCGCTTGCACCGGGCTCAGGAGCTGCCGGCGGTTGACTCAATAAGCCCGGTTGGGGCGTTGTACCCCAGGCGCTGATGGGAGGGCGAGAGCCACTAATTGTGCCGATTTCGCCAGTACTGGAAGGGGCTTTTGGTGGTTGATAAGGGGCGGGCGGGGCTTGTGCTGCATTTTGCTGGGGCAAAGTGCCGTAAGGGGCGGGCGCAGGTGTTGCCTGCTGAAAGGCTGGCATGGCTTGATGTATTTGCGGCATGAGGCTGCCAGTTGGCGGTGTCGGAGCGCCTGGTCTGACTGCTTCGAGTTTGTGTTCAGTGGGTTTTTTGAAGTAGCCGATAGGCTCCTGGGGCTTTTCTTCACCCTTTATGATATCGGCATCTTTGAGGTTTACCGCTTGCAATCTCGTCAGACTAATGGCGGCAGTAGCTGCTGTCGGTCCAATTGTTGTCATTTGGCCGGCGGGCTTGATTTCATCGCCAGGCTGACATTCTTTGAGTAAAAGGTTGAGTATCAAAGCCGGATCTCCGGTTTGATAAGTCCACAATGACTCGCGATATTGACCTTCACCCTGGAATAGCGTCCAATTGGCCTCGGCCGTATGTTGGGTCGGGTCGAAAGTGCAGGCAAGGCTATAGGTATAGACCGGTTTGCCAACAGCAAAGGGCTGCTCAATATTGCGTCCTGGATTTTTTTGAGCCTCAGCCAGGCACTGACCAATTAGCTCGAGTGTCGGCATCCGACGGTCGAGTTTGCTCAATCTAAGTGTGGTGGATTGCTGCTTTTGCTGTTTGTTCATTTAACGCTGATAAGACAGTTAATCAGTTTTGCTGATTAAGTTTATACATATAGGTAATTAACCCGCCATTAGGTTTTTACCTGTTTATCGACCAGTCCAAACAATTTTAGGGCAGAATTCTCGAGATTAGCTCCAAATGCCACGGTTGTCCGAATTTATCAGACTGGTAGACTCGCTCTGGCACTTTAATAAATTGTGGTCTTGTCTGATAAATTTGCTACAGGGTTGCCGTTTTGGGTATTAAAGATAGTAGATAAAAGAGGCATCTTAATTGGAAAGTGACCTGACGCTGCAACCTCCCAGCGAGGAAAAGAAAGACGAACTGGAGCAAATTAGCGACCAGGAAGTGTCACTTGTTGAAGGCGAAGGTGATTTGCCTGGAGCCGTGGTAGATGACGGCGGTAATTTTGTCAAAATGTTTTTGTCTGCTGCCGGCGTGCAGTTTAAGCTGCACACTAGAGTAGATCAAAGTCGTGAGGCTACCGAGCTTGCGGCTCAACTGGAGCTGGCTTTGACTCTTTTGCAAGCAAATCAGAGCCGCCTTGAACAAGCATTTATCCGCATTGGCCAGCTAGAGGGCCAACTTGAAGCAGTCAGGCAGACAAAGCAAACTAAGTCTCAAGAGGCTTCTGATCTATGTTAAACAGAGAGTCTCTTGATGCTTTTGTCTTTATCAATTTTAAGCAAGCAATTGGCTTTGGTCATGTAGCCTGGGGTTTTGCTCTTGATGCTGAGCGTTATTTTTTTGGCTCGACTGATCATTTGTTGCGCACGCCCATGTGGCATCTGCCCGCACTACTGAGTTACAGTCGTGTTGCACCAGGTGGCGATGTCGACTTTTGGTGTGGTCAAGGCAGTCTTAATGAGATGCTAGAGATAATGTCATCTGGTCCCCATATACGGTATCACTCTTACAAAAGATTATCGGTCTCAAATGCCAATCCAGAACAAGCACGAGACTACGCATTCAAATTGAGGGAGCGGGGCTGGTGCATCGTCGATAATAATTGCGTGCATCAAACCGCACGTCTACTCCAGGTTTTTGGTGTCAATCCGGATGTGCTCAATGCCGGTAGTATATTGCCTGTAGATAAAAGCCTTAGAGTACCCGTACAATGGTTTGGCGCACTCGATGCAGAAGAAGTGGTTTTAAGGAAAATTCAGACTAGTAACAGAGCAATTGCCGTAAGTGTCAGGGAGAAGTAATGGCTAAGATATTATTGGTTGAGGATGATACCAATCTAGGTCATCTGCTCAAATTGCAGATGGAGCAAGCCCGTCATCTAGTCGATCATGTGTCGAGCGGTTTTACTGCCCTGAGCCAGCTTAAACTCAATAATTACGAGCTTGTTATTTTGGACTGGATGTTGCCTGATTTACCTGGTGTAGATGTTTGCAGACAATATCGTAATCAGGGTGGGCGCAGTCCGATTTTGATGCTCACCGCTCGGGGCAGTATTGAGGATAAGGCTTCAGGACTCAATGCTGGTGCTGATGATTATCTGGTTAAGCCTTTTCATCCAGTGGAGCTAAATGCTCGGGTACAGGCGCTTTTAAGAAGACCGCAGTCTTATGCAGGCAAATTATTGCAAGTCCGGGATATAGAGCTTGATACCGAGGCTGCCAGAGTTTTTAAGGGTGGGCAAGAGCTTGATTTGACTGCCAAGGAGTTTTCGCTGCTTGAGCTTTTGATGCGTTATCCTAACCAGAGCTTTACTTTAGAGACAATACTCAACCGCGTCTGGCAGAGCGATTCGGCTGCATCTGTAGATACGGTGCGCACCCATATGAAGACCCTCCGTCGTAAACTTGGTGATACTGATGAGAGTGGCATTATCCGCACTAAACGTGGTGCGGGATATCGCATAGTCGAGTGAGGATATCCAGAGTGGTGGCTCGACCGATACTCAATCTATCTCTAACCACCAAGTCTACCGCTATTATTTGTATCGTTGCCTTTGTTTTGATTTATATCGGCAAGACGACGCTCAATCTATCAGCAGATCGCTTGCAAAATAGCTATCTGGTATCTAAGCAGTTTCAGTTGTTGGATCATCTTGACTCTGTGGTAATCGAGCTTGCTCGCGCCGAAGCCGGTGAGAAGGAGTATCTGCAGACTGGCAGTAAAGCGGCTAAGGAGCGCTATGGCGCGGCGCTCTCTCAAATCGAAAACGATATCTCAAAGTTGCGTCTTTTGCTCTCTGATCGTACACAGTATGTGATGTTGCTTGAGGATTTGACAGAATCACTCAGCTTTAGAAAGAGCTGTGCTGAAGAAGTTATGCAGTTGCGAGACGCTAGTGGACTGGAAGCAGCTCAGTTGCGCTCTGCTCAGTTTGACGAGGAGGGGATGACGCAGCACGTAGAGTGGCTTGCCCGAGATGTTTCGCGCACTATTAACCAGGAGATGACTAACCGTTTTAGCGATCTCGATAGAGAAAACTTGAATAGTATGGCTGGTATTTCTTTTATCCTGGCCTCTGCTCTACTTGCCCTTGTGTTTGTCATATTTGGTATTAATCGCTATGTGCGCGAGCGTGTTATCTCCGAGACGTCATTGCGAGAGGCGCAGCGGGCCTTGATGGAGCGTGAGGCCAGGGTGCGTGCTATCGTCGGTACTGCTCCTGATGGCATTGTTACTGTCACTACAGATGGTGCCATTGAGACGGCTAATATGGTCTTTGAGCAGATGTTTGGCTATGAGTCGGGCGAGATGATTGGTCTTAAGATAGAAAAGGTCTTGCCCGGCTTTACTCTCAACCACAAAGAAGCCAAGACTGGCGCTGTCAAAGAGCTAACTGGTTTAAAACAGGACGGCACAGAAGTCTCTCTGGAATTGTCTGTTAGCGCTGTCGAGCTAGGCGAGCAAGGTGTTTTAATTGGTATCGTGCGTGATATCACCGAAAGACGTGTTGTAGAAGAGCGTGTCAAAGATTTTTACTCCATGGTTTCCCATGAATTGCGTACTCCACTAGCCAGTATCCGCACTGCGCTAGGTCTGATGGAGTCGAGTTTTGCTACCGATGAGAGCCGTCCAGTCGTTAAAATTGCTTCTGAAGAAGCAGATCGGTTAATGCGGCTGATTAACGATATCCTCGATATGCGCAAAATCGAGTCAGGCAAGCTTGAGCTCTATAGCGATATCTACAGTGCGGCTCAGATGGTGGGCAAGTCGGTGGAAGGTATAAGCAATCTTGGTGAAAGCAAGAGTATAAAGTTTGTGCAGTTACCCGAGCCCGGCATCGAGGTTTTTTGTGATCAAGACCGCACGATGCAAGTGCTCACCAATATGCTGTCTAACGCTATAAAATACTCACCCGATGGTGGCACTATTATTGTCAGTACTGAGTTGATTGGTAACTTCTGTCGATTTGCCGTTCAGGACGAGGGACCTGGTATCCCCAAAAATCAAACTCATAAGCTCTTTGGTCGTTTTGAGCAATTGCGTTCTACCGATGGACTGATTCGCGCTGGCACCGGTCTTGGTCTGGCTATTGCCAAAGCAATAGTAGAAGAGCAGGGCGGACAAATAGGTGTTGATTTGCCTGAGTTAGGAGGCTCCAAATTCTGGTTTAGCTTGCCTCTGGCCGATCAATCTGATTTTGATTTTGCTGATGATGAAGACGATCTCGCCGCCACTTAAAAGGTTATTTTGTACCGGCTAAATATGCTTTGAGACCGACTGGATCATCAGTAATGATGGTATCGACCTTTAGTTCTCTGGCTTTATTCCAGCCTTCTTTGTCGTTTACTGTCCAGGTATTGACGGTAAGCCCATTTTTGTGGGCATCAGCGACTGTGTCCTGGCGCACGCAATCAAAAGCTGGATTCCAGTTTTGAGATCCTACAGTGCGAGCGTACTTAGGCAAATCTGCTATGACGCTATCACCAAGCATGGCTAGCTTGTAGCGTTTTGATTTGGTGGCAATCTCGTGAAGCACTTTATGATCAAAAGAGCTGATAATAATCTTGTCTGGATATTTGTAGTCTTTGAGCATGGCCAGGAGATCATCAGCAATACCTGGGTAATTCATCGGGCAGTTTTTGATCTCGATATTGATAGTCAACTGACCGTTTACCAGGCTGAGTACATCGGACAGGAGCGGTAATCGCTCTCCTTTAAAGTCGGGTGAATACCAGGAGCCACAATCAAGAGTTTTAAGCTCGCTCCAGGTTTTATCTTTGACCAGACCGCTACCACTGGTGGTGCGCTCCAGTGTGTCGTCGTGAATTACTACCAGCTCACCACTTTTGCATTTGTGGATGTCTAATTCGATACCATCAACACCGGCTTCGACGCTGCGTTTAAATGCGCTCAAAGTGTTTTCGGGTGCCCATTTTTTGCCACCGCGGTGAGCAAACACCAGTGGCTTAGCTACGAGTGGCTGTGTTATTGCCTGGCTGATTGTAGCTGTAATTAACAGGACAAGGACAATAGTTATACTGTTTTTGCGCATTTACGGAAATCCCATGCCATAGCCGGGCATGCCATAGCCCATATTGTATCCACCCATGCCACCATAATAAGGGCTGCCACCGTAGCCAAAATTCATATTGCTCATGGCCCCAGCGGCCATGGTGGCTGCGGTACCGAGTGCTTTGGCCAGACCTTTGAGGAGTGGATGTCCTTTATTGGTTTTTTCGCTGGCTGTAGTTGGAGTACTCTGGCTTGCTGCGGCAGGTTGATAGGCCGTGGCGTCGTAAGCCGATGGTGATTGATAACTTGCTGGTGCCTCGTTCTGATTGGCGTAGCCGTACTGGTTAACAGCGCTCTGGGTACCCTGACCAGGATAGGTGTGGGCTGGTTGCGGGTAGCCAGAAGCAGTGTTGTAGTTTTGCCCCTGTCCATAGTTGCTTTGTGATGGTGCCGCTTGATAGGCCTGAGTGCCACCATAGCTGCCAGGGTAGGCACCGCTGCCGGAGGCATAATTGTTTTTTGCTGTGTACTGATAATTGCCGTAGTCAGCCGCACCATAGTCAGCTGCTCTGCCGCTATCTGGGCTGGCTGCTATGGGAGTGACGCTAGCGCCGGGATGACCGCTTTGACTGTTGAGATGGACGGCATTGACCAGAGTGCTAATCTGATCTTTTATTGGTACATGATAGTCCGGATGATCATTAGGAAAGACAATACCCTCAAGGGTGGCGATTCTCTCAATCAGCGGTTTTTGGCTGTAAGTTTGGCCAATGACCTGACTTTCGAGCCAGGATAGGTCCTGATCAAATTTTGCTTGCTGGGCCTGCGATAGAGTCTTTTGCCAGTGTGTTTCTAGCGCATCTGTCCGTGCACTCAAATCATCACTAGTGCCTGCTCTACCAAATACTTTTACTTCCAGCTGGGTAATTCGTTTTTGTATAGAGAGCTGCTTAAATTCCTGTCCAAGAATGACTTCTTCAAGCATATCCACTCTGGGATAGTCAGCGCTGTCAGCCGCTGCCACTGTGCTTACTGGAGCTGGTGCCGGTGTTTGTTTTTGTGCCTGTGAGCTGGTGCTGGTATTACTAGTAGTGCTAGGGCTGGAGGCCGCCACGGTATCTCCTGCGGGAATGGCATCCTGGTTGGCGGCTACGACACTTTGTAAATCGGTGATTCGACTCTGCACCGGGCCGGTTTTGGCTTCGCCAAAGACCATCTTTTCCAGTCGTCCCAGTCGGTCTTCGGTACTATCTTTGGGGTAATTGTGTTCAAAGAAGTGTTGTTCGAGTTTATCGAGCGTGTTGTTATCGGCTGCACTCTGACCGTGGGCGGGGAGTGCGTGGTGACTGCAAAAACTTAAGAGCAGATAGGTAAAAGCAACAAGATAGACTCTTGATGAGGTAAGGAATGCTGATTTCAGTATCCTTGACATGGCAAATTTCGCTCCAGTTTATGGTTTTTGCCCAGGGACAGTCGGCTTATACTGCGGGCGACAGTAATTATAGACGCTGACAGGTGGTCTTCTGTCCATTGAGAAATATATATAAGGAGTATCGAGGCATCTTTTTGAGTACTAATCTTTGGTGTGTTAACATTGTTTCACCTGACCCTTGGCGGTAGAGCCTCTGTACTTATGGACTGGCGGTGAATAAATGACGACCTCTAAGAACTGGGAAGAGCTTATTGCATCTGCTGATGAGGTTTTGCGCCGTGGTAACTACGACGAAGCCTGCCAATTGCTGGAAGAGGCCAAGAGTCAGGCTGAGACATTTGAACCCAAAGACCCGCGCCGCGTAACTGGGCTGCACAAACTGGGTAATGCTCTAGCCGAAGCCGGACGCAAAGAAGAAGCAGAAGCTTGCCATAAAAGAGCCGTGGATTTGACTGTTTCTTGCTTTGGTCCCTATCACCAGAAAGTTGCTGATAGTACTAAGGAGCTGGCTAGCCTATATTTTGAAAACGGCGATTATGTCAAAGCTGAAGAACTTTGCCGCAAAATGCTCAATATTTACGAGAAATCACTTGGTATTAAACATCAAGAAGTCGGTCTTGTTTCGCGCAATCTGGCTATGATTTTGCATCAGCAAAATAAACTAGACGAAGCTGAAAAGTATTACAAAAGAGCCTTACTGATCTTGCAAGACGTGCTCAATCCTTTTGATAGCGGCTTAATTGGGCTGATGCAGAGTTATGCCGAATTGCTGCAACTCAGTGGTCGGGAAGAAGAAGCAGATCATATGATTGCCTGTGCTCTTGGGCGGGTGTCTGGCAAAATGCGTTCAGTTACCGGTGCTCATCTGCCTGAGATTTCTTAGTCGGTCGGTGCCGCTAAATTGAGCTTCTTTTGAATTACTTTGATTGTATTAGGAAAAGACTCGCGCATTTCCTGAAAATGATCACGCCTGTTGCCAAGCAAGATGCCTGTCAACTCGGCACAGCATTCTTGCTGACCAGCTACCGACTTTTGTAGATAGTATTTGATTTTGACTGCCACATTGTCTGGCACATGGGCTATATCAAGATAATAGTTATGTCTGAATTCTTCTTTTTCAGAATATTCTTCATAGCAGGTATCAAGGGCATGGCCACATTCGTGTAAAAATGTGGCTTTAAGATCATCGGATGGGCGCGGCTGATGCACAGTGTCATTGTTTTCGTCCACGGTGCGCTCGCAGATATAAATGGTATCGCCCCAGAACATGCCCGGGCAAGACTTATAGGTGGCGCCGTCATAGCCGCGGCCTTCCTGGTAGCCCAGCGCTGGCAGCTTATCAACTAAGGTCGGGGTCAAAACGATTTTGATTTTGTTTTTGTTGAGTGCTTTGCGTATTGGCTTGGGTAGCTCTTTTAGCCAGTCTTCCATGCTGGCGCGCAAGGATAGCGATACTTCCGGATGACCCACTACTGGCTTTGCTACTTCAATGCGACTTTTGAGCAGTGCCACTGAAGGTGAGCCTTCATCGCTACTATCTGTGGCGGCACTGGTATCGGTGGCGGCAGTAGTGTCTGTGGCTTTTGGGCTCTGGGCACCGGGATTGATTTTGGCTAAGCTCTGGCTGGCTATTAGTGCTTCTCTAGAGTTTTTATATGTAGTTATGATTTGATGGTAGACACTTGCTGCCTGATTGCGATTGCCCATAGCTAAAGCACAATGTCCCTGATAAAGCAGGCACAGTGGCGCGGTACCTGGTTCGCCGCGCTTAATTGACTCGCCAAAATAGCTTGAGGCTTCGTTGTAGCGTTTGGCTTGATAGGCTGCTACACCCTGATCATATAACGGCCATTTTGACACTTTGACAGGCGCTGGTGCTGCAGCCGGAGCTGCTTGCAGTGGCTCTCCCGGCAAAATTGACATAGTCAGGAGCTGTGTTAGCAAAAATACCTTACAAAAACTGATATGTCTTTTGGATCGTGGCATTGCTTTTGGTTCTTGGTAAATTGTCTGTATAATTTGCTTGAGAGGACAAGATTATCAATACTGCTAACAACAATTTACCCGATATTGCTACCGGGCACCTGAGAGCCTATTTTATTTTTGATGTGGCTGATTCTATTAAGCTCTCCCAAATTAAGTCGCTTGATGGACGCGAATTTATTCCTCAACCGCTCAAGCTTACAGATTTACCCGCTCCGGCTTATATACAGTTTGCTGTAGCTCCACTGGTTGGCTACATGGCTCCTCTGGATAGCGCCCTGGGACAGGCTGAAGTGCGAGTCAAGCTCTATGACTATGGTACTGTCAGTTTGCGCTTTTCCTTTCCGTTTAGCGGTACCTGGCAGGAATTTTTGCAGATGTCTCGCAAGTTGCGCTTTGCTGAAGAAATACAGCAAGCCGCATGGCGATCTCTGGAGCAAATTTTGGTTTCTATCAACGACACTCTCAGTAAGCCACACAAGAGCGAGTCGCAAAAGGAATTTTTGGAAGACTATTTTGTCGCCGAAGTGGAAAGTTTTGTCACACCGATGACGGCCGGTGAGTTATTGCGTGAGCATAGCGGTGCACTTGCTACCCTTGTTTCGGTGGAAGAAAAGCCCCTCTCCTACTTGCAGGTAGAAGAGGCCATGAAAGAGTGTTTTAGTTATTGTGAAAATGAACTGACAGTATTGACCTGGGATCAGGCTTTTGTTTTTGATGACAGGGCGGGAGCTGATACCGTGGATAGTATCATCGAATTTGCCAATACCCAGCTGGTCGAATTGCGCACATACGATCGTCGCCTCGATCGTCATCTCGATGAGATTTACCGCTCTAAATCAGAGAGTTTGCGCACCAATGTCTGGCAAAGTTGGACCAGTGGACGCTTGCTCGCCGAACGCCAGGCTGAGCGTCTCAGGCATCTTCTTGTGGATGTAAGAGAGCTTTCTGACAGGGCTACCAATGCCATTAAAATCATTGGCTGTGCTTATTACGCTGGTCTTTATGGTGGTATTGCCTCCCGTCTTTCTCTCAGTCAATGGCAAAAGCAAGTGGAGACAAAGCTTGATTGTGTTGGCGAATTGTATCGCTATTCGCATGACCAGGCTGAGCTTGCCCGTTCTGAGTTTCTCGAAATGATTGTGATATTTTTGATTGCTCTTGAAGTATTGATAGGCATATTTGGTAGAAGTCATTAAGGGTAATTTGTCGGAGCACTATGAAAAGACGCAAACTTGGCAATGCCGGACTGGAAGTCTCGGAGCTGGGACTTGGTTGTATGGGTATGAGCTGGGCTTATGGTACGCCTGATCGTGCCCAGGCTATTGCCACAATTCATAGGGCTGTCGCCCTGGGTGTCGATTTTTTTGATACGGCCGAGCTATATGGACCCTACACCAATGAAGAATTATTAGGTGATGCTCTGGTCGGTCGGCGTGAGGAAGTATTAATTGCCACCAAGTTTGGTTTTAATCTCGTGGATGGCGCTGTCCGTGGCGTAAACAGTCACCCAAGGCAGATTCGCAAAGTTTGTGATGAATCTTTGAAGCGACTTAAGACCGATAGGATAGATCTCTTTTATCAGCACCGGGTCGATCCCGGTATACCAATAGAAGAAGTGGTTGGCACCGTCGCTGAGCTGGTTGATAAGGGTAAGGTGCGTTTTATTGGGCTTTCCGAGGCTAATAGCGAGACATTGCGTAAAGCCCAGCGTACGGCTCCTGTAAGTGCTCTGCAATCCGAATATTCCCTCTGGGAGCGGGGATTGGACTTTGATATCATACCAACTGCCAGAGAATTAGGCATCGGGATTGTGCCATACAGTCCACTGGGCCGCGGCTTTTTGACGGGGCAGATAAAAAAGTTTGAGGACTTATCGCTAGATGATTATCGCCGCAATGATCCCCGCTATCAGGGCTCTAATTTTGCCAAAAATCTAAAGCTTGTCCAGGTAATCGCTCAGGTGGCAAACAAGCATGATGCACTGCCTGCCCAGGTCGCGCTGGCCTGGGTGTTGTCTAAGGGTGACGATATGGTGCCGATACCAGGTACTAAAAGAGTTAAGTATTTAGAGCAAAATGTGGAGGCTGCCCAGCTCAAATTGGATCCAGTCGATATCGAAGAACTGGATAGTTTGAGTGCCACTACAGTTGGTGCGCGTTATGATGCTGCTCGTATGGCTATGATCGACCATTAATCTCTACCTGGTGCGAGGCATCTGCGCTTGCATCACTTGCCATGCTACATCTCGCAAAATAGCAGTCTGTCTGGGATTGTCACTTTTAAAGATGGCGGTGTTGCCATTGTCAAAATAATCCAGGCTATCGGGCAGGTCTGGTCGTGATTTAAATATATAGCTGTACAAAAGACAGCACATCAAATAGGTCGCTGGTTTGTCAGGATGGTGTTGGTCTGGTGCCAGTAGTCTGATTTGAGGATATTGTTTGTTGACAGCTCGCATGGCTGTGCCCACGGGCAAAAGCGGATCTCTTAAACGTGCAGATACCTGCTTATAGGCGCGTTTGAGCACGCTCTGCGATTCTTCAGTAGGTATGTCTTCGTAACCTTCAAAAATTATCGGTTGGGCCCTTATTCCCCGGATTTCTCTGTCAAAAGCTGTCTGGTAGCGCTCAAAAGTAGCAGGATCTGCTCCGGCCAGTGCGCCGACGTTTTGCACTACCACATACTGCCATTTGCCCTCACGGATAGCTTTAATTGCTGTCAACTCTTCGTAGTGATCTTGCAGCGTGTAACTTGGACCAGCTACCATTGTCACCGCCAGTGGTGTTGATGGTCGACATTGTTTGACCAGACTGGCAAACATGCGTGGGAATGAATGGGCAAAAGTGATACTGTTGCCGATAAATAAAACCCTTACAGCACGCGGATCTGTGCTTTGCATCACTTTATCAACCATGATTGGTGCGCGACCGTCCTGGGCGTAAGCCGCGCTGGTCTGGCAGATTAGCATGAGCGATAGAGCGGCCAGTGCTTTTAAGCTTTTAGATTTGGATGAGCGTTTCATTGCCTTATTTTGTCACTTCTCGGTGGCGCGGGCAATAGCCAGACCAGTTTTTATCAATTGTGCTGTACTGCCTTCATAGATCAAATAACGCTCTTCCCATCTCGGCTCAAATTTGGCTTTGTAAGTACGCAGTCCTTTGTACGAAAAAAACCGATTAAAATGCTCGTAGACCTGGTGCATGGCCTTTTCGTGTAGTGAGTCATCGGGCTCGTCTCCAACTCCTGAGAGGGCTGATAGTCCCAGGCTAAAATACTTATAGCCCTGTGTATGCAGTGCCATAAGTAATTTTGCAAAGAGACAATCCATGGTGCCATTGGGAGCATTAGCGCAGTAGCGCATCATATCGATGGTTGTCTCTTTGGGGGTATAAGACCTGATTTGATTGACAAAAGCTACGCCCTCATTTTGAGCATTGCGCAATACATAGAGATTGTCTGTTTGCAGGTCTTGTCGACTAAATTGCCCCAGACTAAAGCCTCGCTCGCGCCTGCCTGGCAGCGATAGCCATTGATTAGAGATGCTTTCTACTTCGGTCAATAGCGCCTCACTGTGCGGTGGCTCATATTTGACCAGGCTAAAGCCGTCCTTATCAAACTTTTTAACGACGCTTTTAAAAGTCTTTTTGTTGATTGTTTTGCTGACAAATTGCTCTATGTCGACGATACCATCCTCGCCTACTTTGAGCGAGCGTAGACCGGCACTTTTGTAGACCGCTAGATAGTCTGGCGTGGTCTGCAAAAAGGCTACCAACCAGCCGTTGAGGTGGCAAAAAATAGTAAACTCTTCGATTAGATTTTGCATCTGCTCAGCCGGTGCTGTGGCGTCGCCTAGGGCGATGGCTACTGCCATTTCGGTTTTGTAGGCGATAAAGCCAGTCTCTTGCTGGTTAAAAAAGTATGACTTATCAGGCAACAATTTGAATTTATCCAGTGATGTGCAGCCGCACTGGTCAAGGATTTTGGCTGCCAGCTCACGCTCTCTGGGGCGTGTCGACAAATAATAATGCACTGGTCTAAAAGCACTGTAGATAATGCCGCTCAGTGCCACTATGCCGTAGATACGCAGTGAGTCTAAAAACCAGCCACCATATCTGGTGTGGGCCGTCAAGTCTGGATTGCCTACCAGAGTCAGCTCTTTGATAGTGCGCAATATCGAGTCTGTCAGCGCAAAGTCGATACCAAAGTCCTTTTTATCAAGCAAAAAAAATCCGAGAGCGCCATAAAATATCACTGCCAGCATACTGACTAAAACGGTATTGATAGCTGATTTGAGTGTGCGTTGTTCGCTTTTGACTGTGTACAGTCCGCGCCAATATATAAGAGCGCTAAAGGCCACTAGAGGTGGCACAAAACTGTAAGTAGGTAAATCAACCAAGATTTTGAGATCAATGCCGGCCAGCTGATGCAGATGCTCTGAGCCAAGGTGGGCGAGCTGTAAGAGTGCCGAAAGCAAAGTGAGCAAAACAGCAACGAGCCAGGCGCGCCGTTTACGTCTGAGTAGATTGAGACTGAGAAAGATAAGTATGTAGCCAAATATGAGGGCAATTGTGCCGCTCAGATGGTACAGCTCATAAGGCACCACCAAATTGAAGAGCTTAGGGTATTTAGAAAGGCGGACCAAAAGCGGCTGAAATGTACCGGCCAGACCGCTAATAAAAGTACAGGCTGCAACTAAATAGACAGGCCAAACTTTGCTTTGTAATTTTGCCATCTAACTAGAATGACAGTGCTTGTGCCGAGTCTCCGGGGATTGGTTCAGCAGGCTGGTCAAACTTTTGAGATGCCAGACCTCTTTCGGAGACCATGCTTTCAGGTTTGTTGTCTACCGGAGTGAATTCGCTATTGCTAGCCGGTGCCCCTTGCGGCGCGTTTGCTAGAGTTGAGCCTTCAGGATTGAGTTGCCCTTTGCGACGTAAATTGTCCTGGTGAGCCTTGGCTAGTTCGGCGTGGAGTTTTTCTTCCTGCTTCTGGCGTCTCTTTTCGCCTTCCGCCATGTCTTTTTGATAGCCTGTCGGATCGGTCGAACCTGGATGGAAGCCACCTCTTCTCATGCCGGCCATACGTCCTGCATTCATCAAGAGTGCCGCTCCGCCGATTACCCCAGCGCCCATAACTAGACCCATACCATTAGCTCTACCGCCGCCGCCATTGTTGCTATTGCGGGGGGTGTAATAGAGGCTGTTGTAGTTTTGAGGCAAAGTACGATTGGTAAAGTTGTGCCGTTGTCGTAGACCTGATTGCCTGTATATGGATTGCGATAATCGCCCATGCCCACACTCTGGACTCGCGAGTCACCCCAGTAGTTGGGCGTGGTCAGTTGCGGTGCTGTCAGGCTGTTATTGGCATACTGGGCCAGGGCAGGCAAGGACGTCTGCACAAGCACTAGCATGCTTGCAAATAAATAGGTCAGTGCCCGGCAGTTGCTCATATCCAAAATGCCCTCAGGAATTGTAAGCAATCCTAGGACTATTTGGGGCGGTTTAAAATGGGGAAATTCCCATTGTCAGCTTATACGTTAAAGCGGAAATGGACGACATCACCGTCATTCATCACGTATTCTTTGCCTTCCAGGCGCAACAGTCCTTTTTCTCGGGCGGTCTTTTCTGAGCCGGAAGTGACATAGTCTTTGTAGCCAATCACTTCAGCTTTGATAAAGCCTCTCTCAAAATCGGTATGGATGATGCCGGCGCATTTTGGCGCAGTAAAGCCGGACTCAAAGGGCCAGGCTCTCACTTCTTTTTCGCCGGCCGTAAAGTATGTTTTGAGACCGAGCAAGTCAAATGCTGCGCGAATGAGAGTATTGACTCCAGAGTCTTTTACCCCCAGGCTGTCGAGATAGGATGAGCGTTCTTCGGCGTCCAGAGCCGAGAGTTCAGCTTCGATTTGAGCAGAGATGATTACTACCGGGCGTCCTTCTTCTTTAGCTCTTTCTTTGAGAGCTTTGACAAATTTATTGGCGTCAGGATTGGCCAGTTCGCTTTCCATGACATTGGCGGCGTAAAGCAGAGGCTTGGTCGACAACAGCTGGAGCTGCGGCAATATTTCAATTTCTTCGTCAGTTAAAACAGCCATGTCGATAGTTTCGACCTCTGAGATAAATGGCAGAATTTTCTCCATGATGCTTAGTTCAAGCAAAGCTCTCTTGTCGCCCTGTTTTTTTTGTTTGTTGAGGCGCTCCATACGCTTTGTAATCGATGACTGGTCAGCCATGGCCAGTTCAATATGGATTGTGTCAGCGTCTCTTATCGGGTCTACTTGACCGTCTACGTGGGTGATATTTTCATCTTCAAAGCAGCGTACAACGTGGACAACGGCGTCTACTTCTCTGATGTGAGACAAAAATTGGTTACCGAGACCCTCTCCCTTACTGGCTCCGCGTACAAGTCCGGCGATATCGACAAATTCAAAGGCAGCAGGTAAAACTGCCTGGGGGTTGACCAGGTCCTTAAGCTTTTCTAGTCTGGCATCTGGTACTTTGACAATGCCTACATTTGGTTCGATAGTGCAAAAAGGGTAATTGGCGCTTTCTGCCTGGTAACTGGCAGTAAGTGCGTTAAATAACGTGGATTTGCCAACGTTGGGCAGCCCGACGATTCCAGCCTTAAGCACGACGTCCTCCTGTGATTCATCAGTATGAATGTTAGTTTATATGCGAGCCTTAATTATATCTGGTCGGAAGGCGCCACCCAGCCATAAAGGCTGATTCTTTCGATTGGTTAAGGAAAGACCTCAGTCTTCAGCGGTTGTGGCTGGCGCCTGCTCCGTCTGGGCTGATTCGCTTGCTTCGGTTTGGATGTTTGCGTTGCCGTGCGCCTTCTTTAGGCGTTGGGCGGTGGCCTTGACTGTTTTATCGTCCCAGGCTTTGTTTGCCAGTTCGATTTCGGTTAATCCCTGCAACTTGTCCAAAAGTTTAACTGTGCCGGCGGGCTCAAGTGGACAATTGCGTAATTTTATTTTGACAAAATAAGGGTGCGTCAGTATTGGCTCAAGGTCCTTAAGTGTGGTCTCAGTTTTATCTAAAGTGAGACCAACAAGAGTGGCGATTTTGCAAATTTGTTTGATCTGGTCTTGTTTGATTGGCATGTCAGACAAAATCAGGTCGTTGAGATTGTCTGCTTTAGCCAGCAGTGATACCAGAGTTTTTGTGTCTTTGCCGGCGTGCGACAGCGAGAGGTGGTGCAATGCTGGTAATGATGTTAGCTTGCTGATACCACTGGTAGTGACTTTACTATAAGCCAGGTCAAGGTCTTGTAGTTTTTTGGCGCTGTTGATAACCGGGATATAGCTATCATCGGCACTGGTGTTGGTGAGATTGAGTGATTGCAGACCCTTAAACTTACTCAGGGCCTTCTCACAAAACACTTTGAGATCAGCGCTTTGATTGCTCAAATCAAGTCCGTTTATGTCGGCTGCTCTGAATCCCAATAAATAATCAAGATTGGTTATGGCGTTGCTACTAGGTTTGTAAGTCAATTTAGCGCCAGCTGGCACCAGTGTCAGTCCTCTCACTTCTACCTGGGTGATTTTTACACTGCCATCGCCTGTGGTGCTACCTCCAGCGCTACTACCGGTGGCGCTAAAATTGCTTGTATCAAAAGTGTCGACAAAGCTAAGTGTGCCACCACTTTGTTTTGAGGGAAATCTAAATTCATTGTATTCAATGCCAGCTTTTTGCTTTTTGCCCGCAAAAAAGCTAGCCTCAGTAATTTTAGCTGGCTCTGTGTCTTCGGCTTCGACAGGCTCAGGCGGTTTGGTCAACCTGGTATCGAGATCTTCTGGAGCGATTGGGCGCACCATGATTTTTTCTTTTTTTTGCCAGGGTAAAAGCCCGCGACTTTGCAGTAGTAGACCAGTCAAGGCGCCACCAATTATTAATCCTGCAGTCAGTGCAGCAATCATTTTTATTGGTCTGACGCCATTTTTGCTTTTATCTTTGCGGGCTGGTGGCCTGATGCGATGACCATCTAGTGTGCCTGGCTCCAGTTTTAGTGGCTGGGCCTTTTGCCTGATGGTGCTCAGTATATGACTGACTTCAATCATGCTTTGCAGACGGTTATCTGGTAGTTTGGCGAGTAGTTGTTCCATCAAGTCTTCAAGTGCCTGGGGAAATCTCTGACTACTTTGTCTATCTGATAATGTCGGAGGCAAAACTTCCTGGTGCATGGTCATGGTTTCTAATGCTGTTTGACCATGCAGCGGTGGCGCCCCTGTTAAAGCTTCAAAGAGGCAGATACCTAGAGCATAAATATCGGAGCGAGCATCTACACGTGTTTGGAGGCACTGCTCCGGGCTCATATAACAAGCTTGATAGTCTTGCTGCTTTTGGTCTAGGGCACTGTTTGCTTGAGTCTTGGGTCTTGTTATGGCAAAGTCCATCACTCTGACGCGTTGACTGGTGCTACCTTTGCCACCCATGATCATGATATTGGCTGGGGTAAAGTTTTTGTGAATCAGTCCTTTTTGGTGGGCAAAATGAAGGGCATCGGCACAAGCGATGAAGACGTCGAGGGCATCAATCAGAGATAAGGTGCCATCCAGACGGATCCAATCAGCCAGTGTCTCTCCCAGGACCAGATCCATGACAAAGTAAGGCACTGCGCCCTGGTGTAAGCCCGTGCTACTAACCTGGACTATATTGGGGTGAGTCAGTCTGGCAAAGCCTTTGATTTCGTTTTGGATGCGTGGCAGGGCATTGCCTGTAATGTCAATACCGGGCAAAAATTTTAGAGCATATTCTTTTTCGGTGCTACGTTGTCTGACTTTATAGACTTCACCAAAACTACCGCTACCAAGATAACCAGTCACTACATAGGTATCATCTATAGTGGCACCAGCTCTTAATGAGCCTTGTTTGCCTTGATTGACTCGGGCAAAAGGTCCGTCGTCGCCACTGTAGTTGTGACGCTCGCTATCGTTATTGGAGCTATATTGGCGTGGATCTTGGGACATCGTTGTGGTTTGCCTGTCTATATATCTTACCCACAATCTGCTGCTTTGAGCGCCAGACCGGGCACAACACAATTATTAGACAGTGGTGGTCAATTTAACGATGTGTTTTAGTTTGCTTATTAACTGGCATAATAGGAGCAGTTGTATGGACTTTTGGACGTATAAATGGAAATCTTAGTCCCTCGCCAAGAACTCTGGATCCCCTTACTTTGTCTGGGCCTGTTTTTGCTGGTCTTTTTCCCTCGATTGAGGGGACTGATGGAGACCACTATGCTGGAGCAGCTAACTGAGCTGACCGGTCCTTTGACCGATGTTAATCCCAGACCGGTATATTCTCGGCAAAATTATTTAGAAGGGGCTAAGTCTGTACAAAGAGCCCTTGCTCACAACTATAAAGCGACCAACTGGAGTATTAAGGTAGTCCAGATGGAAGACCCCATCGAAAAGGCTATTCGTGTTATTGGCACTTCGATATTGGGTCCAGCCCTGGTAAATACGCCAACTACGGTCCAGTCCGATCCCAAAGCACCGGCTAAGACTATGGCTATGACCATACATGTGGACGTGCATCAAGTGACAGATGGTTGTCGCATTGTTTGGAAATATATCCCAGCTGATCCCAGTGAATTTCAAAGACGAGTCCAGCTCAATGATCGCAATTTGCGTCTTTTGCTTGGTCGCACTAATTATTCGATTATCAAACAATTACACGCTAAGAAGTTTTTGAGTTAAGCTCATTTTTGGCAGCGTAAGCTAGCAGACTGGCCACTATTGAAGTGAGAGCTAAAGCCAGTAGCGACGTGTTGAAGTCCGGGCTGATTTGTTTAATCAGTCCGATAATATAGGGGCCGGCAAAGCCGCCCAGATTGCCGACACTATTGATAAATGCAATACCGCCAGCCTGAGCTTGTATGCTCAAATTGTTGCGGGTCAAAGCCCAAAATGGACCCACCGCTCCCCAAATACCTGCCGCTGCCACACAGAGTGCCACCAGCTTGAGCCAGGGCAAAGGGGCTAAAGCGGCCATGGTGAGGCTTAAAAAGGTAAGCAAGCAAGCGGCTACAAGGTGTAATCTGCGTTCGTTTTTTTTGTCTGAAGAGCGTGCAATCAATAGCATGCCCAGGGCTTGAAACAATGCTGGTATGGCTGAAATCAAGGATACTTGGATATCGTTTTTGACAAAGCTTTTGATGATTTGAGGAAGCCAGAGCTGAAAGCCGTACATACTGATTGTCAGTGAAAAGTAAATCAACGCAAATTGCCAGACTCGTGGTGTTTTAAGCGCTGCCAGTTTGCTTTCTTTGGTCTCGCCAGCAGAGTTCTGTTCAGAAGCAAGTAGTGTTGTAAGGCTAGCTTTTTCGTCTTTGTCTAGCCAGCTTGCCTGTTCTGGTTTGTCTGGTATTAATAGCGGTACCAAAAATCCCAGTATTATGGCTGGTGCGCCAGTGGCGATAAAGAGCCACTTCCAGCCCGCGATACCCATAAAACCATTCATAGATAGAGTATGGGCAGCCAGGGCGCTGCCTAACAGTCCTGCCGCTGGTATGGCGGTCATAAATCTGGCTACAGCTGTGCCATACTGCGCTCTGGGAAACCAAAACGTTAGATAGAGCAACATGCCAGGAAAAAATCCGGCTTCGGCTGCTCCCAGGATAAAGCGCATAATATAAAAACCGACTGGTTCATGCACCACGCACATAAGCACCGTGACCAGTCCCCAGAGCACCATGATCAGACCAATCCAGCGCCTTGGTCCGAATTTTTGGATGATAAAATTGCTTGGTATGCCAAAGATGCAATATCCAAGAAAAAATATGCCAGCACCAAATCCAAAAGATTGATCAGAAAATTTCAGGTCTTGATTCATTTGCAATGCGGCAAATGAAAGATTGATACGGTCAAGGTAAGAGATTATATAGAGGACAAAAAGAAAGGGCAGTAGTCTGACTGAGATTTTAGTCAAAACTTTGTCCATATCAGTATCGAGCTTGGCTGTCATTTTAAGCCTTTGATTAAAAGTGCCATTTCCCATTCCATTTTGTCCATATCTGTGGGAGCAGCACAGAGGGTGTAATACTCGGTCTCTGCACCGCGCGGATAGAGCACAGTCATGCCCATCATCAATGCTTTGCCTGCTTGTGTCATGCGGTCAAAAGTAAAGTGACAGCTGACTGCATCCTTTTTGTATTGCTCGTAGCTAGCAATATCGAGTATTTGCATATTAGGAAAATTGCCACTGGTAGCTGCTTTAATCAGTAGCGATTTGAGCAGGGCGCGACAACCGTCTTTGTCACTTGGTACTTTGCCCATGGCAAAAAAAGCCAGACCAGCACTGGTTGTTGTGGTAAAGATGGTATTGCTTGTGCTGGCATCAGTTAGTGACCATTTTTTGTCTAGCTCTACAGTGTGATTTAACTTTGCTACCGGCACCGCCTGCACTACCAGTCTTGGTGTAATGGCTGCAATTGTAGTGGCAATGATAGCCACCAGACAAACCAGGCTGACTAGCTGTTTTTGACCAAGCATGACATTTTGTTCAGTACCGACATTGCAATGTCTTTCAAGGGCCTGCATGGTCATAATCACAAGTGCGGCAAATTCCACAGCTATTATGGTCATATAAGGGTAGAGCAAACCTGATGCTCTCAGATACTCTTGCAATTGCAGATAAACTGCAAAGATAACAAAGCAGGAGAGCGCTGCAAAAAATGTACTACTGACCAAACGGCCGGTTTGACGTTTGGCTTGCTCCCCATGCAAAAGGGCGCAACTCAATGTCAGTGCTGGTATCCAGTAAGCCAGATAGGTATTAAATACAGTGCAATTAAATGCTGTGTCTTGTGCCACTGGTGCTAAAAGTACTCGGGCGTAAGTAGGCAATGGTAGGTCTACAAATGTCCTGCTAAAGCTAGCTACGCCACCAGCAAAGGCTACAACTAAAAATGTCTTACTGGTGGCCGCCAGGTTGCTTTTACCTCTTTGCGCTATATACAAAAGCACAAGCATGGCTAATACAAATAAAATCGAGCGAGCGAAGAGCCAGGGCAGGGGCAGGCTTAGATCGAGTGTGATGTTGCCGCTATTGCTGAGATTTTGTAACTGTTGCTCTATTAACGTGTTAAATGCAGGCAGTGACCAGTTTGATGCGGCTAATTTATCTAGTGGATTGAGGATAAAGGCAAAAACAGCGCCTGACGTAAAGGCAAAAAATATTGATTTGACACTGGTGGGCAGTGGCTTGATGCGACGTTGCGCCCAAATATATAGATAGTAAGGCAGCCCCACGTCGAGTACGCCTCTGAACATATTTAAAAAGATCTCGTTCATAATACGAAAGTCTTTAGTGGCCGATTTTGCCGCTATTTCAAGTAAGCAAAATAACACAACTGCTGCATACAGTGCCAGTCGTCCCCGCACTGGCCATAGTGGCGACGATTTGAGACTGGTCGACCAACCCACTGTGTGCATAAGCCACAAAAGCCATAGAGCGAATAAAAATACAACTAGTATGTTGTGAGTCGGGGTGCGAGCAAAAGAGGTATATTGAAAGAGATATTCCCAGATTAATAATGCTGCCAGACAAGTCATATAAAAGACGCGGATGACAGAATCGGCTGTCAATTTTTTGCTCATTAGCAATGTGACAAAAACAATGAGGTCAAATAGCAGCACCAGACTGAGCCAGTGGGTACCAATAGTGGCTACTGTACTGCTAAAGATGAGCGGCGTGCAAAGATGATAAATGTAAGCAAAAGCACTGCATAGTGCGGTGCTAAGTGGGCCTGTGCCGGTTTGAGTGGCAAAAAAATATGCCAGTCTATCGGCAAAAGTACAAATTAGGCTGATTAGCAAGGCCACAGACATAACTGGTGCAAGCAAACGCGAAGGCACGGCCATGTCTAGCGCCTGGACTACTACTTTTGTAGAACCCATAAGCTTATGCATAATGCCGATACCGATAAAATACCAAATAGGCCAGAAGTATGAAGTGGTCATGCTCAATGATGAAATTAGCATGCCGCCGCTTGCCGAAGCTGATGAACGGCAAAGATGCAAGAGCAAAAATAAAAGCAAACCGCTATATAAAGTGGTTACGATTTTAGCCATGCTGGTGGTTAAGCTATGTTTGCCAGATAGTCTGAGCACAATTACTGCAATAGCCGTGCCCAGTACTGTGCCGATAGTGATACCGATTGTTTCGCTTGGTAGTGGTATGTACGGACCAAGTAGTGGTCTCAGTGGTGTCAAAATTGTTATTTGTATAGCACTGGCGATGCTTACTGCTAAAGTGCTCAAAACTTGAGACAGTGTCAGTTTTACTCTAGTTGTATCTTTGCTCTCACTGATAAAGAGTGCATACAAGACAGTCAAACCCAAAAGAGCATTAGCCGGATCGCGACCTGATAGTAAAACACAGGTGCTCATAAAATAAAGACAGCCCAGTGCCACCACTACAAAAATCAAACGATTAGATAGGGCTGCACCTGTCAATGCCACGGCCCAGGCACAGGGCAGCGCAAAAATCCATAAATAGATACACCAGGCTGGTGCGGTACTTTTAAAGCCGGCAAATGTCTCCACTGCCTGTGGTGCCAGATTGATTTGACTGAGTGGAATGAGAAGGCAAATAAGAGCGCAGAGTTGAAAGATTGGCCGCAAAATAACAATGCATTCTTCTGGACCGCCAGTCAGGTCCAGTCTATCTTTGGCATAAGTGCGCCAGTAAAATCTCTCAAAAATTGACCAGAATGCTTTGATTATGCCTATTTGATAGAGTCTTTGCCATAACGGCATCAAAGCAGGTTGGCTGACAAAACGCTTGAGGCGCTCTGTGACAAAATCTACGATTTTAGCCAGTCCGGGAAAAATCCCGGCAATATAATTGCCAAACTTGCGCAGTGTCGCAATTATCTGAATGGGATTCATAGACTAGACGAATCAATCGAGCTGATTGTTCGGTGAGTCTTTGCCAGGCGCTGGCTTGCCTGTTACTGCTTCGGCTTCTACTTCTTTTTTGTCCTGTGGCTGTGGCGTGTCGCTAGCGGTGCTGACAGAGTTTACTGCTGATTCCAGGGGGGCGCCTGTGCTCAGGGGTTTGTCTGCTACTTCTGTGGTCATTCGTGTGTCTATGTCGCCGGCGACGATTTTATCTACTGTTTCTTTGTCGGCCATTTTGCTCATTAGAGACTGGGCGTAAGCCGCCAAAAATGGACGATTCGTCAGGCAGGCAAAGTTATAGCTGCGGACAGCAGTTGAGGACAATTGACTGATTGTGCGAGTGCGTACTTCGATGCGTTTAAACAAAAAGACTTCTTTATATAGTTTGTTTTCTTCCGAGCCGCCTGTGGACAAAATAAAAGCGGTCTTAGCCAGCTGGGCGCAGGGACCCAGTATGGACGGGGCCAGACCGGCCACACCTAGTGCACTTTGTACGGCCCCGGTGAGCACTTCAGTACGTTTTTTGACGGCGTATTTATTGAGTTTTTCAGCCACTTCAGAGAGTATCGGATCTTGCTTGATGATCGATTCTTCGAGGGCTCTTACAGAGGACCGCTCTTTTGCGGTTGTGGCATTTTTGAGCTGAGGGGTGGACTTTGGCAGTACTTTTTTGAGTGCCTTAAACTTATTGACCAGATTGGTGGCTTCGTCTATGCCCACCAGTTCTACGAGATTGGCTTTGGCATCTTCTACCGCCTTATCCATTTCGCTACCTTCTGGCAGGTCCATGGCTTCTGCCAGTTCGGAGGCAGCATTTACTGTAGCGACATATTTTTCGTCGACTGATTTTTCCCATTTTAGCTCTGCGGCAAGTACAGAGCTGGTATTGATATTACGCTCCATCAGAGCGTTGGCGCTAGCCGAGGACGGTCCTACGCCGCGGTAGTTGAGGAGGTAATGGAGGAAGTTGCGAGAGATTTCTTTGGCGCTTTGACTTTTGCCCTGCATTGCATAGAGCTTGTTATCTGCTTCTACCAGTTCGCTATCGCGCTCCATAGCGGCAATTGCTGCACTGTTGATTGCTTCTTCAAAAGGATCTGTTGCTGGTGCAAACTCCACACATTTGAGTGTGGCTGAACCTATGCTCTGTCCACCCAGTTTGATGGTGTCTTTGGGTGAAATTATCTTATTTACTGTGATACCGGTTTTTAGATTATCTTCCGGAGTGTTTACTTTGCTCTCGACTTTACTCTCGACTTTACTCTCGGCATTACTTTCGGCTTTGGCTGGCGCCGGCTCGGCTGTTTGCTTCGGTACTTCGTCGCTGTCTATAACGGTTGCTTCATTGTTTGCTGCAGTCGCTGGCTCACTATCTGTGGTACCACTGGTAGTGCTCTTGTCGGGATCGTAAATGCCCTTAAGCACCATGTTTGTCTTGGCTGGCTCAGCTGCAATCAGGGTAAAAAAACTATCCGTACTGGCCCCCACGCCATAGCAGTCAATGGCAAGCAATGACTGACTAAAAAGCTGGAGTAGCAGAAGCGATTGAGCTACTTTCAGCCGACGCTTTAGTGGAGAGTTTTTCAAGGTTTAAGTCCTGGTGCAGCACGGGTCAAGAGGCGCAACTAAATACGCATAGAGCCTTGGATCATACCACTTTATTACTGCCAAACCGGGGGCTTTGAGCCCCCGGCGCTTCCCTAAATTTATCCAATTAATGACTATGAGACGGTGTAAATCTATTAATAGACTCTCACAGGAGTGCCGCTGATCTTTTTAGGAGATACCGCTGCCGCCTCTGGTTTGCGACCAAAAGAGACCCCCAATGACTCATAGAGAGCTACGTCGTTGGTATCGACATGTCTCTGTACAATGGCGTCTTTGACGTCCATGTATTCAAGATTGCCGCCGCGATAGCTGGCTACGGTCACACCAAATGTGCCTCTGCTTACCAGTTCCACAGCTCCTGCTCCAACTTCCAGACCAAAGTTGGCGTCGACTGCGGAGCTAAAGCCACAGCGCACCAGGTGACTGGGGCGGATTTCGCGCACTTCTGGGATTTCGTAGACACCCTCTACAAATTGTCCTGTTGCTTTCATAAAGTCTTTGACTTCGCTGTCGGCTTTGATGCGGTCTTCGATTTGCTTGACGACATAACGTCCAGCACCCATAAGTTTGCGGTGACCAAAAGAGTCAGGAGTACTTGTCATGTCCACAAGTTCATTGCCTGAGGCATCGCGTAGACCCTCGGCCACTACTATCATGGCGGTACCGGCGTGGACATCGCTTTCTTTGATGCGTTTGATAAATTTGTCTTTGATATGTTTGTAGAGCACATCAAAATCGACCGGTACTTCTGGTATGAGCACAGCGTCTGCGTCTGCTGCCACACCGCCTCTAAAGGCTGTGTGACCGGCATAGCGACCAAATACTTCCATTACGATGATGCGGTTGTGGGTGCGACCAGTGGTGCGCAGGTCCCGCACTGCTTCGGCGATACGGTTGATTGTGCTGTCGCCACCTACACTATAGGGCATCAGGTCCAGATCCATGGTTTTTGGCGCGTGCACACAGGGAATGCCCTGGGCCGATAAGTCGGCTACCACTGAGCCTGTGTCATCACCACCAGCAATTACCAGAGCGTCAAGATTGTGCTTTTTGAGACCTTCTTTGATGCGTTCATATTTCTTTTCGTCTTTGATCTTTGAGACTTTTACTCTGGAGTTACCAGCCTCACTACCGGCCAAAAACACGTCAATTGCTTCGATGCGCTCCGGCGTTAGTTTGGTTAAGCTCTTGATATCAACCAGATTGTAAAGACCAGCATAGCCATTGGGGATGATATAAGCCGTCATGCCTTTGCTGAGAGCCAGTAGTGCGGCACCTTTGATGACACCGTTAAGACCACCGCAGTCTCCGCCCGATGTGATAATTCCAATGTGCTTCACGATACCTCCACTCTATTGCAGATCTTTAACCACCCTTTTATGTATCATGCTGACCACGCACTTTGATCTTGACTGCTCCAAAAGTAAGGAAACCTTTGCAACACCTTATGGCTCAGGAAATTGAAACAATTGAAGAATTCTTGGCTGTGCTCGATAGTGGCGGGAGTCTCAGTAACTGCATAGTGCAGGGCTTAAATCTGGAAGTTTTTTCTGAGCGCTTGATATTGGCTGATTTGACCGATGCCTATTTTTTAGGCTGTGAGATGTCTTTATCACTGTCCAGTTCAATTCAGGCTAAAGGCGGTTTTGTTTTTCCACCATTTAAAGGGCTTGTGTACAAGCCTTTTAGACCGTTTTTGTATACAGCAACTGAGCTTTACGATCAGTTTGACTGGCAAAATCCAGATAGTTACCAGCAATCTCTCGATTACAAAATCCTGGAACAGTGGCGGGCTCAGGGCGCGGCCAATCCCACTAGTCTGGTTTATGCCATGTCGCAAAGGCTGCATGATGAGTCTATTACCAATGCTGCCTATGATTTTTTAAGGTCCATGCAGGCTGAGCGTCGCGGTATTGTGGCTATTATGGGCGGTCACGATATGCTGCGTACAGAGCCCAGTTATCTCAGTATTGCCACTATGTCCTGGCTGCTCACTCGGGCTGGTTATGTCATGGTCAGTGGTGGCGGACCTGGTGCCATGGAAGCAACACATGTGGGCGCCTGGTTTGCCGATCGCACTCTTTTGGAGCTGGAAGCCGCCATCGGTGAAATGTCAGCGGCGCCAATTTATAAAGATCGAGAATGGCTCAGTCTGGCATTTAAGACCATGCTCAAATACCCCACTACTTCTGAGCGCCACTTCTCACTTGGTGTGCCGACCTGGCTTTATGGGCACGAACCGCCCACACCCTTTGCCTCTCACATCGCCAAATATTTTGCCAATAGTCTGCGCGAGGATGGTCTTGTCACCATTGCTACTGGTGGCATTATCTATGCTCCAGGCAGTGCCGGGACTATACAAGAAATTTTTCAAGATCTCACCCAAAATCACTATCTCACCACTGGTATGGCCAGTGCCATGGTCTTTTATGGTGTTGATTACTGGACAGTGACAAAGCCTGTTTATCCACTAGTCAAAAGTCTGTCAGTTGGTAAACTCTATCAATCACAGCTGGCAATTAGTGATGATATCGCTGCCATTGTTGAGTTTATAACTACACATAAGCCACTGCCAGCCCCGCTCAATTAGTAGACCTGGAGAATAAGATGAAAATTGCCATCATGGGCACAGGCGGAGTTGGCGGCTTATTTGGCGCCAGACTTGCCGCTGCCGGTGCCGAAGTTACCTTTATAGCTAGAGGTGAGCACCTCAAGGCAATACAGCAAAATGGTTTGCAGATTATTAGTGAAATGCGCGGAGATACACTGGTCAAACCAGCCAGTGCAGTAGCAAATGTTGAGGGACTAGCGCCCGTTGATTTTGTTTTTGTCACAGTCAAGCTCTGGGACACCGAGAGTGCTATTGAGACTATTCGACCAATTGTTGGCAAAGATACTGCTGTTATATCCTTCCAAAATGGTATCGCGCGTGATGCTATGCTAAAAGCTGCTTTTGGTGAAGAGCATGTCATTGGTGGTATCAGTTATGTCGGTGCCACCATCCTGGCTCCAGGCATAATTGAGCAAAAGGGTACCTTTCAGAAGCTAGTTTTTGGTGAGTATTCTGGTGTCAAAACCGGTCGTATCCAGGCTCTGGCTGACCTTTGTCATAAAGCCGATATCGAGGCGGTGGTACCAGATGATATCGCTGTAGCGCTCTGGGAAAAATTTGTAGTACTGGTGGCGATGAGTTCTTTGACTGCCGCTACCAGGCAGACAATTGGTCCGGTGCGTCAAAATTCGCAAAGCCGGGCGTTGCTCCATGACGTGCTCAATGAAGTCTATAATGTCGGTATCGCCAGTGGTGTCAAGCTGCCTGCTGATGTGGTCAGTCGTCAAATCCAGTATCTAGATACTGTAGCGCCAGATGTGACCGCCAGTATGGAGTATGATCTTAGACAAGGTAATAAGCTTGAGCTGCCCTGGCTAGCTGGCTCCGTGGTGGAGATGGGGCAAAAGCTCAATGTTCCGACACCGGTTTGTAGAGTGATTTGCGGTATTTTGTCGCCTTATGTTGGCGGCACTAAAAAATAATAGACAGGAGTTATAAAAATGGCTTTGACTTATTCGACCATGCTTGAGCTTGGTACCAGTGCTCCCTCTTTTACTTTGCCCGATGTGGTGAGCGGCAAGAGTGTTAGTCTGGAGGATTTTGCAGGCAAAAAGGCACTACTAGTGATGTTTATTTGTCGTCACTGCCCTTATGTCAAACACATAGAATTAGAGCTGGCAAAAATTGGACTGGACTATAAAGATAAAGATCTTGGCATTGTCGCTATCTCCAGTAATGATGCCGCTAGCTATCCAGCTGACGCTCCTGATTCCCTGGCTCAGTGGGCTTTGAATTTGGGCTTTGAATTTGCTCTTTTATATGATCAAACACAAGAGGTGGCACAGAGCTATACAGCGGCTTGCACACCAAACCTCTTCGTTTTTGATGGTGAGCGTAAACTGATTTATCGCGGACAGCTCGATGATAGTAGACCTTCTAATGGTTTGCCTGTTACAGGCAGCGATTTACGTGGTGCTCTTGATGCGCTCTTATCTGGTCAGCCACAGCTCTTAGAGCAAAAGCCCAGTGTTGGCTGCAATATCAAATGGCGCGCTGGTAACGAGCCAAAGATTTGATTGCGGTTTCCGCGTAGAAGTGGAGCGCAAAGGAACGCTAACGTTTGTTGGTTGGGTGTGGTTGATGCGGTTCTGTGTTGTTTAGCCACCGATCTCAATCATTGCTCTGTTTTCGCTAGTGGCGATTTCTTCAGCCGGTGGATGTGCTTTGGGTTTTGATGTAAGAGCTTGCCCTATCATATTGCGTATGTTTTCATCAGATGCCCCTTCCCTCATAGCGTCGCGCAGATTGGTTTCCGCTGGGTAGAACAGGCAGGTTTTGATTGTCCCTTCCGCCGTAAGGCGCAAGCGGTTGCAAGTGTCACAAAAACTTTCTGACATTGAAGTAATAAAACCAACTTGCCCTGCTCCTTCTATATTGAAGTCCTTTGCTACATCTCCGGTTTTTGCTTGGACTGGAGAGAGCAAGTACTTTCCTTCTATGCGGGCTTTCAGGTCTTTGTAGGTAACTACACTTGCGTTGCTCCAGTTATTGTCCTTAAATGGCATGTACTCAATGAAGCGGACGTTGATGTCGTGTTTGTGTGCGAAGTCTACAAATTCAATGACTTCATCATCATTGACCCCCGCCATTACAACAACATTGAGTTTGATGCTGTCAAATTGGCAGGCTATGGCTCTGGCTATTCCCGCCATCACTATTTCTAGCTGGTCACTGCCGGTGATGGCAGCGAAACGCTCTCTTTTGAAAGTATCCAGTGATATGTTGATGCACTGTAGACCGCTAGCTTTAAGTGCCGCTGCGTGCTCAGTTAGTAAGGTGGCATTGGTCGTCATGGCCAGTGTTTGCAGTCCGGCTAAACCGCTTAACTTTCGTACTAGCTCGGGTAGATCACTTCGTACCATCGGCTCTCCGCCGGTGAGTCTAATTTTGGTGATGCCCACGGACACAAAAAGCCTTGCCAGTCTCAAAATTTCATCATTACTCAGCAATTCGGTTCTGTTTTTCCAGACAACGCCCTTGAGTGGCAGGCAATAATTGCATCTCAAATTGCAGCGATCTGTTACTGCGATGCGCAAATATGTATGCTCTCGCCCGAAGCTATCTATTAGTTTGTTGGGGATGTTCATCTTGCTAGAGTTCTTGTTTGTAGATTGCAGCCCGGATTGAGTGCATGGTAGATCTGGCTGTAATCGTATTGAGTTTAACCACCAGCGACCGGTGGAATGAATACAATTTCGTCGTTGTCTTTGAGGTTTGTTTGCCAATCTACAAAACAGTCGTTGATAGCCACTCTCAGTCTGTTACTGTTTAAGCTGAAATGGTATCTTAAATTGATTTCGTCAAATAGTGCTGCAGCTGTTTGCGCTGAGGTTTCAAGCCGTTCACTGCTAAGTCCGGTTTCATCGCGAAGTATGGCAAAATAGGAAATTTTGACGTTAAATACAGTCATGATTGGCCTGCTGGAATCTCGCAACCAGTATTGTTGAATTATATCTCCTGATGGTAAATATTCTGAGAGATTGCCTCAAAGAAGATAGAATTGAAACGAATCTCAAAGGGGGAAGAAATGAACAAAATACCAACACGATTTGTCAATTTCCAGAAGTCCTATCCTGACCTCTTTCAAGCCTACGAAGAGTTGGGTAAGCAAGCTAGTGTGGCAGGTCCACTGGATAAAAAACAGATTGCCTTGATCAAGTTAGGTATAGCTTGTGGTGCCAAAATGGAAGGAGCGGTGCATTCACACTGTCGCCGATCACTGGAGGCTGGCGCCAGTCCTGATGAAGTCAGACACGCCGTCCTGCTTACTGTTACTACTCTGGGTTTTCCTTCTATGATGGCTTGTCTCTCCTGGGTGGATGAAGTCCTAAATTCTGAGCGTTAATAAAAGTGTTATAGCCACCCAGCTCAAGCAGCCTGCAGAGAAACGCCCTAGAGTCTTAAAGCCGGTTGCTTTTGCTTTTGCAAGCCACAGAATCAGACCCACATAGGGTACTAGTGATAGACTGCAGGCTAAAGGGTCGAGCCGGGTAAAGCCGAGCCAAAACGGTAGAGCGAGTGTCAGGCTGAGCAGTGTTTGGGCCTTTTCGTGGCGGCCTTTGCCTGATGCCAAAGTGGCTCCGTGTATAATTGCCGCGCTTGTATAAACACCTGCTAGCAGTGCTGTGCCAATCGTCAAAGGTAGTCTTAATTGATTGCTTACCATAAAGGCTGTCAGAAGTGGTGCGATGGTTGCCCCTCCGAGTCCTATGAACTCGTGCCACCAGGTTTGTTTTATTTTTGTCTTGCTAATGAGGATTAGTCCTGTGCCCACTATGGTAATCCAGAGCGCCATTAGGGGATTAAAGCAAGCATGCGATAGAGCACTGATGGAGGCAATTGCCATTAACTGCCGCGGATGTTGAAGCGAGAGTACAAGAAGCCAGAGCGTTAGCAACGCTGTACAAAAAAGGACAGACTTAATTTGCAGGACAAGACTATACAGGCTTGCTATGAGCAATATAACTACAATGCCATGCTCTCTAGGCAGGCACAATTGTGGTAGTTGCTTTTTTGTTATGGCAGCGAGATTTGACATGATTTTATCGACATAACCCTGGTAATAAAACTAGCTGTCTTTTGATTTATGTGATTGCTCCCTAGAAGTTGCGGCTTCGTTTTCTTTGGCAATTGCGCGAGGGAACAAAATTGAGTTCTCTATTAGTATGTGGATTCGAAGATCTTTGTCCAGGTTTTCTAGACCGCTTAGCAAGGCTCTCCAACTATTGCAAGCTTCTGCCGGAGCTGAGTAGTGATTGGTTAGTTCTCTGAATTTAAATAATGCATCTCCGGCGTTTTCATGCTCTGCTTCCATGCAGTGAATTGGATTAGCGACTGTACCAAAGGGCGATTCGATAGCCGTGGTGCTTTGGTCTAGTTTGCAAATGTAAGGAAAGAGTATGGTGTCTTCTTTTAGCGTGTGCTTGTCTATTTCGTTTTTGAAGTCGACCAGTATTTTGTTTAATTGCAAAAGTCTTTGCTCTTTGCCTCCATGCACTTTTGCAACCTTGTTAGCCAGTGACACTAGTTGAGGAAGCTCACTTTTTAAATAAGCATGGTGAGTATTTTGGATGTGATGGGTTAACTCGGTAATGGTTGCATCGAGCCAGGTATGGGTAGCTTTGTTGGATATGGCCGCCTGATCGCATTTATCGATCAGGTCTAAGACGCTGGTGGCATCGAGGGATTTATTAGTGCAAGCTTGTGCCAGGGTTTGGTTGCCATGGCAACAGTAGTCTATACCCAAGCTATCAAAAACCTGGGCTCGCAATTGTTGTTCTACAACGAGCATGCCAACGGATTTTAGCTTTAGGTTTTCCATAATTTCAACTCTTTTGACGTTGCTTGCTAATTGTTTTTTTGAGAGGTGTTAACACTTTGATGCTTGTCTTTTTTATTCTTTGAAATGGAACGTTTCTCATCCATTTACCGCATTGAGAAACGCTCACGGCGCCGATGGCTACAAAAAGACCTACATGTCCAGAATAGCACTCTGAGTATCAGCGTCAAGGGTTCAGAAGCTACTTACGTGATATTCTGCTGATATTGGCAATAGAGATTTTCAGGGTATCAGCATGATTTCACAGACATCCGAGTACGCATTGCGCGCCATGGTGTTTTTGGCGATGCGTGAGTCGGCCGCTACAGGGCAGGAGATTGCTGAAGTAACCAGGGTGCCGGCCGGATATCTCAGCAAGATTATGCAGCAACTGGTCAAAGCCAAGCTTGTGGGTTCGCAAAGGGGAATTGGTGGCGGTTTTCACCTGTTGAAAACCCCGGGTGAAATTTCCATTTTGGATGTAGTTAACTCTGTGGATCCTATCGAACAACTTACTTCTTGCCCACTTGGGATTGAAAGTCATGGTTTTACGCTTTGCCCTTTGCATCACCGCCTTTCCGAGGCAACGGCCCAATTGGAGCGTGCTTTTGCTGAATCATATTTGAGTGAGCTTGTGCAAGAGTCTAAGAATCCGCTCTGTGCAAGTGTGCCATTAACTTCTCGGGATGATTGCTCTATAGAGCAGCCTTAAACTCAGTGCCCTTTTCTCGATGAAGCTTGAGTGAGCATGATCGCTTTGATCAAATGAATTAGTCCGAAGTTGATTGACAGCACTGCTACGATTGCCAAAATTACGTGGATTTTATTGCGATTGAGATTGATCATAAATAGCTTGACTGGATCACCATGAAATTTATTTAGTGGGTCAGTGCCATCAAGATATTCCTTTGAGTCAGGTATACCATCCTCGTCAAGATCTGAGGTATCACCGAGTAATTGAGCCAATTTGGATGGATCCGTTTTGCATGCTAAAAATTCCTTTTTGCCTAGTGCTTTGATGATTTCGTTGCCGAACTGATTTAGTATCGGACTATCTACCACCTGACCAGGCAATAGGGCTGCACGAGCTTTGTTGAGTCTAACTAGCTGGTCTTTGTCTAAAGCTCCTATTTGTCCGTGTTCATTGCCAACTGGTCCGTTGTCGTTGACATGACACATGGCGCAGTTGACCGTTTTGTGCGAATGTTGTTCGATGAATTGTTGGTACTCTGGATATGCTTCAACTTTTGGCGTTACTGTTATTTCGGCGTAAAGTGTGAGGATTATTGGTAGCAAGATAGTAGCTTTGGGTCCTTTGAGCCGGGCCCTTTGATCACTGGCAAAATTCATAGCTGTTACCACCATCAGTGTTTATAAAATTCATAGATTTGCTCACCAAATACAGTCATAACTATCAGATAGATAGACGCTAGTCCGGCAAGCAATTGCAGGGTTTTGCGGCTGGTGCCCTTAAATATCCATGGCGCCGCCATTAGTATCGCCACCAGAACTACACTGGCCAGGAGTATCACCCAAAATGGCAAGAGCTCTAGTGGATAGTAGACAAAGAAGAAGTACCACTCCGGTTTTATTCCTCCTGGAGTAGACCCCAACGCGTTAAATGGTGCTAGTAGAGGATATGAGAGAAATGATTCGAATGGTATGCAACTGGCCATTATAAAGAGCACGAGAAAGGCACTGGACCAGAGTGTCAGGTCTTTGAAGACAAAAATACTGACGAATTTTTCTGATTTTTTAGCCGCTTGATCGACCCCTTGGCTCATGCCATGTAGTTGCACCGACAAAAGGTGGAGTCCAAGCAAGCCGACCAGCAGCAGCGGCAAAATGACTACATGTAGTGCATAGAAGCGACCGAGAGTGGATTGACCGACGCTGGATTCTCCCTGAAAAGTTTCTCGCAGTATGCGGGGTACTTCGGCTAGCTGCCCGGGGAGATATTGACCGACATATTCAACTGATTGTAAGCCGACTTTGGTAGCGTTGACTGCAATTTGATTCCAGGGCAAAAGATAGCCGGTAAAGCCAAAAGTAAAGGTAATAAATAAGAGGAGTACACCGGCAATCCAGGTGATCTCGCGAGGTTTGACAAAGCTCTTCATAGCAAAAGCTGTGAGCAGATGGACCATGGCGAAAAGAATCATGCCAGATGATGACCAGGCATGCATGTTGCGTATCAGAGCACCGCAGGTAACGTACTTGTTGATGTATTCTACCGAGATGTTGGCATCGCTTACTGTAGGCTGGTAGTAAAAGAGTAGAAACAGTCCGGTAAGGACTTGAATGCCAAAGAAGAACATGGTCATTCCACCGGTGTAATATCCCCAGCTCATGCTATGAATTGGTACTTCTTTCTTCTCAACCATGGCGTGATAGTTGAGCTTGTCAGTGGGAAAACGCTCACTTACAAAAGTCGAAACGAGACCAAATGCTTTAGTCAGACTGATCATGCTTTGTCCTCCCGATTTTTGGCAATATAGACTCGGGCGGTAGTTTGGGTTTGACTTGTGATTGTGCCTGTCGTTGTGCCGCTGTTGTCGCGTTGTGCCAGAACCTTACCGCGCTCGTCCATCAGTACCCAGCCGAGATGTGCTAGCGGTTCCTTGGCTGGTGCGCCTGGATCTGGTTGACCTGTTTTGATATCAAAAAACGATACATGGCAGGGGCATAGGATTTTGCCATTTGCATCGACTTTGTTGCCGACAGTACAGCCTAGATGAGTACATTTTGCCGAAATCAACAGAGGTAAGCCGTCCTCACCCATAAAGGCTATACCTGGTTGCATCTTATAGTCGATGAAGTATTTGCCGTTTTCGGCATTTAGTTCGGTTAGATTGCAAATTAGAATGTAATTTGATGCTTGTCTTTGCAATTCTAGCTTGCGCTGATCAGCGGTGGATTCCAGTCTGTGCAGGCGGGTCTCCATGAGCTCTGTTTCTTCTTTGACTGAGAGGCGTGGTCCAAAAAAGAAAGAGAAGATGTTGCGGAATGTGCCGATAGATAAAAGTGAGCCACCGAAAAGTATGCCAGCTGCTGCTTGAACAAAGTGTCTCCTTACCTCATCAGATTGAAATGTTTCACCTGCTTGAGCGAACTTGCGAGGATTGGTCCAGACAACGTTTTGTGGCGGACGAAATAGGTACTCGATGGGGACAGCAAACATGTGGATTAAACGTGAAAATGGAATCACTAGAATAAAGAGCCATCCACCCAGGATGTGTCCCTTTACTATTAGTGGTAAATCGGCAATATAGCTTGGGTCCGGGTGCAGTGTCAGAAGACTCCACAGGTATGGTGTTGTAGTGCCACTACACCAGGCGCTACCCCATTTGCAGTGCATTGCCGTTGCTGCTCCTAAAGCTACCTGGATAAACAAGAGTGCGATCACCACAAGATCCATTACGCTAGTTACTGCTTGAAGCTTAGCTGAGGTTAGTCTCCTTATCGTCAGGATTAGGAGTCCAAAGAGGCAGAGGACGGATAAGCTCATCCCGATTGATTCGATGATGATCAAGGCAGTGTGCGAGGCTACTATGCTTTGCCAAAAACCTGGTACGGCAAAGGCCACGAAGTGGGCTAATAAGATTATTGTGATGCCAATGTGCCAGGGTAGTGAGCCCCACATCAACCCCTTGCTCTCCAAGAATTGAGAAGAAAGTGCCGAGTATGTCATTGGTGCTTTTCGCACTCTATAAATGGAGCCAAAGATACAGAGTACTACTGCTAAATAGGGCAAAACAATAAAGAGCAGAGTGTCAATCATCGGTGTTTCTGCCTCCGTCTTTGTCTTGCACCAAAATTAGGACTGCTGATAGCAGGTTGAAGTATGGATTATTTGAGTCTTTTAGTTTTTCGACCATTGCTTTGACTGGCTCAAGCAAGCAATATGTGATCAGTTCATCGAGTGCTTCGTTATCGAGCCAGCTGGCATAGCAGAGTACCAGAGCAAGGTGGTCTGGAAGCTCACCGTTAGTGTCAAAGCCGATTTCGTCATACTGAGCGCTAAATTGTGCCATCAGAGTGCCGCGATCATAACTTTCGTCGCCATAGATGTATCCTGTGATATAGGGGCTGCAAATAGCCGCTAGATCAAAGGTCGATGTGTAAATTTCTTCCAGGTCTTGAAGTGATTTTGTCTGACAAGTTTTGGCAAACTGTCCGAGTGCTTTGCTGACACTAGGATAGTCCCGGCTCACAGAAATGGAGGCAAGGAGCACTGCTGCTTGGTAGGACTGACGCGGATAGTAGAGCAGTTGGCCTAGCTGTGCCAGGGCTAGTCCCTTTTTTGTGCCCATCTGCAGACTCATAGACCCCTCCCTGGCTGCTGGCTTATTCCTAGACCGCATGAGCCTTTGCAGATTTCAGGATTGCAAGTGCTCTCAATCGCTTCCTCTCGTTGGATTTCTGGTATGACAAAGCGTTGATCAATAGTCGGAATCGCAGTCAGTTGATAGATTGCTTCTGCTTCTTGTGGAGTGATATGAGCTTCACGCATGATGCGGCTGACTGTCACTACATCAAGGTCTTCCATTGATAGGGAGCGCTTGTAGTAACGTACAGCCATGAGTTTTTTCATCACGCCTTCGATAATCTGTTCGTTGCCAGCACTAAACAATCGCGCCAGATATTTGATTGGCAAGCGTGATTTTTCTAGACTTGTAAAAAAATGTTCGCCGTGATTTTCGTATACTTCACTTTCAACCTTGCCCATTACTGGCAGCAGTGCAGGTACGTAAAAGAGCATTGGCATTGTGCGATATTCGATATGCAGTGGCAGGGCGATTTTCCATTGCATGACGTATTTATAAACTGGCGAGTCTTGGGCAGCCTTGAGAAATTCCTCGCTTACTCCATTGGCTCTTGCTGCTGCAATGATTTTGGGATCGAAGGGATCGCAGATGGCTGTGCGTTGAGATTCCACCAGGGCATTGTCCGGCACCCTCATTACTTCCGCCGCTCTGTCAGCATCATAGAGTAATACGCCGAGGTAGCGGATTCTGCCCACGCACGATTGAAAACAATTTGGTATCTGGCCGGTCTCTAGCTTGGGATAGCAGAGGATACATTTTTCTGATTTGCCGGTTTTCCAGTTGTAGTAGATTTTTTTGTATGGGCAAGCTGAGATACAGGCTCTCCAACCCTTGCATGTATCTTGATTGATCAGGACTATACCGTCCTCGCCGCGTTTGTATAGTGCTCCCGAGGGACAAGAAGCAACGCAACTGGGATTGGCGCAATGATTGCAAATGCGCGGAAGGTACATCATTGAAATTCGTTCAATTTCAAAAAGCTGCTCTCTCTCCTCATCAGATAGCTCATCTAAGTTGAAGTCATTAGCCGCATATAAAGTTGATCCAGAAAGATCGTCATCCCAATTCGGTCCTGCCGTGATTTCAACAGGTTGACCAGTTATTTGAGATATTGGAATTGCCGTGGGTTGATCGTCGCCCTCGGGTGCATCAAACAGATTGGAGTATGTGTAAGTCCACGGTTCATAATAGTCTTCCAGCCCTGGTTGATTAGGGTTGTAGAAAAGTTTGACGAATGAGTCGAGCTTATTTTGACTGCGTAGCTCAAGCTTCCTTTCGTTTTGTCCTTTTAGCTGCCAACCACCTTTATAGTGTTCCTGGTCTTCCCAGAGGGTCGGAAAGCCTGTGCCAGGCTTGGTTTCGACGTTGTTCCACCACATGTATTCAGCACCGGCTCTATCGGTCCACACGTTTTTGCAGGAAATACTGCAAGTGTGACAACCGATGCACTTGTCCAGATGGAAGACCATTGATATTTGAGCTCTTATGTCCATGGTCAGTACTCCACCTTATCCATTGGTTTGACTATTACAAAGGTGTCGCGATTAACTCCTGGTGGTCCCCAATAATTAAAGGCATAGGTAAATTGGGCATAGCCACCGATCATAAACAATGGTTTGAGCCTGGCTCTCGTCAGGCTGTTGTGACCACCAGCTCTTCTCATGCCTCGTTCTTTTGATTTGGGTACAGCCACAGTACGCTCTGGAGAGTGATAGATAAAAGCAAGTCCACGAGGGATTCTTGCACTGACGCAAGCTCTAGTGCAGACTACTCCGTGATCATTAAAGGCTTCTACCCAGTCGTTATCTTCGATGCCAATGAGATCAGCATCTTTGTCATTTAGCCAGATTGGTTCAATGCCACGAGAAAGGGTTTTCATCCTTAGCGTATCGCCAAAGGTAGAGTGGATATGCCACTTGCCGTGCGGTGTTAAGTAATTTAAGACTAGTGAGCCAGCATCGCGAGCCGATTTTTCGAGATCTCGAGCGGCGTGCATTGTCGGTCTTGGCTTGTATGTTGGCAGGTGCTCGCCAAATGCGACATATGTCTCATGGTCGAGGTAAAGGTGCTGTCTTCCTGTTAGTGTGCGCCAGGGGATTTGCTCTTCTATGTTTTGGCAATAAGCTGAATAGGTGCGTTCACCATTGGTAATACCAGTCCAGAATGGAGTTGTCAAAACGCGACGCGGCTGAGCTTTGAGATCGTTGAAAGTATAATGCACACTTCTCGTATCTCTGGCTAAGTGGGTATGATCGATACCTGTTTTTTGGGATTCGGCTTCAAAGGCTCGATAAGCCAGCTCACCGTTAGTCTCAGCGGCCAAGAGTAAGATCAATTCACAGACATTGAGATCCTTGCTCAGCGATGGGTATTTATGCCCGCCCCATTTCTCTGTCGGGCTTGTTTCCATATAGCGATCATAAATGTCGTCGATGTCGTAGTGAGTGCCATGCACGCTCAACCCATTGGCTCTGACGTTGGGACCAAGAGACTTAAACTTGTTGGCGAGATTGGGATAGTCGCGAGTGACCAGCTTTAAGCTTGGCATGGTTTTGCCCGGGATTGGCTGACATTCACCTTTGGCCCAGTCCAGTACTCGAGCTTGAGCCATTTCAGCCGGTGTGTCGTGCATCAATGGCGTTGCTACCACATCAGTAATTGGGTCTGGTAGATGCTTTTCACTCAGTTTAGCGGTGACTTCCGCTATCCCCTTAAATATTTCCCAATCGCTCTTGGATTCCCAGCATGGCGGCACTGCTGGCTGGAGAGGATGAATAAAGGAGTGCATATCTGTGGTGTTTAGATCATGCTTCTCGTAATAGGTTGCCGCTGGCAATACAATGTCAGAGTAGAGCGCGGACGAGTCCATGCGGTAGTTTAGATCTACGATTAGATCCATCTTTCCTAGCTCGACTTTGTCGTGCCAGGTGACTTCTTCGACCAGATCTTTTGCTACCTCTTGTGCAATGGCATTGTTGTGCGTGCCGAGGTAGTGTTTGAGGAAATATTCATGGCCCTTAGCAGAAGATAAGAGGGCATTGCCCCGCCAGATATACCAGACTTTTGGAGAGCTCTCGATATTGTCCGGATCTTCCATACTGAATTTGAGGGTGCGCTCTTTCAGTTGTTTGACGATGTATTCGATTATTTCGCCTTCTGTTTTGGCGCCCTGTGCTTTAGCCTCTTCTACAAGAGTTAAATTGCTCTGGTTAAATTGCGGATAACAGGGCAGCCATCCAGATCTTACTGCTATTGCTTGCTTGTCCGCAGTATGACCGTGGGCCATACTGTGACTTTCGTCGGCGACGGCGCACATTGTGTCAAAGTTGGCATCATAGCGCCATTGATCTGAATGGATATAGTGAAATGATGGAGCATTTTGTAAGCGAGGTGGAGCAGACCAGTCGGTGCCAAAGGCGATGGGCGCCCAGGAGGCTTGTGGGGCCAGCTTTTCTTGTCCAACATAATGGTTAAGTCCACCACCGTTTACTCCTACGCAACCGCAGAGTATTAGCGGGGCGATGATGGAGCGATAGATCAGATTATTGTGATACCAGTGATTGGCTCCAGCTCCTATGATCACACTGCATTTGCCTTTACTCTGCTCGGCGGTTGTGGCCCACTCTCTGGCAAACTTAATTACAGTTGCGGCACTTACTCCGGTGAATTTTTCTTGCCATGCTGGTGTGTAGGGCAGCTTTTCGTCTTCATAGTTGGCTGGATAGTCGCCCGCCAGTCCTCGTTTGACTCCATATTGGGCGATCATTAGTTCGAGCGCGGTGGTGACCATGACTGGACCATCAATCGTGGTCACTTCCATTGCCGATACATTTCTCACCAGGTTAGCCTGGTCCTCAAAATTAGAAAAATCGGGGAAGTTTACCATTACCGAGCTAGATGGCACTTTTGTTTCAGCTATGGTTAAAGCTGGATCGACTGTTTTGCCAGTGTTTGGATCTTCTAACTTTAAATTCCAGTGGCCTTTGTGACTCTGCCAGCGGTGCCCAATTGTACCTTCTGGCATAAATAATTTGCCATTGTTGCTATCCAGTACAAACATTTTCCAATCAGCATTTTCTTCCGTTTTGGTATGTTCTAGCTGGCTTGCTCTGAGCAGCTTACCTGGGGCGTAATGACCGTCCTCGCCTCTTTTGAGTGTGACCAAAAAGGGCATGTCACTGTACTTTTTGACATAGTTAGTAAAGTAGGGTGTTTGTTTGTCGCAGTAAAATTCTTTCAAAATGACATGGGTGACAGCCATCCAGAAGGCTGTGTCTTGCCCCTGGTGGATTGGGACCCACTCATCTGCAATTTTTGAAACTTGTGAAAAGTCTGGTGAGAAGACGACGACTTTGGAGCCTTGATGCCGTCCTTCAACAAGGAAGTGAGCATCGGGGGTCCGTGTCATTAAGACATTGGAGCCTACAACAGCTACAAATTTGGAGTGAAACCAGTCAGCGCTTTCTGCTACGTCGGTTTGCTCTCCCCAGGTTTCTGGTGAGGCTGGTGGAAGATCGCAGTACCAATCATAAAATGAGAGGTTTACCCCACCCATAAGTTGTAGGAAGCGGGCTCCACTGGCATAGCTCACCATTGACATGGCTGGAATTGGTGAAAATCCAACTATTCTGTCCGGACCATGGCGCTTGATTGTGGCAATGTTTGCTGCGGCAATTATTTCATGAGCTTCGTCCCAATTGACACGGCGGAATCCGCCCTTACCTCGAGCCTGGTGATAGCGTGTCTTTGATGCGGGATCGCTGACGATTGATTGCCATGCCGCTACGTGATCGCCAGGATGAGCTTCTTTGGCGGCTCGCCATAGGTCTAGCAATGCCCCGCGCATGTAAGGGTATTTTACTCTTAGAGGTGAGTAGAGATACCATGAGCACGAGATTCCTCTCTGGCAACCGCGTGGCTCGTGAGGCGGGATATCCTTGGAGATGATTGGATAGTCTAGCGCTTGCAGTTCCCATGTGACGATGCCACTTTTGACGTATACGTTCCAGCTGCATGATCCGGTGCAGTTGACGCCATGGGTGCTGCGCACAATTTTGTCGTACTGCCAACGGTTGCGATAAAAGTCTTCCCATTGTCTTTGTTTCGGAGCAAATATGTCTTTTATCCAAGCCACTTTAATTTCTCCTCTTCAGTTTGTTGCGCACGCTTGTATTTCTGTTGCGATAGCCGATTGCCATTACTCCAAGGAGCAATGCGGCAATGGCTGAGGAGTAGAGTGGTACTGGTAGTTCACGAGTTGAGCCTTTGTTGTCTTTGATTTTTTCCAGGTAGGCATTTAAATCGAGTGCTTCCTGGTGCGTTATCTGATGTTCGCGGTAGGCTGCTTTCATCACCTTGTAAGGCGTATTTTCACAGGCCTTGATAAGAGCTTTTGGCGGTATGCGAGTAGCTATTGTGGTGAGATCCGGTCCCATGTTGCCGCCTTTGCCAGCTACCTGGTGGCAAGCGATACAGGAAAGACCGCCGTTTTTGAGGGCTTGTTGTCCGTTAAACAGTTTGGCCCCGCTGGACGGCTCACCTGCTTCTAGCGTGTCTGTGGTGAGACTTTTGCTTGCGTTGCCATTACTAAAAGTTTCTGCTGTATTCGAATTTGAAACGGCGTTTGAATTTGGGGTAGCGTTTGTATTAGTTGATTGATTTGTATTGCTAGTTGCAGCCTGTGCTGTAGTGCTCGCACTGGGAGTCTTTATGAAAATTACAAGGGCATCGACCTCTTCGTCGGTAAGTGGTCCGACATTTTTTCCATCGCTTTGATCGATTTTTGTAGGTCAGCAGTACTCCACTTGGACGATGGAGCTAGGTCGGGTCCGACCATAGCTCCACCGCCAATGGTATGGCATCCAGCGCATTTTGTGTCAAAGACATCACTAGCTAGCGCGTCAGAACCGGCTAATAAGAGTATTGACGATACCAAAAGTGAACTGGCCAGATATCGGCGAATGTCGGTATTTAAAAGAGTATCTACAGTCGCCACTATGCCTCCGACATATCTGTTTGTGCTGTAATTTTGGCAGCTTTCCTCTAGCACTATATCCATCCAAAGGGGTAATTGAAGATAAGAGTATCTATTTGTTGGCAATATGCTGACCGGTTGGTGAGAATTGAGCGGACTTGCTGTGTTAGCTCTATACATGTTGCGAATGTTTGGTTCTACTCATCCTTATGGAGTACTCTTGCGAACTAAGTGATGATGTTTGAAAAGTGAATTTGTGAGTTCTGCCTGGTTAAATTGGGTGTCAGGTTTTGTTTGCTATAAGTTCTGAAGTCTCAATATGTGTCACTAAATGTGGTACCTGGACGCGCATCATTTTGTTGATTGTGGAGTGCATCCAGATCAGGCAAATAGCGCTTAAGAGGGCAAATAGCATCCAGCAGGTGGTCCAGATGCCAGTCAACTGCAGCAGGTATCCAAAAATGATGGGACCGACAAATCCACCTAGACCACCGATTACGCCTACAATGCCGCCCACTACTCCGACATCGTTGGGGAAATAATCTGGTATATGACGGTAGACTGCCGCTTTGCCGATGCCTGTCATAATGCCAAGTATCAATACCAAGCCGGTAAAGATCCAGACATTTGCTTGGAAAAAGATGTGCGTAATTCCTCTGGCCAGGACTTGCTTTTTAACTACCTTGTCGCCAACTTTGACTTGTGGTTCCTGCCAAAATACCGAACTCGGCCAGATGATCATTTCTTTGTTTTCTTTTAGTATGGTGAGCTGATTTCCTTCTTCCTTTACTTTTATTGGATAAGTCTTGTCGTCTACTACTATTTTGCTTGGCGTAATATCAGTAATGGTGCCCTTCTTGGTGCACATAACGCCTTGTCCAGGTGTTTCAATGTCCATGCGCGGTATGCAAAGTGCTATTGATGCAATCAAGCAAGAGCCAAGCACCCAGTACATCACTGCTCTAGCCCCGTATTTGTCCGAGAGTAGACCGCCGATTGCTCTAATTACTCCTGAGGGCAAGCTAAATACACTAGCCATTAATCCTGCCATAGCCAGCGACATAGCATAGACATTGAGATAGTAGGAAATGAGCCATTGAGAAAGGGCAACAAATCCACCAAATACAAAGAAGTAATAGACTCCAAATCGCCACACTCTTGACTCCTTTAACGGTGCCAGTTGCTGGGCGATGGTGAGTCCAGTCTTGTCGACCTTTTTGGGATAAGTAAAGCACCAGAATATGATTGCGGAAAGTATCAATATCGCAGCATAAACTTTGGGTACTGTGCGCCAGCCATCAAGCATTTGCAGATTGTTTGTACAAAGATTGAGTAGATGTGGCGCTCCCATGCTAGTTACTGATGCCCCAGCATTGCCCGCCCCAAAGATACCGAGTGCGGTGCCCTGTCTGCCCTTTGGAAACCACAGAGATGTGTAAGCAATACCTACGGCGAAAGAGGCGCCAGATAGCCCGAAGCCTAGACCGGCGATAAGGAAGTGTTCAAAGCTATTGCAGAAACTGACACTGTACATGGCAATTGCTGATAAGAGCATAATTGCCACAAATACATTGCGTCCTCCGTATCTGTCTGTTAAAACCCCGGCAGGTAGTCGCATGAGCGAGCCGGTCAATATGGGTACACCAAGAAGCCAGCCGATTTGACCTGCATCAAAATGAAAAATGCCGTTATCTACCAGGAAGGCTATCAGCACGCCATACAAGACCCAAGAGGCGAAGCAGACTATAAAAGAGAATGTATTGACACTTAGTACCGTTATGGCTTTGCTATTTTCGGTCATGGGTTGCCCTATCTAGTTAATTGTGTTGTTGGAGTCTTGAGACTTCAGCTTCAAGCTGTTTGTCCAATTGGTCAAACTTCTTCAGTCTTTCGCCAATAACCATGGCTGGCAGCTTGCCCTCACTTTTAAGTTTGCGTGTCCGCACTTCACCGCGTAGACGAGATTGCAGCGTATCGATGATGCCGACTGCTGTGCCTGGTATAAAAGTAGTTGCGCCCTGCGCTACCCGGCGAGAAAAAAGTGAGGTGGATGCTTTAGGCTTGTAGCTATAAATTGGAAGTTTTTTGCCGTTGACTACGATGCTTGTTACTTCTGTCGGCTTTGTTGCATGTTTGTGAAAGCCAAAGCCAGCATTGGCAAGTTGTGCACCCCAACCGATTTTGGTGCCACCAATAATGGCGTTGGCAATAACTTTCTCCTTAAATTCTTTTTTCGCCGCTTGTTTTTCTGCATCGGCCATGACTGTATCTTTGATCAGACTTTGTGCACCAAGCTCATATAAGCGGTTTCTCAAAAGTTGACTTGGCCTATTGGCGCTATTAGAGTTGTTTTGACAGAGAGCGGTAATCTCCTTGCGTCCGACGTCCAGATCTTTTGCGGCATTAACATTGAGCGTACCTAGTTCGCGGCTGATGCGGGTTTTGAGATGATTGCCGGAAATAACCGCACTGGCTTTCGATACTATTGGTCCAAGTACAATAAAAGTGCCCGATAGGATAAAGCCGATGCCGGCCGGGCCAGCGATATGTGGTTTGCGATTGGAAATGGCTAATAGTCCGCAAAGGGCACCCATATAGCCACCAGTTGTGGTACCGCCAAATGCCATGAGATTGCCAACATTTCTAGCTATTCTGAACGACTTTCCTCTGACACAGAAGTTTTTATATTCGTTTAGTGCTCCATCTCTGACATTCTTTAATAAAAGAGTCTCTTTCTGCGCCAGTTGCCTCTCTGCGTCTTCTTCAAAACTGGTGGATGCCAGCGCGGATTCACGCTTTGTCAAAAGTGAGTCGATTTCAGTTTTGAGAGTAGCTACTTTTTTCCTGTAGCTCGTTTCATCAAAGCCCATCTTCTTGAGTTGTCTGGCGCGTAACATGTCGATTGTTACTTCTGTAAGTACTCCGACTGTGCCTATGGAGTGTCCTGCGATCAGGAATGACGGACCAAATTCAAGGAAGGGTTTTCCTGCTGTGGCTGGTCTTTGCCAGGTGCGCCAGCGTGCATAGGCAACGTGGTCTATGCCGATATTGCTAAAAGTGTACATCCCCAGGTTAAAGGCAGCGGTGCGCCATGGTTTGTAGCGGTCCGTTTTGGTCGACTCAACACGATACCTGGCGTTTAAGTTAAGTAGTTCCAGTTCCTTTCTGGCGGCCATGGTCGATAGGCTTTCGTACTCGTTATAAGTTGCTCCCAATTTGAAATTGTTTGATGGCTCTAGACCTCTTAAGACCGGACTGGTTTGCATGTCTTGTGAGTCTATCGCGGCGAGTCTGAGTGGGTTTTCTTTTGTCTGGTTAGATAGATCTGGTGTGATTGGATCGGCTGAGACAACGATTGGTTCGGTTGGTGCCTCGGCAAGTGTTTGGCTTGCCTCCTGGTTTGCTTCAGTACTGGTCTTGGTGACGCTAGCGGGGTTTATACTGGTATCATTACTCACCTCGGAGACTTCAATGTGTTTGCTCTCTGGTTGCTGAGTGATAGTCGATTCTGCTAGTTTACTTTGCTCGCATGACTCTGCAATTAGAGTTTGCGCTGCTGCCGAGTGGGCGAAGCTGAGACATAGACTTAGACTGATACTGAGCCCTCTAATTGTCCACGGTTTTCTTCTGGTTTGCGTCATGATTAGGTGGTTTCCTGTTTGTGAAAATGCGATTGAAACAGTGAATTTCGATAAAGCGGCTAGATTAAGGGTTTTTGAATTGGGCACCTGGTCTTAAATAGCAAGACCAATTGAGCACCATGCACAGTGCATAAAAAACAGCGAATCCATAAAGAGCATATTGAGGTGTGCCTTTTTGGATTTGTTCGCCGATTACCATTGGGATGATGAAGGCACCGTAGGCGGCTAAAGCTGATGTCCAGCCCAGCACAGGTCCTGCTTGTTCTTTGCTAAAGACGTTGGCGATTGTTCTAAATGTCGAGCCATTTCCCAGTCCAGATGCAGCGAAGAGCAGGAGAAAGAGAAGGAAGCAGGGCCAAAAGAAGACTTCTGGGGTGGCACTCTGATATGCCAGTTTCATATAATGAGAAGCACCCAGGGTGCCGATGATCATTAATACCGAGACTATTTGTGTGACTAACGCTCCACCGAACTTATCGGCTAGGTAGCCACCTAATGGTCTTACCAGTGCTCCGATAAAGGCACCAGTCCAGGCATATGTCAGAGCGCTGGGTCCGTTAGCATTGACTGCAGTATGTATCATGGCACCATTGGATCCTGGTACATGGGTAAACCCGAAAATTACTTGTATAGCCAGCGGCAAGGCTGCTGCATATCCAATAAAAGAGCCGAAGGTCATGGTGTAGATGATAGTCATAATCCATGTATGTGGATTGCCGAATATTTTGTACTGTCTGTTTAAATTGGTTGAAATTTTGCCAGGTATAAGTTTGAGCAGAAAGACTGTGGCGGCAATGACGCCTGGAATGATAAAACACATGCCAATTTCGGTGCCAAGTCCATTGGCGCTTTTGGGGAGCATCAGGAGAATTCCGGCGGCAGCAGTCAAAAGCCCAATGCAGAGCATGCCTGCAATTTTTGCGCATGCTGCTAGTGGCGTACCGGTGTCTGGAGAGACCTGATCATCCTTGATATTGTTCATACTGAACCAGGCCGCTATAGCCAGAGGGAGCAGTAGGAGTAGCCATACATAGCCGCTGTTTTGGATGTAGGCTGGTGTGCCTGCTGGAATTTTGCCAAGCATGGTGCCGCTAGCACTCTTGAGGACCATGGATGTCTGCCCAGGCAGGCCAAAGGTCATCACAGTTGGTACCAATATTTGCATAGTGGTGACACCAAAATTGCCGAGACCTGCATTGAGACCAAGTGAAAGCCCTTGAATCTTTTTGGGAAAGAAAAAGCTGATATTGGACATCGACGAGGCGAAATTGCCACCGCCAATGCCACTAAGGAGAGCTAGAATTTGAAAAATCCATAGTGGTGTTTGTTTGTCTGTAAGGAAGTAGCCCGTACCTATTGCAGGTAACAGCAATAGCAGGGTTGTGAAAAATATTGTGTTTCGTCCACCGGCAATGCGAATGAAAAAGGTGCTGGGAATGCGCAGAGTGGCTCCCGAAAGACCAGCAATCGAAGTTAGAGTAAATAGTTGCGCTTTGCTATAGGGAAAGTCGAGATTGAGCATCTGGACTGTAATTACTCCCCAGTACATCCAAACAGCAAAGGCACAGAGTAAGCAGGGGATGGAGATTGCCAGATTGCGGCTGGCAATTGCCTTGCCGCTTTTTTGCCACTGTTCTTCGTTTTCAGGCTCCCAGCCTTTCAAGTCGGCTTGGTTAAATTCGGAGTTGGACTGTGGCGCTGCTGTCTGACTGCTGTTTGTCATGATCTCGTCTTCTCCTGTGGAGCTTTTAGTCAGCTAAAACCAAGATGCATGTAAGTGTTCAAGGCTGAGCCAGCAATCGAATGGTTGCTGTCTTGCATAGGTTTGAGAGCTTTTATGCTGGTTGTGTATTACTTGGTGCTAATAGAGTCCAACGCCAGTAATTTCTAACAGGCTAGATTGTGACCAGTTATACACCTTGTTTTATCCTTCAAAAGGATGAGCTCTTCTGTAGTCAAAGCCCTTTGTGCTGGGGATCTGCGTCAAATGGTGGATTAATGGACAAAGAAGTCCAGAAATATTGTGTATATAAAGATCTTTTTGTCCAAAGAGAATTCCTTGGGCTGTGAAACTGTGTACTGATGGTGGGTTGAAATTCTCATTTCTTCAGCCTAAAGATCGAGAACGGAAAAGCTCAATTTAATTTTTACCGAAAGCAAAAGGTGCTTGCTGGGAGTCAACCGATCGCCTTAAGTGCAATGATTTAGGGGGCATTGGATGGTCTGTTTATAATAGGAATTCTTGCGATAGCCATGCCTTTAATTCTCAGACTTCATAGTTGTCTGTCATTAAGAAAGAGCATCGAATAAGGGGCTCTTTTTTTCTTTTTTTGATCACTCTTGTTAACCAGCGGCCCTTTAGTATTGGCCGCGTCAACTAGGAGTGTCAAATGAACAGTATGATTTGTTGCCAGAGTGTGGGCGATGAGTTTGATATAGAGGCAGAAGCGATATTGGAAGTAAACTCGGCTGATTTGGATGAGGACCGCTTTTCTATCTATATAGGAGCCTACGAATTTGACGGACCCTATAATAGTCCAGATCAAATATCAGAAGAGCCCGGTGTCTTTGCCGTGCTTTGCTTTTATGATAAACAGTATGAGCTATTGGATATTGGTTACAGCACAAACTTACGCCATGCACTGGTCAATCACAAAGACCATGATGACTGGATGGAGCACTGCACCGGTAGTTTGCTTGCCGCAGTACACTATGATAGTCAAATGAATGAAGATGACGCCCAGCGCATGATTGATGCAATCGAGCGCGAATTAAGTCTATCGGCAGCTTGACCGTCATTTAAATTCTTTGATTTTGATATCGGGACCCGTGCCTGCCGTCACTGGTAGTACCATGGTGCCAATATCTTCACCGTCTGGATGGCTTGTCACTTTTATTGATATTTTAATTGGCAGATGCACTGCTTTGCCTAGATAAAAACGACCGCTGCTGGTTTCGCCTGGAAATATTATGCGTTTACCAAAGCGCAAACCGGCGACCTTGCGGCGATCTGCGTCGAGTCCATAGTAAAGTCCGTAAGGGGCATTTTTGCGCTGCACATAGTCTTGTGTCACCTGACCAAGCCCGATGGTGGCAAAAGTACCAGTGACATACAACAGGTCTCCAGGCACCTGTACTTTTTTTGGTGGTGGCACAATGTCATTGCGCTTTAATGGTGTTTGTTTAGTTGAACCCTGCTCAAGAGTGGCTTCATCACCTTTGATCAATAGTCCACGTTTACTGTTGTTGACTATTTCGATGGCGATTTCTCTGCCACCGGGTTGCAAAAATGCTTTGGCTATTAGTTCTTCTGGTCTGAGTGGAGCGTTGTTATCTGGTGCTTTAGAGGCTGTGGGAGCATTCGGTGAGCTGGGTGAGAGCGGGTCACTACCAGTCTGTGATAGAGCCGGAGCGAGATTTAAAAGGCTGACAGAGACAGCAATAAATGTCGTAAGGTAGCTAATGTGCAGTTTCATGTGATATCCCTGTGGCGCTATCTTCTTGTATTTTTCCGTCTTTCACTCGCACTATACGCCTGGCATTGGCTGCGGTCTCTGGATCGTGGGTGACAATTATTACAGTCATGCCGTCATCTACCAGACGACCAAACAATTGCATGATTTCTTTGGCCGTGTGACTGTCGAGAGCGCCTGTGGGCTCGTCTGCCAGTAGTATGCGGGGATTGTTGACGATTGCCCTTGCTATAGCTACACGCTGTTGTTGTCCACCTGAGAGCTGGTTTGGTTTGTGTCCCATACGACTGGCTAGCCCCAGCTCATTGAGGACCAGCTCGGCTCTCGTTCTGCGTTGAGCTGGTGGCATACTGGCGTAAACTAGAGGCAGCATCACATTGTTGATGGCCGACATACTATGCAATAAATTAAACTGCTGGAAGACAAAGCCAATGGTGCGATTGCGTATATCGGCCAGTTCGTCGTCGTTGCGTTCGACTATGTCTTGATTGTCCAGGATATAGTGACCAGATGTTGGTTTGTCTAGGCAGCCGATTATATTCATCAGTGTCGACTTGCCTGAGCCCGATGTGCCCATTATTGCAACGTATTCGCCTTGTTTGATGGTCAGGCTTACTCCTTGCAGAGCATGCACAGGCTCTGCGGCGAGATTGTAAGTGCGATAAATGTTTTGCAGCTCGATGACATTGCCAGCCATTATTCAGACCTCAATGCCACAATTGGATCTAGTTTTGCTGCCTGTCTGGCTGGATAGATGCCAAAAAATAAACCGATTACAAGTGAAACACAAAACGATAGTGCTATCGAAAACGGTGTCACTATCGTTGTCCACTGCGCTAGCTGACTGAGAGCTGTTGCTCCGGCTACGCCCAGGGCGATACCCAAAATACCGCCTGTTACAGACATGAGCACTGCTTCTATGACAAACTGCGAAAGTATTTGTGAGTACTTCGCTCCAATTGCTTTGCGTATGCCAATTTCCTTTGTACGTTCAGAGACTGAAACTAGCATAATATTCATGATGCCTATACCGCCCACCAAAAGCGATATACCAGCAGTGGCGCCAAGCAATAAGCTAAAGACGCCGGTAATGGATTGAGCAGTTTGCATGATGTCAGATTGAGTGCGTATAGTGAAATCGTCACTATCCGGCGACTGAATATTGTGGCGCAGCCTGAGTAGATTGGTAATCTGAAACTGTGCCTGCATGTCCTCGCCTTCAACGCCGCGCACAAGAATGCTTTTGACAGAGCGACCGGTAACTGTGTTTAGACCGACTAAAGTGGCATAGCCAGTGGTCAAAGGTATAAAGATCTGGTCATCCATATCCATCATTTGGGTTACACCTTTGTGTTCCATGACGCCGATTATTTCAAATAACTCGCCACGGATAAGGATTTGTTTGCGAAGCGGATTTTCTTCACCAAATAAATTGGTCGCCACGGTCTCTCCGATGACACAGACACGTGTGCTTTCTTTCATGTCGTTGAGGCTAAAAAAACGCCCTTTGGCTGGATAAAAATTGCGTATCTCTGTATAACTGGGTTCGGTTGCTACTACCGATGTACTGGTGTTTTGCTCACCGTACTGCACCTGGAATCCTGAGTTGTACTGGGCTGCGACGTCCTCAACAGCCGGACAGTTATCTTTGATTGCTTGAGCATCATCATAAGTAAGAGTGGCTGATGATCCCTGTCCTTGTGAAACACTGGAGAGATTAGCGGCACCTGGTCTTACATAAATTAGATTGACACCCAATGCCTGTACCTGTTTTTCGGCCTCGACTTTGGCGCCTTGACCTATACCCAAAAGAGTAATCACAGAAGCAATACCAATGACGATACCAAGCACCGTTAAGCTACTGCGCAATTTATTGGAGAGTATGCCCTGCCAGGCTATGCCAAGTAGCTCTCGGAGGCTCATGGCTTAGGGACCCATGCCCCGACGACCGCCACCGCCGCCTCCACCCATACGTAGCGCGCTGCCTGGACCTGTTGGCGGACTGCCCGGCCCACCCATTTTTGCACCATAACCTTCTTTGGCTAGCTGATCTCTTGAGAGTCCCTGATAGACTTTATCTCCTTTACTTAGACCACTCATAATTACTATGTCTTTGCCCACTGTGGGTCCGGTTTTGACTGGTTTAAAAGTAGGTTCTGCCTTTTCGCCCGGGACAAAGACACCCGCTTGACCCCGTCTGGAGACGACACAGACAGTAGGCACTGTAATTGCGTCTTTGACTTCACCCACGACAAATTTGGCGCTCACATTCATGCCCGCTAAAAGCTCGTGTTTGTCATCGTCTACCGGTATGGCGTGCACTTCAAATGTGGTGACATTGCTGGTGACGATGGCAGCTGGGGCTATTTGTGCTACTTTGCCGTGAAATACTTTGTCGGGAAAAGCTGTGGCTGTAATCTCGACAGGTTGACCGATGCTGATTTTGGGGAGATTTGATTCGGCTACCTGCGCCACTATCTCTAACTTGCCAGCGAGAGCAACAATTGAGCTGGAAGTAGCCGAAGTGGTAGATGAAGAAGTAGTTGGTGTGACGATGGCGCCGGCGTCTGCATATTTTTGGGTGATTACGCCATCAAAAGGAGCTTTGATGCGGGTATCTTCAAGTAGGCTCTGCACTTTCATCAGAGCGCCCTTTGCTTGCATGGCACTGTGCTGAGCCTGGGCAATGTCTTCTACTCTAAAGCCCGAACGCATCAAGTCGTGTTGTTCTTTGATGGCGTTTAAATCCTCATGGCTTTGGGAGAGTGCTGACTCTGCCTGTTCTCTTTCTTGTTTGGCGGCGCGCAGTTGTGACCTGGTTACTTCTGCCTGGGTGGTGGCGTCGATGCCAGCTTGATCCGATACTGCCCCTTCTTTAGACAAAAGTGTTTGTCTTTCGGCAAATGTTTCGTCACGTTTGACTTGATATGTCAGAGCTTCGACTTGGGCTTGCAGTCTACGGATGTTTTCTCTGGCTTGACGCTCAGCGCTTCTTGCTTTCATTTCTTGGAAGCGCGCTGCTGCGATTTCTTGAGGGCGGTTACCGCTTTTTAGTTTTTGATAGTTGTCGAGACTGGCTAAATAAGCGCCACGAGCAGCTGCTTCGTCCCCCAGGAGATTGCTGTCATCCATGGTGGCAATCAGTTGACCGGCTTTGACATAGTCTCCCTGCTTGACCAAGAGGGTCTTCAGTAGACCAGTTTGTTTAGGGCTGATTTTTACTTCGCGGTCTGGTTTGACCACACCGGTGGCTAGCACGGTCAGTTTGGCTGGTCCGACTTTGACTTCAAGTAAGTTTTTTTTGTCGGCACTTATTGCGCTGTCTGATTTAAACCAGCCAAAAAAGTAATAACCTCCCGCCGCTATGACACTGGCTGTTAGAGCAACTCCCAGTGCAATTTTGACAGCTCCAACTGTACGCCGTTTGGGCGGTTTGGCAGATGTAATTGAGTCTGTGATTGTTTGAGCCATAGTAGTTATGAGTTGTTGTCCGGCTTTTTAAGCGAAATTGGTTGATTGTACTCTTTTGTCAGGGTCTCCAATGATATTTGACCACTATCTCTCAGTAATTGTGCCTGGGCGATATTGTAATTAATCACTGCCTGAACATGATTGGTCAAGGCTGTGACGTAGGCCTGCTGGGCTTGGATTAATTCGAGGTTGATACCCTGGCCATAAGCCACCCTTAGGTTAGCCAATCTGAGCTGTTCTGTGCCCGATACGACGGCTTCTGCGGCCACTTTTACTTGCTCTTTGGCTGTCAGCATATTGAGGTAGGAGGCGCGCACTGCCTCCATCACCAGCAAGTATTGTTGGTTTGATTGGAGCAGTGCCTGTCTAGCTAGTGCGCGGGCTGATAATGTGTTGAAGCCTATGGGCACGCCCATGTTGGGTATGGACCAGGAAAGATCAAAGCCGGCACTAACAGAGCGTCCGCCGCTACCGCTGATGCCGATGCCGCCGCCACCTCCACCAGTCGGGATAATGACAGTCGACCCAGAGAGGGCATTGTTACTGGCCGATGATGCTCCACTTGCGCCGTTGCTAGCGGCACTCGTGCTCTTTGATTTGGTGAGTGAAGTGAAAAATTGCATTGACGGATAAAAGCCTGAGGCATTGACCTGGACCTGTCTGTTAGCGGCCATGCGCAGGTTTTCGTATTGCTTTAGCTCTGGTCTAAGTCTGAGAGCGGCGTCAGTAATTTGCTCTATATCGACATTGGCGTCGATTAGTCTAAGCTCTCTGACGACTTTTTCTTGGGGGATAAAGTTAATAACCATGCTTTGATTGAGGACACGGGCCAGTGCTAGTGCCGAGGTCCTGACCAGGACTTGTTGCTGCAATAGAGCTTGCTTATCTAGGGCTAGCTGGGTGCGAGACTGGTAAATGGCAAAATTTGTGCCCACACCGGCTGCCTTAAGTTGCTCATTGAGCTTGAGCTGGGTGCGCGATAACTCTACTGATTTGACCCGGATTTGCAAGAGTGTTTGATTGAGCAGCAAATTGTAATAACTGCGGTATGACTCCAGAAGAGCGTCGTTTACTGTGGCGAAATACTGTTGCTTAGCCGCTCTTGTGCGGTAGAGATTGGCATAGGCGTTGTAAGTCACCCGACCGCCCTGAAACACAGGATAGGTGACTGTGGTTGAATCAGAAAAAAGAGTATTTACAGTGCGACTATTGTCAGTCTTTTGACCGCGATAGGTCGTGGTCAAACTGGGGATGAAGCCACCCAGTGCGCCATAAAAGAGATAGCGTTGCGAATCAAAGCCGGCTTGCGAAATACGAATCGGCAAACTGTTTTCTAGTGTGATTTCGAGTACACGTTTGAGACTTATGGGCTCATTAAACGAAGCTTCTAGCTGTATGGGTGGCAATTTACCGTTACCGATTGGCAATAGTTCACTAACTGGTATAGGCGCAATAGGTACTTGTTCCGCTTCTCTTTTTTGCTTGTCGGTTAATGCTGGATCGTTTGAGCTTGCCGCATAGGGCGTTTTGTTTGACGATTGAGGATAGAGTTCTTCCAGGCTGCTATTGGGCGATGGTCTGATGTCGGTAGGCAGCGCAGCCTGGTCTGATTTGCCTGCATCTTCGGAGGTCTCGGCGGGCTGTGCTCTCGGTGTGTCGATAGGCGGCCTGAGAACAGGTCCGCCATCATTTGCTAAACAAAAGGGGAGGTTAGACTGGGTGGCAAAGAGTAGCAGGAGCAAACAGTAGATTTTGTTCATGAGCTATAAGACGTTTGTTTCCTGCAAAAAGTTCAGGTCCTGAATCAATTATGTCAGAGCGGTAAGTTTTAACTCTCCGCACTTTTCTAAACCGACCCTAATGTCAAGTGTGGGCTTGAATCAAATTTGAGTTTTTCAGTACCAGTATGGCGCCCGGCGCGCAAAATTGTTCCTACCAAAATTGTTTTGCAAAAGATTATAAGCTCTGTGCGAGTAAGCACTTCCAACGTCTGTGTGAGCGCTCCATTTGGGTAGTTTGACGACGCGATAGAGCATTTCGGGCAGACTTTGTTCCTGTGGGTTAGATTTGAACTTTCTAAAGACTGCTTCACCCATAAATTCAGAAGGTGAGGACTTTGCCAGTTTAGCTAGCTCCTTTGCTGCTGTTTGTTTCTCGCTGGCTAGCTGAGTGCCCTCTACTCCTCTAGAGTAGTAGCCTTTGAGATATTGCATCAAAAGAGAACTGTTTTGAGGTTTGGCGCAGCAGCCCTGGTCAAAAGCGTTATCCGAATAATAGGCCCACATTTCTGTAGGATTTGGTTTTGGTTCATTGATTGAAAGAGGCTTCCAGAAATTTGTGTTGTAGTAGTCAAAGCCATTAATTGGCAGTCCGTGACGTTCTACACCTGATGCTAGATATGGTGTCATGCCAAAGTTTTTCAGAGTCAATTTTGCTAACTGGTATCTGGCTTCATCCCCGGTGCTCTGATCGACCGCTATGATTTGTTTTTTTAAGGGGGGATAGCTGGCAGCAAAAATTGTGGTCAATTTATGTGCTTGATTCTTCTCACCTAGGAGGTGTGCTTTGAGCCAGGCTGAGCGTGCCAGCCGACCTCTTAGTACGGGATCGCTTTCTGTCAAAGCCATGTTAACCAGTCTGGTTAGAGGTAAATAGCGGTTGAGGTTGATTGCTACTTCTTCATCAAAAGTCAATGGTGTGCTGGCTGGTTTGTTGCTTCGTTCGATATTTGCCCAGTCGCTTGGTATATATGAATAATAAGTGCAAATGTCTGCTGGTCTCATCCTTGCGAATCTTAGATAGTCGCTGGTGTTGCTTGCCACCGCCAGCATTTGTGCTTTAAACAGATTTTGATTGGTGGCAGTAAGATTGGTCTTACTCACCTGTGCTTTTAACCTGGACTGGGCTTCGGCAAATTGCCCTTTGCTAATCAGTCTGTCTATCAAGTAAAAGTCGATTGTGTTAAAGGCTATTGAGCTCGGAGGCAATTGTTTTGCTGCTTTTAGCAATTCAACATTTTTATCGCCGCGCAGTCCATTGGTCACGACAGCTGCCACAAGCCATGGCAGACTGTGGCTTTTGTTGTACATAGCCAGAGCATGCTCTGCATGCCTTCTCGTGGCTTCTTTCATTTGTTTTTGCTGCGTGACACTATAAAATTCGTATTCACGCTCTGTAAATTGAATTGTTTCCAGCCAGTCAGTTAAATCTTGGTTTGTCATCAGCGCTTCGCGAGCCTGATAGCGACTTTCTATTTTCTTTGCCTGTTCTTTTTCATCATTGACTTGTTCTGGACTTTCTTCCATTTCGTCCATGGCATAAGTGAGGTCACCAACATCCGCGCCAAAACGTTCATTACCTGGTTTGGGTACTGTTCTTGCCAGCAGATCTATTAGTTCTTCTCGGGACATGGTGCTGTATTTGTAAGGTGCTCTTAGATCTAATAGATCCTGGCGCATTTCAAATTCTTTAGTCTGGGCAATAGTTTTGTCCAGCTCCAAAAGCACTTTGTCATAGTCAAAATTTTTGTCACCAGCATCCACCGCTTTGGTGCCAGTGCGCGCCACCATATACAAAGCAATGTTATGCACTGGAGATTGACTGTCATTTGCTATCTGCCTGTAAAGCTTGTCAGCGCTCAGGTAGTCTTTGCTGTAAAAAGCCATGGCCGCTTCTTGATATAATCTATGACTTTTTTCGTTGCTTGTGAGTTTGTCAAACTCTCTTTTTTTGCCATCTTTGGCTGTGGCAAAAACTTGATCCTGGGCTTTGAGCCATTCTTTTACGGGAGTTGAGCCTGTGCCATATTTGGTAATCAATTCAGATAGTGTTCTGTAGGCTCTTCTAAAAGAGTCCTCACTGACATTCTCGGTATAGCTATAAACGTCCTGCCCTTCTTTATCCTTTTTGGCATTCAATGCTTTTTTGCTTAAATTGAGAAATTTTTCTGTGGCACTTATTAGAGCATCGCCTTCTTCTGTGGGCATATTTCCCAATCTGTGATACCAGAGGCGGCAGATTGATTTTTGTTCGCTGCCTGACAGAGGCGAGTTGATCAAATAGCGGTATGCTACACAGAGATAGGATTTGGCCCAGGAGCCCTGGATTACGCCAATATTGCCTGCGGCATAGCCCTTGAGCGGCAAATCTGGACGCAAGGTGTTAAACATCACTGCCTCTCGAAAGGCTGGGGCGCAGGCCCAAACTGGTAGCGTCTGTAGTGTCACCAGGCTAATGACCATGATCACTTTTGTGACTTTGGTTAGCGACATAAAACCTCCGCTCTGGCGGCTTGTAATGTTTGCTGTTGCCAGGGTACAGCGCTATATAAATAGATTGAACTGGCTTGCTCTAGTATTCCAAGAGATTTTAGATATTTGTTGGTTTGATGTTCATAGACACTAACACCAATGGAGTCCGGTTTTTGCTTGAGTTTGGCCAAGGCTTTGAGACTCTCTCTGGCGCTACCGCCTAGACTAAAGCACATAGCTGTCTTTTGGTTAGCCTTTAGGTTTGTTAGCGTCTTGTCTATTGTGTACCAGCTGGTCAGGGCCGTGATATTGATGGTGGTGCCAGCTTCTAGAGCGCTTGGTAATGTGGCTAATAGATCTTGATAAAAAGACAATTCACTATCAGTAGCATCAAAATCAAGCTGTACTTCTTTGGCGCCCTGCTCCTTTAAAACTGTTCTTATCAATGCGGCAACAGCTTTAGTGCTGGCTGGCACACCATCTGATTCGATGCGAATGGCGGGATATTTATTGACTTTGGCATTGATTTTGAGAGGCTTGGTGCGTGGTCTAAAATAACAACGCCCCTGGCGCATATAAATAGTACCGGCATAATACGCCACATTTATGTGGTCTTCTGCTTTGATAAAGCGCAGATCGTCTGGATAATCCCAGCTCCATATGGTAACTGTTGGACTGGTATTGTGCCGGATACTCAAAGCCAATATCACCCCACAAATAGAGAGTGTGGCTAAAGCTAAAAGTATTGTATTTTGTTTTGACATAAGCGCTCCTGAGTGGTTATACCAGGCAGGCAGGTTTTTTAGGTCAAGATTTAAAAGACAGCTTTTACTAGCGTCTAAATTTGGGACGAAAGCGTCTGACTGAGGTCTTTTTAGCCACAACTTTGGGTTGTTCGCTCTTAATACCGGTGATTTTTTCAATACCGCTAAGTAGATGCCGTTGTTCTTCCGAGACAAAACTCATGGCTGTGCCCGAACGTCCTGCTCGCCCGGTACGACCGATTCTGTGAATATAGTCCTCAGGCAGCTCCGGTAAGTCGTAATTGATTACATGGCTGATTGCTGGTATGTCTAGTCCACGAGCGGCAACGTCTGTAGCAACAAGGACGTTAAAGGCGCCAGAGCGGTAACGCTTGAGCGTGCTTTCTCTTTTGGCCTGGCTTATATCTGAGTGGATTTCTTCTGCTTTGATGCCGGCGTCACGCAGTCGATCTTTGACCCAACCAGCTTTACGCTTAGTGCCGGTAAATATAAGTACAGATTCCATTTCTGACTCACGAATCAGTTTGACCAGAAGGTCATCTTTGTCAAACTCTTTGATTGGCAGAAATTGCTGATCGATTGAGTCTACGTCGAGTCTTTCTTGGTTGACTCTTACTGTGACCGGATCCAGCATGTATTCCTGGGCGATTATTGCTACTTTGCCTTCGAGGGTGGCTGAAAACATCAAAGTCTGGCGCTCAACTGGCAATTTGGAAATAATGCGGCGTAGTTGCGGCATAAACCCTAAATCGAGCAATCTATCGGCTTCATCGAGAATTAGAATTTCAACTTGCGATAAATCGACATAACGGTGCTCAATGCAATCCAGAAGTCTACCAGGTGTAGCGACAATTACATCCACCGGCCGGCGTAGCGCGGCAATCTGACCGGCAAAGCCTGTGCCACCATAGACAGTGACAGTGTTCAATTCTTTGTATTTACTGAAGCGTTTAAACTCGGCTTCTACCTGTATAGCGAGTTCTCTTGTTGGCGCTAAGACAAGACAACGAGGGCTCTTACCTGGTTCATCGAGGCATTCGATTACAGGTAGAGCAAAGGCTGCTGTTTTACCGGACCCGGTTTGTGCGGATGCCATCAGGTCGCGTCCACCCAGGATTACTTCTGCTGTATTTGCCTGAATTTCTGTGGGTTCGGTGTAACCGCATTCGCTCAGGGCGGCTATGACTTGCTTGGACAATCCAAGCTCTGAAAAACTATTCAAAAATGTACTCAATATGTGCTTGACTTTATCCCTGAAAAAGGATAGGACCAGTATGCCATAGTAGCTGTGGGATGTCAAAAGATGGGCATCCTATATATTATGTGACGCTCTTAATGATGGTGGACCGACCGATGATGATCTGGGTAGATGCCGATGCCTGCCCGCAGGCAGTTAAGGATGTGGCGATTAAAGCTGCTCTCCGGCTAAAGATATCAATTGTCTTTGTTGCCAATAAAGCGCTCGCTCTTCCCGTATCGGATTTAGTCGCTTCGGTGGTGGTACCGATGGGACCTGATGTGGCTGATGCTTATATTGTCGAGCATGCTACTCAAAATGACCTGGTTATTTCGCAGGACATCCCTCTGGCAGCCAGTCTTGTCCCTAGAGGCGTAGTGGTTATAGATCCGCGGGGCACATTATTTGACCAGGACAATATTGGCGATCGTCTTTCTGTGCGTGATTTGATGACATCCTTGCGTGACAATGGAGCCGTTACCGGGGGACCTGCCCCCTTTGGTGAAAAAGAAAAACGGCAGTTTGCCTCTACTTTTGATCGAGAGCTAACCCGGCTCAGTCGTCTCAAATAACCTATTTGATTGCACTCAAGTCCACCTTTACTGTTTTTGATTGACTCAAGACTTTGACCGGTTCTCTGGCACCTGGTGTAATTGAGAGAGCGATTTTGCCTGAGCCAACTTTTAGACCTTTTATAGTCACAGTATTTACACCCTGCGGCAAAACAGGTTTGACTATTTTGATTGTGTTTTTGGCGCCATCTATTTGTAGTCCCAGTAGATTGGTCAGCATAAATAGTGGAGTGCCACTGGCCCAGGCTTGCGGTGAGCATGACACTGGATACCAGACTGGCCTCTGGCTATCACCTTTGTCAAAGCCGCAAAATAACTCTGGTAGTCGCATGTCTGGCTGTTTTATTGCGACATCGAGGATATTGCTGGACACTTTTGCCGCTTCCATTTTGTAACCGGTATAGACCAGACCTTCGACTGCCAGGGCGTTATCGTGAGGCCAGATAGAGCCATTGTGGTAGCTAATTGGGTTGTATGATTTTTCGCTTTGAGCCAGTGTGCGGATACCATAGCCTGATTGCATGGCACTGCTATTGAGTACTTGAGCTACTCTCTGTCCTTGCTCCCGGGATAAAATGCCCGTGGCCAGTACATGTCCTGGATTACTTGATACGACGTCACACTGATTGTCTTGTCCATCGAGAGCCAGTGCCAGATAGTTTTTGTCTTTGAGCCAGTAGTCTCTTTGGAAATTTTCTTTGAGCAATTTTGCTTTGCTGTAGAGTTTGGCGGCAAGTTCTTTTTTGCCCAGTGTCTCAGCCAGAGCTGCTGTTTTGGACCAGGCTTGATAAAGATAACCTTGCACTTCGCACAGGGCGATTGGTGGTTTTGCCAGTAGTCCATTGCTATACATCACCGAATCAGATGAATCTTTCCAGCCCTGGTTACTCAATGCTCCTTTGAATTTGCCATAGCTAAGATATTTTTGTGAGCCCAGTTCGCTGTCTATATAAGTTAGCGCCAGCTCAACATTTGGCCAGAGCTTTTTAGCTAAATCCAAGTCGCCAGTGTTTTGTACATAACGATTGAGCAAACACAAAAACAGTGGTGTGGCATCAATAGTGCCGTAATAAGGTATAAATGGGATCTCTTTTAAGTGCGCCATCTCACCCAGTCTCAGCTCGTGCATGATGCGTCCGGGGCTTTCTTCGGTAAAGGAGTCTGTTTTTTGCCCCTGGTATTTTGCCAGTGTCTGGAGGATTTCTTTAGTCGTATCTGGCAGTGCTACCAGTGTTTCTAGTCCGGTAATTTCCTGGTCGCGGCCAAAAGCTACAGCAAACCACGGTATACCGGCAGCCAGACAATTGCCTTGAGGTGTTTTTTGACGCAATATAAATAGATCTCTAAAGCTTCGCTCAAGTAGCTGATTAAATTGTTGATTGTCAGTACTAAAGCTCGCTCCAGCTTCTCGCCATTGTTTATAGCTACTATCTGCTTTTGTTTTTTGACCAATATAGGTAAGGTCCTGGTTGCCAAATAATCGAGGCGGAGTCGTGCCATCACCTTCGGTGGCGCTAACTGCACATTCAATTACAGCGTTTTGCCGTGGTGCTAGCTTTAGCTTAAAAGTAGCAGTGCTGGCGTCCAGGTTGTCTGGCTTGACGCCGGCAAAGCCGATATAACTTTTGCGCTCGATTTGATCTAGTCCCTGATAGCTGATTGCGGCAATAGCGGCATTGTCATCTGTCTTGATTGCTTTTACACCCTGCCACTTGCCTCGTTTTTTGCGCGACTGACCACGCACTTCAAACATATCGGCAAAGTCTGATGCAAAGCTGATTTTGAGTGTTGTTTCGACAGGCACAATGCCATAGTTAGTCAAAGTGAGACGCTCTCTTAAGCACTCTCCTACGACAATATTGCGCTCCAGCACCAGTGTTTGATCCAGTGCTTGTGTTGCTTTTGGTGTGCCATCATTTTGTGCTGCTTTGTTGCCATAAATAAACCGCGCAGCATAACCATCCAGCGTATTGGCTGACAATAAAGTCAGTGGTTGCTGGTCTATCAGGATGTCCCACTGGCTCAGATAACGTGTGTCGTCTTTGTAAAGTCCACAGCCATAGTTGCTGCCTTTTGGCATAAGACCACTTTGATCATAGACAGTAAACTGATTGCCCAGTTTTAAAACCAATCTGGGATGGTTGGGTATAGCTGCTTTGATTTCAAAGGGGTCTGCTTGTGGTTGCTGAATAGCAGTTTGAGCTAGCCCTTGAGGCATCATTAAGCTCATACTGAGACTGACAAGCAAAGCCAGAGCGCCAGCGCGTTTAAAAGAAGTGTTAAACTCTGTCATCTAATTACCAATATAAAAGTAGCGCTAAAGAAATCATCTCAGCACTGTAGCAAAGTAGGAAGTCATGATCAATAATTCGGCAGCTCTTTCAAAGTTGACCAACCTTTATAGCTATATTTCGCGCGACAATTTTGCTGCTTCTGGGATGCAGGATATGCTGCCACAACTTGGCTCTTCGCTATTAGGCGTTTATGTCAATGCACCGGACAATGCCATATTGATTACTACTTCTGGTTTGCACTGGCTTGTAAACGGAGAGTGGAATGTAATTAGTTATAGGCAGATACGGTTTGTCCAGAGTGCTGAGGGTTATGACGGTCGCTTTGCCCTCAAGCTAAAACTAGAAGGCGGCACTATAGCTGAAGTGCCCGTGTTGAATTCAACAGAAGATGTGCCTGATATCTGGAGTTTTAGTGATTTTTTGTTTGCTATGATTTTTGCGCCCCATGTGAGCGTTAATTCTGAGAGTTTGAGAGAAATTGACAGTGCTCAGAGTCTGGCTGAATTTTTGGAGCAGCAAGAGTCAGACGATAATATGCGTTACCAGGATTTGAGACGGGCACTGGTCGCTGGATTTCCTTCACAATGGCAGCTGGAGAGTCTAGGGATTTCGCGAGATATTCTCGATAATCCATCAATATGGCGACTATTGGGTTTGTTTCATATGATTGGCCGCGATAGCTAGATTATTTGGCTTTCGCTTTGGGAGTGATTACTGGTGTCAGGTCTTTGTTTTCTTCTTTGACCTTTTGCATCTGGTTATTGATTGACGCTTGCCAGAGTGCCTCAATCAGGGCGCTTTTAGCTGGACCTGACGGTTTGAGTGGGGGCGGTGAGTTGATGTTATAGGCAAAATCAAATTCGATGTCCACCGCATCTGGTGCTCCATCGGGCAGTGGATCTAGCTTGCCCATAGCGACAATTGCTGCCAGTGCTGCTTTGTCGTATTCTTCGTTATCTGACAATGTCACTAGTTTGATATTGCTGATAGTGCCGTCAAATTTGATTTTAAAACGTACTTTTGCCAGTTTGTTTTGTGTCTGTTTTGGTGGCGACCAATTTTTTTTGATGGTTTGCTGCATCTTTTTAATAAAGGGCTCATAACTTATCTGGTTATCACCAGCTGTGGCTGATATCTTGCCGTCATTGGTAAAACGTATATGCCAGTGTGAGTCCGGAGCAATTCTGTGATTGTTTAGCAAGACTTGTAATACTGCTTTTGTCTCGTTGTCAAAAGCTGGATTCTGTGAACTGTTATAGATTTCTAGTCGCTCATTTTCTTTTGCTTCTGGCTCTAGAGCCCAGGTACAAAAGCCTCGTGGAGAATCGTTTTTAGGTTTGAATGTCTTGGGAAGAAGCTCAGTAAATTGTTTGAGACTCAATGGTTCAGTTGAAGTGTCTAGGGCAAAACCAGGCAAGCAAGCTGTAGCAAAAGCTATCGCCATTAAACCTGTCATTAATCTTTTGATTTTCAATAGTTTGACCCGAAAATTCGACATCAACATGATACGACAGATGTGCTTTGAATTCTAAATACTTCGGGGGGATGATAACAGGAGGCTTTTTATCTGCCATGCTCTACATGTAAGCGTTTTGCAGAAGAGGACTCTATGAGAGTATTGCTAGCTGTTGAAGACTCCAAGTTTGGTAAAGCCATTGTTGAATATGTGGCGAGCCATAGCTGGAAGCCTGGCACCATGTTCAAGCTTTTGCATGTCGTTGAGCCCGCTCTGGTCGGTGATAGCATCACGGCAATTTATGGTGTTGGTCTTGATAATCAAATACTTGAGGAACGCACTAAAAGCGGCGCAGAGTTAATGGAAAAACTTCGGCACGAATTGCAGTCGGCTGTTGGCGCTGCCCTGCCGGTGGAAGTTTCTGTCACGATTGGTCAACCGCAGCACGCAATTTTAGAAGCGGCCGATCAATGGAAGGCCAATATGATTGTGATGGGCTCTCATGGCAGAAGAGGCGTTTCGCGATTCTTCTTGGGTAGTGTTTCGCTGGCTGTTTTGGCACAAGCCAAGTGTACTGTTACTGTTGTGCGTTTGGCTGATTGAATAGGCAACGGTGCGGTACTTCGGGAGCACCTCGTGCCGCTGATTTTGTCGCAAGGCTTTTGGTTAAGTGGTTTCTGCACAGCCGATGCCATTCCGATAGGATGTAGTGGTGGTGCCAGCTTGCTATCACGCTCAACGGCTCAGTAAAGTTTTTGAGGACAAATAGTCTAAGTGAGCTGGTCGCGGCGATAATATGGCTATGAATTTAAGCCAAATTGCTATCAGTAATCATCTGGAAGAACTAAAGCGCTGCGCTGCCTGCCCTTTGATGATAGGACCAGTTGTCACTCCCCAACCTGTACTTTCAGCGGTCTATTTAATTGGTCAGGCTCCAGGTCCTCACGAAGGACGCTTTGGCAAGCCTTTTGCCTGGACGGCTGGCAAGACTTTGTTTAAGTGGTTTGGCACCATCGGCTTAGACGAGGAGCAATTTCGCGCTCTCACTTATATGGCTGCTGTGTGTCGTTGTTTTCCTGGCAAAGCAGTGAGCGGGGGCGATAGGGTGCCAAACCCGCAAGAAATCGCCAATTGTGCCAATTGGATGGCGCGAGAATTTGCTATCTTGCAGCCAAAGCTGGTCATTCCCGTAGGTAAGCTGGCTATTGAGCAGATCTTTGGCAAGGTGCAGCTCGTGGACGTCATTGGTAAGACTTTTAACAAGACTCTCTTTGACCAGTGCTGTGATGTAATACCGCTGCCGCATCCTTCTGGTGCATCGACCTGGTTTAAAAAAGAGCCTGGTATTAGCCTATTAAATGAGGGGCTCTCACAAATTGCTTTACATCCGTCCTGGCAAAAGCTAACTCATAATATTTAGCTGCCTGTTGGCGCTATGGTGCACCGGTACAGTGTCTCTGCGGATGAGCTTGTCGTGAGATATGGACAAACCAAAAAGACAAGCACCATTTTTGCATTTTAAGAATAAAAAACTTCAATCTCTCTAATTGCCCAGTAGGCTCGAATTGCGTCGTTGCCAGGTTTTTTTTGTGGAACCGAGAGCGTTTCGCAGAGTCAAAGTGAGCAATCGGACCTGCTATGAAAGCTATATAGGATTATAAAAATGCAAAATCAAGCAAATAACCCTCAAAATACCCCTCGTACTACATCGGCGCGCGGTTTTGCCTCAATGGATCAAGAAAAGCAAAGACGCATCGCCAGCCTTGGTGGCAAAGCCGCCCATGCCTCCGGTAATGCTCATGAATTCGATTCAAAGGAAGCTGCGGAAGCCGGTCGCAAAGGCGGGCTGGCCAGTCATGGCCGCAAAAGTAAGACAAAGGCTGATTCACAATCGGCACCACGAAATGAGCAATCAGAACAAAACAATTTTGATGTGCAGTCCAAAGCCAGTGAAGGTCCTACTCGCGCTGAATTTAATGCACAGGCTGAATAACTCCATTGGACAATGTGATCTAAACGTCAAAGGAGCCGGCTAACAGAGCTGGCTCTTTTGTTTGATTGTTTTTTGCGCCGTCCGGGCTGTTTGAGTCAGCTTGCTGGTATCGAATATGGTGTCGTATTTAAAGGATATCTGACTACAAAAATGGCTGACTACAGAAATGACTGATTGATCTGCAGTCACTTGATAGAGCGAATTTGTTTTGGGGGCATTTTGAGAATCTGGCAAAAAGTTTTAGCTCAGTCCATCCTGATGACAACGGCTGCTTTTTGACATTGCAAAGGGTCTTGTCAGAGTAAACCGCTGGCCTAAATAACAAAAACGCCGCCTCTTGCGAGTACGGCGAAAATGCTTGAGAGCTAAGCTCTGTTTAATCGTGCCCGGAGAGATTCGAACTCCCGACCTCATGGTTCGTAGCCATGCGCTCTATCCAGCTGAGCTACGGGCACGTACAAGAATTCCATCTTACCATGGGGCTAAAAAACTAAAAGAGTTCTGCTGTAATTTGGTAACTTGCTGTTACTCATTTAGACCCGCAGTCTTTTCAAGAGGCGGGCTGCCCTGTCAGGATTTTTTGTCCTGGCAGGGTAGAATCCGCCAATGCACTACTGGCAGTGGCATATTGTCTTGTCTCAATTGGAAATGTAACTAGTAAATAGTGGGCAGTGAGCAAAAATTACTCGCCTTCAGGACCGGCAGCAACAAGTCTGATCGGTTGCTCGGCGCAGGCAATGCGAAAGGCCTTAACTATGCCACGACATTCTTGATTGAAGATACCGAGAGCCAGCGAGATAAAGTTGCGGGGGCAGTTTTCATTGAGGAACATTTCAACATCGCGAATTGCTCTTTGGCTGTGCGGGTTTTGGTATGTTAAACACAGATTGGCAGCTGATTTTGCTGTTTCGATTGCTTTGTTGATGCGATTGCTTTGGGCGTAAACATCGGGAGAACCAAGCATGACAAAATTTGGCTGCACGGCATTAAAAGAGTTTGCTGACATAAAGCCAAGCCTCCTGAAAGAAATATGCGGGGTAATTAGTAAAGGATGCCGTTTTGATAGTTTGTCGAGAAAGTGACAACTAGGACAAGTGTCCTTAATGATTCTCCACTTAATCGGGTAATTGTCAAGCGCCGATTTGTTGCCTGGATTGCCATATTTGGGCGTTTTGGGCACCTGAGGCAAAATTTCAGGCGTTTTTATCGTCCAAAATTGTTAAAAAGTCCGTATCAGCAGACAAAAATCTTTTATTGGCCTTTTTTATTCCAGTGCCAAACACTGCCTTTGACACTCGTAGAAGTGCTGGTGCTGGCCGAGACTCCTGCCCCGCTGCCACCCGACGTACTCAATTTTTCGGCGTTGGAAGTTGGGTTTGCCGGACTGTAACCTTTATAAGTGTTGTAGGCACTCACTGTGTTCGGTTTTGGTTTACCGGCCTGACTGCCACCACTACCGCTACCACCGCCTTTGCTGCTCTTTTTGGAGCCTTTGTAAGAGTTAGCACGGGCGCTGAGGGCAGAAGGACCGCCGCTGCCAAAGACAGGCGCTGGTTGATCTGGCACGCCGTTGTTTACTTTGGGCAAATTTTGTTGGTTGTATTGAGGTAGTCCTGAGCTATAAGGCATAAAGCCCGCTCTCTGCAATGGCGCCCTGCCGGCTCCGACATTACTGGTAAAGCCGGCCTGGTTGGCTGGCACAACCTGCCCTTGCGAATTACGCACTACCGGACCATCATCAATTATTTGATACTGCCGTCTGGACATATAAAAACCACTGGCATCGGGCAAATCTTCTTTGCGACCTTTCATAAAGGTTTGTGCTGATGCTGAAGATACTGTCACAGGGCAAAGTGCAACACAGGTAAAAGCGAGCAATAGCGCCTTGTTTAGCCATATTGTCGATATCTTACCCATTTGTGTTTCTCACCTCGAAGCCCATTTGTATGGGATATTAGCCAGTTTAATTACTCTTATAGTAATGTCAATCGCCTGATCCTGTCTGGCTGCCAAGTCCATGATAAACTAAGTCCGCATTTCTTGCGCTTCTAAACTAGCTAATTAGCTATTAAACAGGAAATTTATGGCTTCTTCCACCATTCAAAACGCTACAACTTCTCTGGCCATTGTGGCAGGGGAGGGTAAATTGCCAGCGATTCTGGCAAAGTCAGCCAAAGAGCGTGGCTATCGTGTGGTTGCTCTGGCTCTAAGTGATAGTGCCTTCAGTCTCATTGAGCCGCTCGTGGATAAGGCCTACAACGTGGCTCCCGGTCAGCTGGGACGCAATGTCGGCATAGTCAAAAAAGAAGGTTGCCCATCAATAGTGTTTATTGGCAAAGTGCCAAAGATAAATTTACTGCATCAGCTCCATAAGCTTGATTGGGTGGCGGTTAAGGAGCTATCCAAGCTACCTAATTTTAATGACGACACCATTCAAACAGGTGTCGGCGGCGTGATGGAAGCCAATGGTGTCAAAGTTTTGACCCAGCGTGAGTTTTTGCAGCATTTATTTCCCGAGATAGGGGTACTGACGGAGCGCCAGCCCAGCGCTGAAGAATACAGTGATATTGATTTTGGTATGAGCGTTGCTCGCGAGATCGCTCGTCTGGATATTGGTCAAACTGTAGTCGTCAAAGACCGCATGATACTCGCTGTGGAAGCCATTGAGGGCACAGACGAAGCAATTAAAAGAGCAGTTAAGTTAGCTCGCGGTCCGGTAGTCGTATGCAAAGTGTCAAAACAGGGGCAGGATCAGCGTTTTGATACCCCCACTGTGGGCATGAGTACGCTCCAGGCGATGATTCCCGAAAGCGGTAAGCTCGGCGGTATCCTGGCTGTGCAGGCTAAAGAGACTCTGGTTGTCGAAAAAGATGAGATGATCAAATTTGCCCAGGAAAAAGGTATAGCGATAGTGGCTGTGCCGGCTGGTCAAACTAAATAAAACTGTCGCTATCAGGGTAAACCCTGAAGTCTGCTCAGGTCTGGAAGCGTAGCGCTAAGTGCTTGCCATAATGCCATAATAAGGCTTGATTGGTTTCACTTTTGCGAGAGTTGATATGCACAAACCTGGATTTGACGGTCTACAAAGCAAGCACATTATAGGATTTGCTCTCACACTCTCGCTATTGTCTCTGAGTAGTTTACTGGCTGCCTCAGCTGAGCCTCAAGCCGTTAACAGCAAAGTTACGCCACTGCCAGGTAAGTCCCATGGTGTAACTCCACTCAAGCCTGTTGATACGGCTCAGTCTTCGGATGTGGCAGTGTCATCGGCAACAGCCGACAGTCAGGAGCAAGCCGTCCAGACTGAGACTCAGGAGCAGATTGAGGCACAGGCCGACCAGGCTCCTGGTGCGCCGCCAGCGGCTGTCGAGGCTAGCGAGCCAGCAGTCGAAAACGAGCAGAATGCTTTTGCTATTTTGCAAAATAAGGCGGCCGAACATTATGACGCAGCCCATGTATACATCACTAATTGGGACTTTGAAATGGCTGAGCAAGAGCTAAAAGCCTCAATTATGTGTGTACCAAAGACTATGGCGGCACACCGTGATTATTGTTTTGTCGCTCTCTTTAGAGGTAATCTCGGACGCTCTGTTGCCGAATTTTTGCAGGTAGTGGGGCTTTGTGAGCCAGTTGCCTATACCGAGCAACAAAAAAACGAGATCAAAGATAGTGGTCTCAAACTGCATTATCGTCGAGGACTGGCTCTGGCTGGCGAATCCAAGTATGACGATGCGCTCACCGAATTTGAATGGGCGCGCGACTACAGACCAAACGCTGGTAAGGTGACACGCTCAATAGCCTTTGTTTATGCCAGCATTGGTCAGTTTGAGAGGGCCGAAAAAGAATATGCGCAGGGCTTTCAGGTAGATCCCGCTGATGCTTATGGTCACGCCGATCTAGCATTTTTGATGGCAGCAAAAGGTAGCGCTGAGCGCGCCGTTGAGCAGTTATCTGAAGCAGTCAAATTGCAACCCAAAGTGGCGGCATTGCATGTGGATCTCGGTTGGATGGCTGAGTCTAAAGGTGATTTGAGTAAAGCCGAAAACGAGTTTATGGAAGCAGTTAAGCTCTCGCCCAAACATGCCTCACTCTGGACCCATTTGGGTAAACTGCAAGCGCGCCAGGGCAAAGCTGACGAGGCTAAACACGCCTATGAACAGGCGCTGGCACTGGATCCCGAGCAAATGGATGCTAAAGAAGGTTTAAGTCATCTAGGTGGCGGTCAGGGCTAGTCGTAGTTTCCCCAATGACATGGGGCAACAGCGACACTACTATGGCTCCACATATGTAGTGATAGCCGTGTCAGACCAGATAGACAATACTAACCCTTTTGATAAACATGTTAAGCTCGGCGCCAGCACCGAAGCCATAGGGCAATTTGTCCAGGATTTAAACGCAAGACAAAAGGACGGCGGTACTTTTGGTGGTGACAACAGACCTCTAAAATCGGCTAGTAGTCTATTGCTCGACACTGCTCAGGCGGTGCCAGCTGCCACTGCTCGCCATTTACTCAATGATTTGGCTAGTGACAAAAGCCATGTGGCAACTCAACTAGCCACCGGTACGGCTCTCGGGGCCGGTTTTACTGTCGCTTTTAAGCTGGCACCACGTCTGGGCTATGCCGGTGCTGCTTTGCTTGCGGCAAAAGGACTCTACGATCTGGGCAGCGGCACTGAGCAATTTGTCTCAAAAGCAAACACTGCTCCAGATCGCAAAAGTCAGGAAATGCTTGCACAAAATACAGCTTCAAAAGTCGGACGCACCCTGGCTGATAGCACCGAAGCCCTGCCTGGTATGGTGGTGGGAGGCTTTGGTGCTACCAAAGTCGTTGGTGTGCCCAGGCTCTATGCTGAAGCTGGCTCAATGATTGTCGACCCTGTCAAAAATCGCCTCGCTTTTATGGGACCTGGTGTGCGCTCATTGCCTGCCCATATCGACCGCGGCGCCACTATGGATACAGTTAGCCTGTCTCGCATACTCTCTAGCGAACATCCCTGGCAGGGTATTGAGACCGGTCGCACAGTTGATTTAGCTACGATGAAGCTCAGTCGTCAGGTCTCGGGTAGCGAAACTAGACTCAGTCATTTGCCTGCTTCCGAAAAATTAGACACTGTCACTTTTCATACCCACAGCCCTAAAAGGGGTGCTTATCCTGGGCTTGATGACATTATTGGCACGACCAATATCGGCATTATCTCAAGTGGACCGGAGACTGTTTTATATATTGGACAGCGTACCGAACTAACGCAGTTGATGAGGGCTGGCAAAGCTGACAGCTTTGAGCCACAGCTCAGAGCCGTTGCTCGCAATGATATAGAAGGCACTGCCAGGCGCCTGGTTGGCACCTGGGATAGCACTCTGCGCGGCTGGCGCTTGCAGGAGCAACCTTCTCTTGATTACACTAAAACGATAGAAGCTTTACAAAATCTTGATAAGACCGCTCCTTCTGTCTGGCAAGCCCTATTGCGCCTACCAGCGCATATCCAGTAAATGTCAAAAGCGGCTTTAGCAGGCACTATTGCGTCAAAGTTACGTGAGGACATCAACTCATAGTCTTTTTGGTGAGTTGGGCTATTATTATGCAAATTGTGCCAGGGAGATGCTATGAAGGTGCAAGACGGGCTGAAGGCTCATACCAAGTATTTGTGGTTTGAGACAAAGAAGCGCCGCGAATATATTCGCATTACCGATGAAGTGAAAGACTTTCTCGACGAATGCGGCATGCAGGAAGGATTTATCCTGGTCTCTGCGATGCATATCACTGCCGGCGTATACATTAATGATTGGGAGAGCGGTCTAATCAAAGATATCGATGCCTGGGTCGAAAAACTGGCTCCTCAAGATCCAGCTTATCATCACCATCAGACTGGCGAAGATAATGGAGATGCTCATCTCAAGCGGATTTTACTCAATCACCAGGTGATGGTGCCGGTTACTGCCGGCAAACTTGACCTTGGTCCCTGGGAACAGATTTTTTACGCAGAGTTTGATGGACAGAGGCGCAAGCGCGTCATATTAAAGGCACTAGGTATTTAAAAGTTTTTTTTACCCCGCGGTCGCTACTTTAGAGGAGGGCAAAATGATCACAAAGGAAAGAGGCAACGCCATGGTATCTCGCTCAAATAACAGCTCACAGGGCTCAGCTAGAACCAATGCGGTTAGAAGCGCACAGGGACGTGAGCCGGTGCAGACAACTGTTGATTACACACAGACATCTATCTCAGATATATTTGGCGAAAACGTTTTTAATCGCAGCGCCATGCGCAGCTTGCTACCTAAAAACGTATTTAAAGCGGTTGTCCGCTGTCTCGATTTTGGTGAGCAGCTCGATCCCAGCATGGCTGACATTGTCGCCAATGCTATGAAGGACTGGGCCATCGCCCGTGGTGCTACCCACTTTACTCACTGGTTCCACCCCATGACCGGTCTCACTGCCGAAAAGCATGATGCCTTCCTGGTATTCAGTGGTGATGATGGTGAAGCGAATCTGGAATTTTCAGGCAAGCTTTTGATTCAAGGTGAGCCGGATGCTTCTAGCTTTCCTTCAGGTGGTATCAGATCGACATTTGAAGCCCGTGGCTATACCGGTTGGGACCCTACCAGCCCAGCATTTTTGATGGAGAGCACAAACGGCAAGACACTTTGTATTCCTACAGTATTTTGCAGTTACAGCGGTCATGCCCTCGACAAAAAGACCCCGCTATTGCGTTCATTGCAAGCAGTGAGCCATCAAGCCGTCAGACTTTTGCAGTTGCTTGGTAACAAAGACGTCAAACGTGTGAGCTGCACAGTTGGTCCAGAGCAAGAGTACTTTTTGATTGACGAAGCCTTTTATATGGCTCGTCCCGACATCATTAACTCCGGTCGCGCCCTCTTTGGTGCCAAGCCACCTAAGGGTCAGGAAATGGAAGACCACTACTGGGGCTCCATCAAAGAGCGCGTTTTGGCCTTTATGATGGACGCTGAAGCCGAACTCTACAAGCTCGGTGTACCGGTCAAAACTCGCCACAACGAAGTTGCTCCAGCCCAGTTTGAAGTTGCACCAGTATTTGAAAGTAGCAACGTTGCTACCGACCATAACATGGTATTGATGGAAGTCTTCCGTAAGACCGCACAAAAACACGGTTTGCGTTGTCTCTTCCACGAAAAACCATTTAGTGGTGTAAATGGTAGTGGTAAGCACAATAACTGGTCAATGGCAGACGATCAAGGTAATAACCTCCTCGATCCGGGCTCCACACCTCACGAAAACCAACAGTTTGTCGTCGTATTGACTGCAGTGATTCGCGCTGTAAACAAATACGGTCATCTGCTCAGAGCCTCAATCGCTAGTGCTGGCAACGATCACAGACTTGGTGCCAACGAAGCCCCACCAGCAATCATGAGTATCTATCTCGGTGAAAAGCTGACCCAAGTAGTGGATGCTCTTATCTCTGGCAAAAAAGAAATCAACGAAATCGGCAAGAAACTGCACTTCGGTGTTACCGCTTTGCCTGAATTGCCTCGTGACGATAGCGACCGCAACCGTACCTCACCATTTGCTTTTACCGGCAATAAGTTTGAGTTTAGAGCGGTTGGTAGCAGCACATCAGTAGCCTGGCCTAACACTGTGCTCAACACCATGGTGACTGAGTCTCTCGACTATATGTCCACCCAAATCGAAAAAGCCATGAAAGGCGGCTCCGATCTCAATACCGCCGTAGAAAAAGTCGTTAAAGAGACTCTCAGCGAAAACCAGCGCATCCTCTTTAATGGTGATAACTACTCCAGAGAATGGCATGAAGAAGCTGAAAAACGCGGCTTGCCTAACTTCAAAAACACAGTAGAGTCCCTGCCCAGCCTGGTTGAAGAAGATACAAAGACACTCTTCAAAAAGTATGGTGTGCTGGAAGTAGATGAACTGGTCAGCCGTTTTAACATCAACCTGGAGAGCTATTGCAAGACCATCAATATTGAGTCATTGCTCACGGCCAATATCGCCCGCACAATGATTTTGCCAGTAGCAATCGAATATCAAAATCGTATTGCTCAAGCAATCAGCGCTACTCGGGCGGCTATAACTGGTATCAGCCTGCATCCGCAAGAGCATTTGCTCAAAGATGTCTGCGATAGAGTTTGCCAGCTCCAGCTCGGTATCGACAAATTGGAGTCACTAATCAAAGAAGGTCATCATGATGATCACTCCGAACAAGGTGAGTCTGATAATCTCAACCGGGCTAGATTTTACGAACAAAAAATCATCCCCGCGATGAATCAAGTGCGCGCAATAAGCGACGAATTGGAACAGATTGTGGACGATGCACTGTGGCCCTTGCCCAAATTTAGAGAGATGCTCTACATCTACTAAATAAAGCTCCGGGAAGCAGCTTGTGAGAAATAGTCCGGTATTTTCTCACTTAATGCATCTGATAAATTTGCCGGGCTCAAACAAATGAATTTGATCATCTGGTCAATATTTATATGATTGAGCGATTTGTCAGGATCAGATAAACCCGCTTATAGTCTGGCTCTTAATCTCCGTCATGGTATCTTACGGTACCACTGGCGGAGATTTTTTTTGACGGGTAGTCTGGGCAATACAAATCAGGATGGTCAAAACCAACCGGGTCAGGCTAGACCCGGGCGAGAGCGGCGTACCTATCGTCTGGGGGACGGCGACAGTCCCCCGCCTGGCTATGTTTTGCCACCCAGTGCACCTTTACCGCCTGGCCAGAGTTCAGCAAATGGTACCGAGATAAATTCAGTCAGCCAGAGTGCTGCCACTCATTCTGGTAGCGGTCGAGCTTACCTGGACCGTCCTTTACCCGCCCATGTGCAGTGGCCCGCCATTTTGTTGCCCTCTTCTAAGCCATTCAGACACTATAATCAAGATAATGGGCAAATAGATACTGTAACTACTAATGCCAGAGTTACAAGGCAGCGCACGCCTACAGTGCGCGAGCGAGTATATCCCAGCTCAACTGCGGGCTCTGTACCAGAGGATGCACTCGCTAATACAGGGACTGTGCGTATGGAAAAGTCGGACAATGTTGACAGTCTGGAGCCGCTGCCTCAAGTAGCGCCACCGTCAACAGTGCCCGCCACTAAAAGACCGCGCACGCAAGAAGTGGAAAAAGACGAGCTTGTCGGCACAACCTATCTCGGCAAATACGAGCTGGTGTCAGTGCTCGGTGCTGGCGGTATGGGTGTAATTTATAAAGCCCATCAGGTCTTTTTGGAGCGTGACTATGCCATCAAGATGCTCAAAAATAAATTTGCTTCGGATAAGGCCAAACTGAGGTTTCATCAAGAAGCAAAAGCCGCCAGCGCTATCAACTATCCAGGTATAGTTGGCATCAATGACTTTGGTATCGATGACCAGGGCTGTCCCTATATGGTCATGGAATACGTCGAAGGCATGACACTGTCAGATTTGCAGAAACAAAGACCGCAGTCAATTTTGCCTGTGGCTGAAGCCCTGCCTATCTTTATTGAAATGCTTGAGGCCCTCGCTGTAGCACACTCCAAGGGAGTCGTACACAGAGACATCAAGCCCAGTAATATCATGTTGGCACTGCGTCCCGATAATAGTGCCCATGTTAAATTGCTGGACTTTGGTATCGCCAAAGTAAGAGACTTTGAAGACCGCACAATGCAGGATCTGACTAGGACTGGCGAAGCTCTGGGTACGCCACTCTATATGAGTCCTGAACAAATCAATAGCACTAGAGTAGATGCCCGCACAGACCTTTATAGCTGTGGCTGTGTTATGTATGTCTGTTTGACGGGCTGTCCACCTTTTGTCGGTGCCAATAAAATGGCTACTATGGAAAAGCATCTGACCGAAAAGCCGTTGCCTTTAAAAGAAGCATCGCTTGGCTTGGATTTTGCCCCGGAGCTGGAAGCTCTCGTGATCAAGCTGCTCTCCAAAAAGCCCGAAGACCGCTATCAATCAGCTGATCAAGTGCGCTTAGAATTGCTCAAGATAGCAGCCCAATATGGTGTCCTCAAACTGCCACCACAGACAGTGTCGGTAGAGCAAGCGCTCAAAGAAAATGCTGCGCTCAGCCCTGCTATGCCAGACGAAATTTCGCAGTTGGTGACTGAGTTTACGTCTCTTGAACTCTCCACAGCCTGCTATACAGACAACTATCCTGAGGACGTCAAACAAAAAATATTTGACGCTGCCCTTGCACCGACTGAATTTGACCGCCAGAGTTTTGTGCCATCTCGGCCTAGTGATGTTATGCGATCAGGCAGTGCGGTGCCGCTCTCTGAGTCTATGCCAGCCCATGAGACTGGACTGGCTCGCCTCGAGCGCCCTGGCGAGACCGTACTTGAGCACACCGGACGCAGCCAATTTGGTACCTCTAAGTTTAATGACAAGAGCGTGGTGCGGGAGCAAGTCTTAGATGCATCATATGTTGAGCGGCCCAGACGCACTGTCAATCAGACAACCATTATCATTGCTCTATCTCTGGCCCTAGTGGGGGCGTTTGCTTTTGCCGGCTATCAGATGTTTAAGCCTGTGCCCAAAGTCCAGCCAGCCGCACCTCTGGCGGTAGCACCAGTGGTGACTGCTCCAGTCAAGCCTGTTAGTGCGCTGGATATCAGTGATGACGAGATCACTCTCAATCGCGTCAATGCCGATTTGCGCCAGGTCAAATTTATTGCCGACCCCGAGATGACTGATGTCGGACTCAAATATATCGCCAGACTAAAAGACCTGCGTTATCTCGTGCTTGATGACACTAAGGTAACTGATAAAGGGTTAGCCTCTGTTGCCGATTTGCCTTTGGAGATCCTGCAACTATCTAACACCAAAATCACCAATACGGGCTTACAGCAGATAGGACGCATGCATATAATGGTCAATCTAACTTTGACCGGCTGTCGCGCTGTGGACAATAAAGGAGTCGCCGCCCTGAGTAAGCTCCGATATCTCAGGGGGCTTGATTTGAGTGGCACTAATATCAATAGCGGCTGTGCTAGAGATCTGGTCAAACTTAAGATGCTTACCAGTCTGGTTTTGCATGGTACAGACTTTGATGATGATGGACTCAAGCAGTTAAGCAGTCTAAAAGAGCTGTATCAAATTGACCTGTCCCGCACCAAGGTGACAAGTGCTGGTATTAAATATTTGAGCAATCTGCCTGCTCTTTATAAACTTTCGCTGGCTTATGATCAAATTGACGACTCTGTTTTGCCACACCTACTAGCGCTTAAGTCTCTCAGACATCTGGAGCTATCGGGCACTCATATTAGTGACAGAGCTTTTGTCGCCCTTGCCAAAATGCCCCAATTAGAACAGCTAACTATTGCCAATTGCGATGTTTCGGCTGAGACCGCTAAAAGTGTTAGTGATTTGAGACCAGCTCTCAGGGTCAATCGTAATCCTCAGGCTCAGACATTTTCGGCTAAGGATTAATAACCCTCAAAAATGTGTATGTGATAGGTGGCTACCCGGTTTTACTGTTATCGGACACTTATCGCCTCAATCATGAGCCAATCCTCTGAAAGAAAGACTATTGCAGGGCTTACCATAGCCTTTGGTTTGCTTGCCTTGACCACCTTGCTGAGCATGATGGGTTGGGGGCAATTCCATGGCGATAAATGGCTTGTATCGAGGCAGCAGGGCGTTAAAGAGCTGCAAGAAGTATCAAAAGCTTATACAAGTATGCTATTGACCAGTCAGCGCTTTTTGACCACAGGCGATCGTCCCCAAAGAGAACAGTTTGACCAGTCGGTGACAAACCTCAAACAGCATATATTTGTCCTGCAGTCACTGGATGCTGGTATGTATGCGCGCTCTGAGCAGATTCGTGGCTTGCTCAATGAAGTGCAGATGGTCATTGATCAACTTATCTTAGATGCTAATTTGCGCGCTGATAAAAATAACCAGGACGCCAGTCGACTGCTTTTGACCAGCCGTGAGATGCGCGAAGTGCAGCGTATCGGCAGCCGTATACAGGAAGTGGAAGCGGCAGAATTTGAGGTAATCAAATCATTTTATACAGGTGACGTAAAAGCAAAGGGCAATACTTTGCCACTTTTGGCTTTTATACTGTCCAGTTTTGCTTTTGTCTATGCCATGGTGCAATACAGCGCCAAACCAGGAGATGGTTATGGCGAGGACAGTTATGGCAATGAAGGTTATGGAGCTACCAGTGTCGCTCAACCTGGCGGTGGTTATGTGGACCAGATTGCCGTTGACGTGGCTCAGGACCTTGAGAGTCAGCCGCCAGCCCAGGATATTGATGCGGTCATAGTGCACAAAGCCAGTCCTCATGTCAGTCCATCTGCTCATAAACCAGTGCCTACCAATGGTAATGGTGCTGGACTCGGTACTCGCAAAAATGGCAATGGCAAAGCCAGCGGTGGTGACCTTGCTGATATGAATTTTGCCAGACAGACTTTTGGTGAGCTGCCAGCTCTTGAGCCCCTGCCAGAGACCACAGCAGCAGCCAGTATGGGGGGCAATAAAGAGTTGTCGACCCAGGACATAGTTGTCCTACAAAGAGAACTATTTGCTGCTCTCAACCAGCTGGAGCGCCTTGCCAGTGTTGATTATTTGACCGAAGTGCTCAATGTGCGCGGACTTGAACAAGTAGTTAAGGTAGAAGAAAGCCGTTCTACTAGAAGTGGTGGACATCTAATTGCCATGCTTATCAACTGCGACAACCTCAAAAAGGTCAATGAGGGTCTTGGTCATGCTTCCGGCGATATCGTCCTAAAAGAGACAGCTAAGCGTATCCGCGATACTATTCGTCCCTCAGATCATGTAGCTAGAGTGGGAGGCGATGAGTTTCTTGTGCTCTTGCCTGATACTAATCTCGCTTATGGCATGCGTGTCGCTGAGCGCATAAGAGCTTGCATTGCCGACAGTCCAATGCGTGATGCCAATGATGTAATTGAGACTACAGCTTCTATCGGTGTGGCTAATTTGCCTCAAAAGATTGCTTCGGTCCAGGAAGTAGTCACTCTCGCTCGGACAGCACTGAGACGTAGCAAAGCAGCGGGCAAAAATAAAGTCTCACTGGCTAAAGAGCCTGGGCATGAGCCCAGTTATGATGCTGCTCCTGTGCCTACCACGATTGTCGATCAGTTGCTTGATAAGACACAGTTCCGCACTGTATATCAGCCTATTATTGAGCTTGCCACTGAGAGCACGGTGGGCTACGAGGCGCTTTCGCGCGGTCCCGATGGCGCTTTTGAGAGTCCTGCTGACTTTTTCAGGATATGTGTCGAGAACAATATTTTGACTTCAGTGGATTTACAGTGTCTCAGGCTCTGTCTGGCTGCTACTCCCAATCTTGGACGCAATATGCGCATCCATGTCAATCTTTTCCCTTCTACTTTGCTTGAGACCCCAGTGCAAAATCTGCTCGATTTGTTTCCCCGTGACCGGGGCGATAACATCTATTGTGTGGAGATTTCGGAGCAAGAGTTTATATCTGATCCCAGCTACTTGCGTGAGCACGTCAAGGCACTCAAAGACTTTGGCATTAAGGTAGCTGTTGATGATGTCGGCTTTGGCCGCAGCAGTCTTGAGACATTGATTTTGCTTGAGCCAGATCTAGTCAAAGTAGACCGCAAATATGTCGCTGGACTATCGAGTGAGCCAGCTAAGGCCAGACTTTTGCGTCGTCTAGCCAATGTCGCTAAGAGTCTTGGTGCCGAAATCATTGCTGAGGGTATTGAAGACAGACAGGATTTGCCGCTCTTACTGGAGATGGGCATTGATTATGGTCAGGGCTTCCTCTGGGGCAATCTCTTGCCGGAGCTGCCTGGGCAGACCCAAAAACAAATGACCTGATTATGCATATGCAAGAAATCGTCCTGAGAACAGAGCGGTTTACTGTGGGCAAGGCGCTCTCTGACGGCTGGCATGGCATGAGCAATAATTTTTTGCCACTGCTTGGAGTCATGGCTGTTTCATTTTGTGTGACGGCTGTGGCAGCTTCGCCGAGTCTATTTGTGCTGGTGGCAGGCTTTTAAAAATCAATATCCCCGCCTGGCTCAGTATGCTTGTGATGTTATTTGGTCTTGGTACGACCATTGTGGTGCAGCCAATTTTGTCCATTGGCATGATCAGAGTTGCCCTTAAGGCGCTGGATGGGGACTCTATAAGTCCTCGTGATTTGTTTACTGGCTGGCCCTGCTTTTGGCAATATCTCGTAGCAACACTGATGTTTAAGGCTGCGCGTGCTCCGGCATATTTGTTTTTTGTCATACCGGGTGTTTACGTCGACCTGTCATGTCATTTTTATGAGTATTGCATCATTGATAGAGGCATGGGACCAGTGCAGGGCTTGAGAGCTAGCTGGGTCAGCACCAAGGGTATCTTGATTAAAGTGATGCTCATGGAAATAGTACTGTATCTGGTGCAAGCAGTTGGTGGTTTGCTTTTTGTTGTTGGTACAATACCAGCTCTCATGGTGGTGATGCTGGCCAGGGCCAGTATGTATCGGCAAATTATGCAGGGTCTGACGACTCAGGATATGCTGGCCATTGAGGGTGATACATTTGCCCCGCTCGACAGTACTCCCCCTGCCATATCTTAATAGGTGTCTTTTGATTTTTGCTAAGGGATTAGGATGCATTAAAGCCAATAATGGTAATTTAGTGCGGATCTTATTGTCTGTATCGGCACTGGCAATACTTGTGGTGCAATGTGGCTTTGCGCCGGTGGCACAGGTACAGGCTTCGCCGGTGGTGGCACCCACTTTGTCTGTCAAAGTCAATCCTTTTGGAGAGGTTGAGCGGCTCAAGCAGATTATCATCAAGTTTGACAAAGAAATGGCTACACCTGGTGAGATATCCATTGAGCAAGCGCGCAAGTACGTGCATGTGGTGCCAGAGTTGGATGGGCAGTGGTCCTTTAAGGATAGTCAGACTCTTGTCCTTGTGCCCTATGAGGGTGCTGTCAAAATGGCTACGACATACAATGTCACTGTTCAGAGTGGTATCAAATCATTGGATGGTGCCACGCTCGATAAAGACCATCTTGTTCAGATAAGCACAGCATCCGCCCGTGTCTATCAGATTTATCCAGAAGTCGATCAGCCCTTGCCAGTTCATCCTGTTTTTGTTGCTAAGTACAACCAGCGGGTGAACACCAAATTGGTCTCAGAATTAGTTACTGTGAGATCTGGACTGCGCACTTATCCTCTGCGCTTTTTGAGCGAGCAACAGTATCTTGAGAGGGACGCTAATCCTGCCAATGTGCGGGCCGGTGCATCCAATTGGATTGCCTTTGAGACAATTGACGCCTTACCTCGCAATGCAACCGTTACTGTTTCTTTTGGTGCGGGCTGTGCTTCGCTGGATGGGCCCAACATAAACAATAAAGGCCGTCAGTATCAGTATCGTACTCAGGGGGATTTAAATCTGGTACAGAGTCCCAAGGGTAAGCTGCCTGTCTATGACGATATGTCTCTGGACTTTGAATTTGATAGTATTTTGGACCCATCTAAGTTTGATAAGTCACTGGTGCAATTTGACCCGCCTGTGACCTACTATACATATGTATTTAAAGACAAAAGGCTTGTGCTCAAGACCAATCTAAAGGCTGCTACTGATTATCGCATCACTATTAAACCGGGTTTGACAGACGTTAATGGAGAGACTCTAAGCCGTGCTATCAGTGTTGATATTCACACAGGTGGTCGGACCCCATCCTTTGTCAGTCTGCGCAATCAAATGATAATACCTAGAGGTGCTCCACCTGTTGTTAGTTTTGTGGCTGAGGGCATGCCATCAGTGCAGTTGTCTATTTTTAAGGCGACGGCTCAAGACTGGAGCCATTTTAAAAATGGTGGAGATGCATTTATAGCTTTTAAAAAGGCACAATTGCTCTCCCAACAGACTGTCACGGCTAGTCTTGATAAAAGCACCATTAATGTCGATCTCGCCCCTTATCTAAAGGATGGTTTAGGTCAGTTTGTTGTAGTCGCCAGAGCTAGTGGAGACTTAAATGCCAATGTTAGATGTCTTGCTATCTGGGTGCAGGTGACAGGCCTTGGTATAGATGTTTTTAGCAACGACAAATTAGTTGCCTATGTTAGCGATATCTCTAGCGGAGAGCCTGTCAAAGACGCAAAAGTCAGTTTGTATCCTAATGGACCTCCTGGGATAACAGATCAATATGGACTGACTCAACTGCCTCTCACTGGCGCCAGCGAAGTCGTGGAAGTGACAAAAGGTGATGACTGCGCTCTGCTTTTGCCATTTGATCTGGGTAAACAAATTAGACCGGCTCTGCGACCACTTACTTACCGCTTTTGGTGTGTCACCGATAAGTCTACTTATTTGCCTGGTCAGACTGTTTATGTCAAAGGCTTGCTGCGAGAGCGCCAAGGTAAACCCGGTCACAGTCAATATAAGCTCAGTCAAATAGGGCGTATCTACTACAGTCTCAAATCCAATAGCAAAGAATTGACTAAAGGTGAGCTTACATTGGATCGCTATGGTGCCTTTGACTTTAGTTATGTTTTGCCTGAGAACTTACCGTTAGATGTCTTGACTATTACGCTTGCCACTGAGTCCAATAAGCTTGAGTCTAGTGATAATGGTTTTATTAGTTATAACAAAGTTTATAAAACAGTTGATACTCAGATTGATGGCAGTGTTCATAAACTTGCTTATAACGTTGGACGACTTTCACCACTTTCTTCAGAACCTGCTCAGGTATCACCCACAGTGGCTGCCGTTTTGCCGGATCGAGTAATAAAAATAGAAGATATGCAGACTTCATGGACCACAGACAAAGTCAATAATTGGCATCTCAGTGTGGTTAACTCGCTCGGTACGCCAGTGGTTGGTATACCAGTTAAGGTCGATATATTTAGGCAAGCAGGTCTGTTTGCTAAACAGTGGCTCGAATCTAAATCGATGACATCGTCTGTAAAGCCGATACAAATGTCCTATCGACCATCTGAGCCGGGACTCTATAAAGTTGAGGCTAGTTGCAGTGATACTAAACAGCGTGCAGTAAAATATGTCCGCGATGTAAAGGCTTTTAGCCCGGGAGAGATCTTTAAGAGTGATGGGTTGCCGGTGCTCTCAATTGAGACCAGTAAGGCTATCGCTGATCCCGGAGAGACTATCAAAGTCAAAATCAAAAGTCCCTTTTATCCCGCCTACGGTCTCATTTTAGTCAACACCGAAGACATAGAAGCGGTACTGCCGCTGGCACTCAAAAGTGGTCCAGCAGAGTTTGATCTTAAGCTACCAGTTACTAATGCGCCCAGTGTTTTGCTCAAGGCTTATGTCACTGGTGGTGGTGCGCAGTATCTCGTAGAAGAGACTAAAGTGGTAATCTCTACTCGTGCCAGGGAATTGCGACTTGTGGCCCAGCCCTCCTCTGATATGCTGCAAGCTGGGCAGACCGAGGTTATTGATTTTGCTGTCAACGACAGCCGCGGTAAGGCTGTAAAAGATGCACAAATTGTCGCTGCTATTTATCGGGAGAGTGCTGATACAGTGGCACCACCCGATTGGAACAATCTTATTAATGGATTTTATTCTTCACGTAGCGCCAGTCTGGATATGGGGCTTATTAGGCATAATCTGCCGCCGAGTATACAAAAGCCACTTGGTTTCAAACTAAGCTCTTTGATCAATGCTGAGCAACATGGTCTAAGTCAGCCTCGTTATTTTGAGTTGTTTAAAGTCGAGCCAACAGTGCTGGAGCCGTCCATCATGATGGCTCATCGCTACTTAGGCAACATGACTAAGCCTAATCGTTCTTTTGCGCAGTTTGCAGTCGTACAATTTAACCCGTCTCTTGTTACTGATGCCAGTGGTCATGCCAGTCTTAAGGTGCCTATCAGTGATGGTAACTGCCGTTACCGTATCCGGGCTGTTGCTATATATGGTGACGATTGCTTTGGTATGACCGAGGTCAATTTTGGGGCGAATAAGCCTTAGAACGCTTGAGCCGACCAATAAAGGTTTTGGTTTTATGTCGATTTTATGCCCGGGCACTTATGTTGACTGCGTAAATCACCTCTCACTTTTTGACTTACCAATTTTCTTTGTGATCTGACTGCAGGCGACTGCGTCAGGCAGGAGCTTCGCATGAGTTTACACCCCAACGGGGCCGAGCAGCATTTCGGTCATCGTTCAAACCCATCAACTGAAAGAAATGATTCCGCAGAATTTAGCAAAGCACAAGGAGATAGCCCGTTTTCGAGAGAGCTATCGGGCTTGCAGAAGAATTGGAATCTTGGTGCCACCAAGTCAGATCTTGCTGCTTCAAATGAATCTCTTCAAAATCGTGGCTTGTTGCCTGGCTTGCAGTTAACCGATGGTAATGCTAAGACTAACCTATCTTTAGCCAATCCTGCTTCAGCCAATCCGGCAGCAACAAAAGATTTGAGCGTGCCTGCCAGTAATGATGGGGCTCGTCAATCTATTAATTCTTCGCTGGCTATTTCTGATTCATTGTCTTCTCCTTCTCAAGGGCGCGGTCAGTCGCGCGTATCGTGGGATGACCTCAAGCATGGCCGCGACAAAGCCGGGCGCAGTAGCGATAGTCCGGCCCAAGCTGGTGGTCAGCCAAGCCAGGCTGAGTTAAAAGGCAACGAACAAAAAATCATGGACTACTTTATGGGCAAAGGCTTGACCCGTGCTCAGGCCGCTGGCATTGTCGGTAATATCCATCAAGAATCAGGCGGTGACCCCAATAGGCGTCAGATGGGTGGTGGGCCAGGATACGGCCTGGCGCAATGGGAGGGCTCGCGAAAACAAGATCTAGCCCGATTCGCCCGAGAGCAAGGCAAGCCTATATCTGATCTTAAGACCCAACTTGATTTTATGTACAAAGAACTTACCAGCACCGAATCCAGAGCCTTTAGAGCACTTAAGACTGCAACTTCTCCGGCTCAAGCAGCGGATATTTTTCAAAGACAGTATGAGCGTGCTAGCAGACCCAACACTCCTAATCGAATCGCCCATGCCAATCGTGTATTCCGCTCTTATGGAGATAGTCCAACCATGATTGCTGAGAGATAGCTGTGTGAGATCTTGTTTGTTGGCTTTTTAGCTCTTTGTGTGGATTGCCGGGTCTAAGAGTGTCTTGGTTTGGGCAGAACTTATTTAAGTTAGTGCGCCGAGAACCACTTAAAACACAAGCCGATGCAATGTAAGCACTGCCATAAGAGTCCGAAGTTGAACGCCGTAAGCAGTCTGGCACTGTAACTGCAAAGCCAATTGCCTTGACAGTTTTTACTTTAGTTGTGGTGCTTTTATTATTTGAATTGATAGTGCTTTATTATAAGTGATTGTCTGAGCCAAAATTCTATTCAAATTCTCTTGCTCTATTGGATGCCCGCTTGATAGTTTTAATTGCTCATTTTTACTAACTTGACTGGTGCACTTTTAAAAGCTGGTGTTTTGGAGCGACTATCTATATTGGCTTTGATAAGTACATTTGATTCTGGATAAAACATGGCGACTACGCCAGCTTTGATGTCACTTTCGACGACTTCGATTTCATCGAGTCGGCCGGCCTCACCTATAACTTGCACGCGTTCGCCGTCTTTTATAGAGAGTCTGCTTAAGTCGTCTTTATTGACCATGATGCAATGTCTATGCGGTATGCCGCGATAGAGATCATATTCTTCGTAGACAACACTGTTAAATTGTCCTTCTGATCTTATGGTGATTAACCGCAATGAGTCATCGGCAAACTGAGGCAGTGGCGTGACATGCATTTTTGCTTTGCCGCTTGCTGTATTAAATTTGGGAGTGTGTAGTACACGTCCTGTTATTTCAAACTCTTTTTTTGTCTGGTCAATGCTTGCCAGATCTTTTAGTGCTGGTATAGCTTCGGCAATCAATTTGCGGACTTCACTGGCTTTAGTTAGTTTGAGCCAGTCAAAGTCTTTATTGCCAAATACCAGGTTTGCCAGGTAGCAGATTATTTGTGCTTCGGAGCGCAGTTGTCCCTGGATGTTGGGACTGCCGCCTTCGGATAGACGCACAAAATTAAACATTGATTCTTGTGTGGTTGGCTCTGGCTCTTCGTCGCGTGCCAGCACCGGGAGTATTATTGTGGTTTTGCCGCGACCATGGAAATGTCCTGGATTGAGTTTGGTGGAGAGATAAACCATAGTGTCTACATTGCGCATTGCCGCTGAGGCAAATGTAGAGTCAGGATTTGAGCCCCAGAGATTACCGCCCACTGATACCAAACACTTGATACCACCAGCCAGGGCTTTTTCCATCATGGCATAGGTGTCGAGCCCTTTTGTTGCGGGCATTTTTTGTCCATAGATTTTTTCGAGGGCTAGCTTGACTGGCTCCATTAGATCTGGCGCCACACCCACTGTGCCTATACCCTGGACGTTGCTGTGACCGCGTATGGGCAAAAGTCCAGCGCCCGGTTTGCCGACATTGCCGGTGGCGAGAGCCAGATTGGCTACTGCTATGACATTGTCTGTACCAAAGCTATGATGAGTAAGTCCCATAGCCCAGGCAAAAATCACATTTTTTGCTGCACCAATAATAGTGGCAGATTCGTCTATTTCTGCCTGGCTCAGCCCGCACGCTTTTGTGATTTGCTCCCAGCTTACGCTAGTAGCATGGTCCAGCACTGCTTGGTAGTCCTCGGTATAATTTTTGAGATAGTCTAAGTTGACTTTATCTGTCTCAATAAGTCTTTTGAGTACACCAGTGAGGTAGCCAATATCACCACCGGCCAGAGGTTGTAGATATTGACTGGCTACTTTACTGCCAAAGAGCATTGATTTGACTTGAGAAGGTATACGAAATTTTTGCAGACCCAGCTCTTTGATTGGATTGACTACAATTACTTTGCCACCGCGGGCGGTGAGATTGGCTAACTGTGTCATCAGTCTGGGATGGTTGGAGGCAGGGTTGGCGCCGAGCAATACCACCAGGTCGCATTTGCCTATGTCAGCCAGCTCTACAGTTGCGGTCCCGCTACCGATTGTCATTTTGAGAGCAACGCCGGAGGCCTGGTGGCAATAAAACGAGCAGTTCATGACATTATTGGTGCCAAAGACACGGCTAAATGATTGCAGCAAAAAGCCCGCTTCATTTGATGAGCGGCCTGATGCATAAAAGGCTACTTCGTCCGGGTCGACTACCCTTGAGTTTTTAAGAGCTGTGGCTATATGTTCCAGCGCAAATTCCCAAGTGACCGGCTTAAAATTGTTCTGACCTTCAATGTGCATCACTGGATAGGCGATGCGTCCCGCGTCTTCTGCTTGCTTGGGCGTCAATGTGAGCAATTTATCTAGTGGGTTTTTATCAAAATAGTCTGCATCCAGGGCACCCTGCATGTCTGCCACCTGAGCTTGCAGGCTCTTCTTGCAAACTTCTGGGAAGTGTCCTTCTTCGTTGACCATACCCCCTTGCATACCACCCATGCCAAGAGCACAGGTCTTGCAGGCGTTTTTTGCGCGCATACGCTTCCAGAGCCTGAGTGGACCGACTTCTAGCGCCTTTTTAAAGGTGTAAACAACAGCTTGTAAACCGCCGCCACTATCCACTTTGATTCTCATACTTAACCTCTTTATCTGATTATAAAAGCATTGGTCTGATGCAAGCAGCTCCAAACGCTTTAAAATATGGTTTGCTCAGGGCTGTGGGGATGACCCGGTAAGTCCGGTTTACTCGTTAGGAGGTTTTATGGAGCGTCGTTTAGCAGTTTCTCTCAAAACAATAACTGCGGCATCACTATTTTGCGCCATGTCCATCGGTTTGAGTGTCAGACCAGCGCATGGTGCTGATATGCAAACTGTCATAGCGTCTATTTCGAGTGTCTCAGATGTTGACGCCCGTCAGGCCTCCATTGAGAAGCGACTGGCCGATGCTTATAGTGCCGGACGCGTAAGCCAGGTCCAGATGGAAGGCTTTAAGCGTGACCTGGGCAGAGTGGCAGAGCAAGAAGCAGTTTTTAGAGCATCCGATAGCTCGCTCAGTCTCTGGGAGACTTTGCGTTTGCAATTTAGTCTTGACGAAATAGTCAAACAATTAGAAGGCAGTTTGACCGATAGACAAAATGGTTTTGTGGATGTTTATACACGTCGTGACGAAATCACAAAACGTCTGGCAGATGCTTATGCTCAAGGACGCCTCACGGCGCAAGAATACAGTCAAATAAATATGGAACTGGATAACGTTAATCGCGGCATCCAGCAGGCTACTCCAGTTAATGGCCAAATAGGTGTGACTGACTCCATTAAATTGGTCCTGGAGCTTGATCGCATCAGTCAAAGTCTGACTCGCACAGTGCACGATAGACAGGTCAGTATGACTGCTATCGATGTCAAACAAAGTGACATCCAAAAGAAAATCAACGAAGGCAAAAGTAGTGGCAAACTTACTGATGCCGAAGTTGCTAATCTGCAAAATGAGCTAAATCGCATCATTGCTAACGAAGATACTTTGCGCAAAACTGGCCGTCCCCTCACTGCCGAAGAACAATTGACCCTGGCTCTTGATCTAGAAAAATTGAGTGGTGAAGTCTCAGTCCAATATTTTGATAGTGAAGTGGTGCAAAATGTCGGTGTGGATGTCGCTAAACGTCGTCTCGATGTCGACCGCAATCTGGCTCAGGCTCTTGCCTCTGGTCTATTGACTTTGACCGAAGCCCAGCTCTACAAAGATGAGCTAGATACTATCGCTCGCAAAGAAGAAACATACAAAACAGCCGGCGCCGGACAAATAGATATTATGCAAGCTCAAAATTTGCTTATTGATTTGGAGCGCCTCAATGGCAAAATCGATCGTGCTGTAGTTAACACCAAGCCGGTCTGGATCGGTATCAATGCCACCATCGAAGACATGAGCAAAAAAATCACTGACGCTAAAGCCAGTCAGAGATTGAGTGATATTGATGAAGTCGTATTGCGCGGCACTCTCGACAAAATCATCTCTAACAAGGCTACTTTTGCTGCTACGGCTCAGGGGTATGACTCACAAGAAGCAATCAGTCTGGCTAGCGATTTGACTAAGTTGCAGGGGCTATTTTTTCGCACAGTCAAAGACCGCGAAATCACAGTAATACCTGATTTGACCAAACGCAAGGGCGAGATCAATAAACGCATCTCAGAGGGCACAGTCACTGGTCAGTTGACCGCTGATGAGACCCGCTCTTTGCTCGAGGACTTTGACCGTATCAATTCACGTGAAGCTGCTTTTAAAGCTGCTGATGGGCTTCTTGATGAGAGAGAAAAATTGAGCATTGCTCTCGATTTGGAGCGTCTTGCTGGCAGAGTCGAAAAGGAAAGCCGTGACAATCCTTATGTCTCTAAGACTATTCAGGCTCGCAAAGAGCAAGCAGATCAGGCTATTTCTGGTGGCTCTGTAAGCGGTAAACTCTCGGCGCAAGAAGCCCAGGATTTGCGCAACGAATATAATCGTATCCTCTCATTTGAAGTTGCCAGTCGTACTTCCGATGGTAATCTCGATGCCAAAGAAGCTTTGACGATTGCCATGGACCTGGATCGATTGCTCAAAGACGCCGATGCTCAGATGAAAAATTCGGAGACTGCTCTACCTGATTTGGCTAAGCGCGAAGCCGAACTCTATCAACGCATCACCGAAGGTGTAATGCAAGGACGTCTCACCGCTGGTGGTGCTGACATACTTAAGCGTGATTTTTACCGCTTGCTCGATATGGAAGCTAAGTACCGTGCCAGTGGTGGTCTTTCATTTGGTGAGCATGCTGCCCTGGCTCTCGAATTAGAAAAACTCTCCAGCAGTATTGAGACCAATATGCGCTCTGGGCAGGCTGCCTTGCCTGATGTCGATGCCAGACAGGCACAGATTGATAGTAAGCTGGCTGACGCCGTGGCCTCTGGTCGTTTGACTGCCGATCAGGCTCGTGAATTTACAAGAGAGCTAGACCGCATCAGTCGCGATGAAGTGACTTACCGCTTTAGTGGTAGTGGGCTGAGTTATGCTGAGTCACTATCTTTGACTACAGATCTCGAAAAGCTGTCAGCCCGACTCGAGACCAAATTGGCTGGTAATGCCGGTCAATGGAAAGGTATCGATGGTCGCATCTCTGAGACCAGTCGTCGTGTTAGTGACGCACTTTTGACACGTAAACTTGATGTTAGAACCGCCAATCAATTCAAGAACGAGCTTGATCGAATCAATCAGGCTAAGTCAGCGTTTATGAGTTCTGGTGGCGGCCTTAACTTTAGCGAGACTGAGTCTCTGGTACGCGATCTCGATAAAGTCGCCCGTGACGTAGATAACCGTCTGGGTACTGGTAAAAACCTGGTCTGGACAGATATAGACGGACGTCAGGCACGCATTGAGGCTCGCCTCAGTAGTGATTTGGCTAATGGCAAGATTTCCAATCAAACAGCTAACCGTGCTAAACGTGAGTTGACCACACTAAAAGTAGTCAAAGCTGCTTTTAAAAATTCTGATGGTGGTTACTCCTATTCTGAGTTGGTCTCACTGGCGCAGCAGCTAGATAAAATCAGCAAGCTGGTTGGTGTGCCGGTACAGATGCAGTAACCAGTACAACAGGTTAAAAATGAGCTGCCGGACTCGGCGGCTCATTTTTTTTGTCGCTCCACTGGTCCTTGCCGCACTAATTTGCTTTAGTGTTTTTTTGTTAGTGGATTAGATTTTGCGCCAACTTACACAAATTATTGGATAATACAGATACTTATAAGTATGCACATATGCAAGTATTTGTATATTTGTTGGTTTTCGCGGAATTATTCAAGAAAAAAGTGGCACAAGTCTGTGTTCTATATTTTCGTATTTCTTGGCGGCTTATCCTCTCTGGTTTATCAAATAACCTGGCAGCGGCTGGCTGCCTTTTCTCTGGGGGCAGATGCTGCAGCTGCTTCGGTGGTTGCTGCTGCGTTTATGACTGGGCTGGGTTTTGGTAGTTTTTGTGGGGCTGGATTAAGCAAAGGGCTGAGCCTGAGGCGGTGCATCATTGCTCTCTCTCTTATTGAGCTAGCTATCGGAATTTTTGGTGTAGGCAGCTTGCCTTTGCTCTATCAGCATTTTTATCTGCAACTCAGTGGGCACTTGCCCTCTCATACACTGGCACCACTTGTATTTGCAGTACTTAGCCTGCCTACTTTTTTGATGGGAGTGAGTTTTCCTTTATTAGTGCGCGTGGCCGTAGCCGAGCAATCGGATGCCGCCTCTAGAGTTACCAATCTTTATGCTCTCAACACATTTGGAGCGGCGCTTGGGGCGCTCATTGGTGGACTTGTTTTGATGCGGTACTTAGGTATAGAAGGCGCCACCCTCATAGCGGCATTGATTAACTTCGTGGCCGCAGTTTTGGTTATATTGCCCCTCAAGAGACTTAGTAGAGTCGAAGTTAAATCAATATCTTTACCAGAGTCTATAAAGGCGCCAGAAGCTCCAGTTGCTGCTAAACAACCATTTGGCGCATGGTGTTTGTTGTACGGGCTTTCTGGCTTTGTTAATTTGGGGCTGGAGCTTGTATGGTTTAGATTACTGGGCATTATTCTCAAGACAAATACATTTTCGTTCAGCTGGTTGCTGTTCTTCTATTTAAGTGGTCTTGCCGCTGGTTCGCTCTTTGCCGCCAAAAAACTCAAAAATGCTACTGGCTCAATGTTTTTACTATTGCAGGTGGCCATCACGGTCTACTCCGTTATTTTTCAAATAGTGCTTTACCGCGAGAGCCAGGTTGGCGGGCAGCTGGTCTGGTTGCATGATTATTTTGGATCATACAATCCGCTTGAGTTGAGCAGTTATGGTTTATCTGCATTGCTTTCACCAGAGGGAGAGTTGTTTAGAGCTCTCTATTTTGGTCTTGCGCTGTTGATGGTTTTTCCTCCCACTTTTATGATGGGTATTTCTTTCTATTGTCTGCAAAATTCTGTCCAGAGTGATTCCAGTCTCGTCAGTCGCCGCGTGGGAGTTTTGCAGAGTTGCAATATTGTGGGTGGCACCCTGGCACTTTTGTTAATAGGACTTGTAGGTTTAGATCGTCTGGGCACTTTCAATTGTTTGTTGACGCTCTTTGCACTAAATCAAATATTTTTACCAGTCTACTTTTATATAAAATACAAAGAGACTGATGTAACTGCCGCTAAGGTCCAGTGCATAAGGAGTTGTCTACTCTATTTGGCACTTTCATCATTGCCCTGTCTGGCGATGCCAAATGCGCAGTCGATGTGGTCAGTTTTGCATGGCAGCAAGCCGGACTTTATCTACAAAGAGAGTCATAGCGGCATAGCGGCTGTGCAGACAGCTTATGACGATAAGTACTTCGTTTATGTAAATGGTGAAGGGCACTCTGAAATTCCATTTGGTCACTACCATTCGCAGGTAGGGCTAGCGCCTCTCTTCCTGCACCCCAATCCAGAGGACATTGCTATCATCGGTCTGGGCTCTGGTGACACTTGCTATTCGGCATCAAGTCACAAAAACACCAAGTCAATCACTTGCATCGAGATTGTCGAAGCTGAACTGGATGTCTTGAAAAAGCATGCTCAGAAGGAGGACTATAAGCCACTTAAACATCTCTTTAGTGATGACCGCATCAAGTTTGTGTCTGGTGATGGACGGCGCTATATCGAAAACTCAAAAAAGAAATTTGACATCATACAAGCTGACGCTTTGAGACCGTATACGTCTCGCGCTGGCATGCTCTATTCAAAAGAGTATTTTGCGGCCATGCAAGCTAGCCTTAAACCTGGTGGACTTGTTGTCACCTGGTTGCCCACTAAACGCACATACGATACCTTTCGTTCTGTTTTTCCGCATCACTTATATTTTGGCACTACAGCAATTGGCAGCAATCAACCAATTAATTTGGATACGGCTTTGGCCATTGAACGTTATCAGCAGTATTGTTTGCACGAACGAATGAAGCTTGCCAATCTAGATGGACAACAGCTTGTCAGTCAATTTTTAGCTTCGGTTGTGCCCAACGATAGCAGTGTAAACTTTCACGATAAGCATAATCGCGATCTTTTTCCTAGAGATGAGTTTTTGTTGCCACAACACAAAAACTAAAGTTGATTGGCACCGCGCTAGATGCCGCTAATCAAAGCTCTGTTTTTTTTGCATGTCGTTTTTGATTGTATTTTTGATGTATGTGCGACACATTTTTGATTGCGGAATAACCACGAGCAATAGCATCGTAATCAGCTGTACTATTGTAAATGCTTTATTGGTGCCAAATGTCGCTTTGAAGGCAAACCAGATCAGTATATTGGCGGCCCAAAATACAGCCATCATACATGTGAAGTATGTGGTGCTCGCCGGGCGGCGATAAATATGTTTGCGCACTATATAGGTGAGCCCGGCTAACAGCATCAAAATAGCCACGATAAAGACAAAGGGCATGATGCCAGCAAGCAGCGGTGTTGTGCTAAGCCAGTCATCATAAAGCCAGTGCGGCAGCGCTGGTAATGCACCAGGATTGCTTTTGCGCAATTGACTAAACCACAGTGCTAGCGCACCATAGACTAGGGCTGCTGTAGCACCAAGTACATAGGGCTTGTACTTTGGTACCATCACTGCTAGTTCGTTTTTGTTAAAGAGCAGACTGATGATAAATCCCAAGTTATTGAGGATATCGAGCAAAACTACTGCCACCATAAGCAGTATCGGTGCGGCAATTGTTATACAAATTGCCAGGATGGAGGCTTTGATATGGAGCCCAAACTCGCAGATAACAAAATAGATAGTGCAACCAATAGTATTTAAAATTGCCAGCAAGATTATGCGAGTCAAAGAGAGCTGTTTGAGCACTTTTGAGAGCACCTGTGAGAGCCAGTTGTTATTGTGGTAGCGTGCTTTAATAAGCCCCTCTACCGAAGTGGTTGTATTGGGACTTAGACGCACAGCTTGTTCAAAATGATCCACTGCTTGCTTATGACCACCGGGGGCTTGCAGCGCTTGCCAGCCTGAGGCGGCTTGGATATTGGCGTCATTTGGATAGAGTCTGAGCATTGTAGCCCGCACTTCCTGCGCTTCTTTTTCGTGCCCCAGGTCTAAGAGACGTTCGTGCAGTTTTATGAGGGCTGGGGCACTATTAGGCTCGATAGAGAGCGCCTGGCGCAAAAGTTGCACAGCCTTGACGCTGAGCTTTGGTTTGAGATCGGCATAGGCAATTAAATAAGTGGCTGAGTCTGGCTCTAGTCTGAGTGCTTCTTCTATGGCTATTTCGGCCTCAAATGTCTGGTGTCTTGAAGCCTGGGCAAAGGCATAAACATAATGAGCGTAGGCACTATTAGGAGCGGCAGAGATAGCTGCTTGCGCTTGCTTTAGGCTCTCATCTGCTTTGTTTAGGTTGATACTGCAAGCTGCCAGTAGGGCGAGGGCTTCGGCATTGTCTGGCGTCACTGCCAGTTGCTCTTTTAGCTCCTGAGAGGCTTTGTCCCAGTGCGACAGAGCAAAGGCTGCCAGTGCTCTTTGATAGTGATAATCATGTGCCGGGCTTTGCATAATTTTGTTGTACCACAATAAAAGAAACGCCCGGTATCAATACCGAGCGTTTCTGGTCGCAATCTCTATTAGCGCTTAGCGTCTGCCGAGCTGACGCTTACGCATACGGACTGACTGAGGAGTTATTTCCACTAGCTCGTCGTCTGCGATATATTCCATGCATTTTTCCAGGTTCATCTCGACTGGTGCTTGCAGGGTGACCATAACATCAGCGCTAGAGCTGCGCATGTTGGTCAGTTTTTTGGTTTTGCAAACGTTGATATCGAGATCTTGAGAGCGGTTGTTTTCGCCCACAATCATGCCCGAGTACACACGGGTAGTGGGTGTGATGAAAAATACACCACGGTCCTCAGCTCCACCGAGGGCGTAAGCTGTGACCACACCTTCTTCCCAGGCAACAAGAGCGCCGTTACGTTGACGAGCGATGTCACCGCACCATGGACGGTAATCCATAAAGCTGTGATTCATAACGCCGTTGCCTTTAGTGAGGCGCAAAAATTCACTTCTAAAACCAATCAAGCCACGAGTGGGGATGATAAATTCAAGAAGAGCCTGATTGCCTTCTACATTCATATTTTGTAGTTCGGCTTTGCGAGGTCCTAGTTCATTCATTACAGCACCAGTAAAGTCATCTGGCACGTCGATAAAGAGTCTTTCAAAAGGCTCTTGAGTAACGCCATCGATTTCTTTGACGATTACTTCCGGTCTTGAGACCTGGAATTCAAAACCTTCGCGACGCATGGTCTCAATCAAGATACCGAGGTGCAGCTCTCCTCTGCCACTGACAATAAAGGTGTCGGTGTTTTGGGTTTCGGCTACGCGCAAGCTGACATTGGTCTCAAGCTCGTGAAATAGGCGACTGCGAATTTGTCTTGAAGTGACAAACTTGCCTTCTTGACCGGCAAATGGACTGTCATTGACGAGGAATGCCATTTTCATGGTGGGTTCGTCAACTTTAATACGCTTGAGAGCCTGGACATTATCTCCTCCGCCGATGGTGTCACCGACGTTGGCAGTTGTAAATCCAGCAATCGCTACGATTTCTCCAGCTTTGGCTTCTGTGGCTTCTACTTTTTTGAGACCGTGGAATGTAAACAGCTTGCTGATACGTCCTTTGATCGCTGTACCATCTTCTTTGAGCATGGTTACTTGTTCGCCGCTCTTAATTACGCCGTTGTGGACGCGTCCAATACCGATACGACCCAGGTAATCGCTGTATTCGAGGATTGAAACTTGAAATTGCGAAGGAGCTTCTAAGCTGCCTTCTGGAGCGGGGCAGTGATCGAGGATGAGATCAAGGAGAGGAAACATATCCTTGCCTTCTTCAGCTGGGTCTTTCATGGCGATGCCTTTGACACCCGAGGCAAAGAGATAAGGGAAATCGAGCTGCTTGCTATCTGCTCCCAGCTCAACAAAGAGATCGAATACTTTATCTACTGCAACATGAGGATCGATATTTGGTCTGTCGCATTTGTTGATTACAACAATAGGACGCAAACCTCTCTCGAGGGCCTTACGCAATACAAATCTGGTCTGGGGCATTGGGCCTTCGCCACAGTCAACCACCAGTAGACATCCGTCTACCATACCGAGGATTCGTTCGACTTCGCCACCAAAGTCGGCGTGGCCGGGGGTATCGATGATGTTGACCAGGTGGTCTTTGTATTTGACAGCGGTGTTTTTGGCCAGGATTGTGATGCCACGCTCACGCTCCAGGTCATTGCTGTCCATGACGCAATCGACTACTTCCTGGTTGTCGCGGAAGACGCCGGTTTGCTTGAGAAATGTGTCCACCAGGGTGGTTTTGCCGTGGTCAACGTGGGCGATAATGGCGATATTACGGATGTGGGCTAGTTCTTTGAGATCTGCCTCGCCGCCTTGTGCCATTGACATTGCCTTTACTTCGCTTGCTTGTGATTCCATGATTGCCGTGCTCATTTTTGTTTTCGGACCTGTATTGTCGGTTGTAATCTAGTGCGCTTATCTATTAGGATGGAAAATAGTTTTACTTCTACTAGCAAATTGGATTTTTAATTGGACTTGCCCTATAGCGCTATTGTGCTCAGGAGTCATGCCGGAGGTTATCTCGTGCATGTCCAGGGAGACCTGGGTGGCAACCTGGATCGAGTGCTCCTTTGCCAGCCTAGAGGGCGGCTAAAAAAAGAGCGCGTATCAATCGTCACAGGCGATAGCGTGGAACTCGACGAAGTAGATCGGGTAGCGGGCACTGCAGTTATTGCTGCTCAACGTACTCGCCGGAATCTCCTCGAAAGACCCACGCTGGCCAATGTCGACCAGGTTGTAATTGTACAGGCCCTGCGCCAACCCGATTTCTCCCCCCTATGGTGTGATCGCTATTTGGTGCACTTTCAGCTCCTGTTGCCACTTTCGCGTCCAGTTATATGCCTCAATAAGTGCGATTTAGTAGACCAAAATGAGGTTAAACGTTTAAGAAGTATTTATGAACCTCTTGGATACTTCGTCATATTTGTCTCGGCTAAGACGGGCGCGGGCATTGACGACCTTAGCAAATGCTTATCTGGCAAGGTTTCGGTCTTCGCGGGGCCTTCTGGGGTGGGTAAATCGAGCATTCTGAACATACTTTCACCCGAGCTTGGGCTAAAAGTAGGGGTAATGGAGAATGATTTTGGTGTTGGCCGTCATACCACCACTGCCAGTGAACTCTATCGGCTGCAGTTTAAAGGTGATGATTCTTCTGTTTTGACATGGATTGCCGACACCCCTGGATTCAATTTATATGACTTTCTCCATCCCGAGCCCAAAGACGTCGCCGCTCAGTTTCCGGAGATAGAGCGGCTGGCTAAGCATTGTCGTTTTGCCAATTGTCTTCATCTAGTGGAGGCTGATTGTGCTGTACTGGCGCTTTTTCCTGGCTTAAATGAGGATGAAGACGAGGACGCAGGCGCAGGCGAACAATCTGAAGTCGACAACGAAGAAGCGGAAGAAGAATATATCGATGATGAAGATATTGAAGAAGATGATGAAGATGCTCAAGAGACCGAGCAACAAGAAGGCGATGACGACGACGATGAAGAAGATGACGCTGACCAGAGCCCAGCTCCGGGGCAAGGCGACAGCGAGAGTATCCCGCAAAAGTCTTTAGTGGCTTATTTTGAAGACGAAGATGGGCCAATTACAATAAGTTTTGATCGTTATCAAAGCTATGCCACCATGGTCAGTGAATCACAAGAGAAGCAGGCTCAAGCTCGCAAAACATCAAGTAAAGTAGAAGCCAGCGTTAAAGTTGTCGGTGGTGAAGGCAAGGGCAAGTCAATTCCCCGACTCAATCATCGTTATCGCTTTGATTCGAGACGCTCGGCGATACAACGGACCCGCGACCTGGCCAGCGAAGAAGAAGATATAGATATGAGTCTCAATGATCTTGATGAAGATGACGATGACGATGAACTGGATGAGCTCTAAATAGGTACCCTTGCCGTCCCCTATTTGTGCACAGCCGGTAAGTCACTTTTGACTTTGCTGCGCATATCACTGAGCAAAAGTGGGTCTCCCGATGTAAAACCAGTCCAGCTATTGCGGTTATGCCAGCGCAAGACTGGTTCAGCTCTTTTAGCTTCGACAAACCATTGGCTAAAATAGTCCTGGGCTACGTAATTTGCTACTGGTGCCACCAGATGGTCGTAGACAATATGGTGTATTTCATTAAAGTCAAAACTGGCTATATAGGCTAGATAATCCTGATAAAAGAGTCTTGGCAAAAAGGGCATTTTCTTTTGCAGTTGACCCCAGGGTTTTGCTACAAATTTGCAACCAAAAGTAAGTGGTGCCGCCAGCATCGCCGATAGTGCCATCAGTATCGATGGATTTAGTCTGGATGTGCAATTGACTCTGATTGGATTGACTACGCGGATAAGCCAGCGGTTGTTTTCGCGACCATATACCCAGGCAAGGACTGAGCCTTCTGGTTTGACTTTACTGGCCATGGCGACAAAGCCGTGGATTGGTGATTCCATATGGTGCAATACGCCCACGCTAAAAGCAAAGTCAAATTCAGCGGTAAACGGCATGTGCTCGATATCAGCTTGCACCAGATTTATACCAGGCATATGTCCTACATTTTCGTAGGCTACGTCGATTGCTTCACCGATGTCTACGGCAAAAATATCCTTGACGCCTGATTCTGAGGCGATTTTGGCATGTCTGCCTTTGCCGCAACCACACTCCAGGACTACTTTGTTTTTAAAAAAGGCTTCGTCAACTGGATAGACCCAGTCAAAAAATTGTTGTTTATAGCGAGTGTCCATCCTGTTAAAACGGCGCCACTCTTCGGCAAAGTTTTTACCTGTCTGGATGTCTTCCGGTTTACTGCGTTCGGTATCGACAAAGCGCGGCACGCCCTTTTTTATATGGTACTGGTTGTTGCATTTGTCGCAGGTCAGGTAGCCTTCAAAAACTTCGGCGGCATGGTTTGGGTCCATGGTGTAGCCTGGTGCCAGTTTCAGTCCTGATTGACAATCGAGGCAGACTAAATAATTGGTGGCGCTTAGCTTCATGACTTCCCGGGATAACCTTACCGATTGATTATTTCACACTTTGGCGGCGAGTCTTAAAAATCAAAAGGCTGACAAGTATGGTTTGCACCATGGCATAAAAGGCAAAAGTCTGAATTTTGAGCAATTGCAAAAATGGCATGGCAAAAAAGCAGAGCCAGCTCACCACAGGAAAAGCCAGAGCCAGTCTCAGTGTCCAACGGCTCAGTGGGCTGTCAGCCATTGACTGCGGTAAATGACGCTCATAAGTGACATAAAAGCACATCGATGAAGCGACTACTGCCAGTACATAATCTTGTGTATGGGTGTGCACACTGGTAATAAGCATCAAAAAAAGAGTCAGGGCGATAAGCATAAAGTAGCGACCATCTCTTATGGCCGGTTCATCAGTGGTGACTTTTTCGTGTCGTTTAAATCTTAGCCAGATAACAAATATGCTGATAATGGCAATAAGTCCAAGTGCTGCTGCTGTAATGTGTACGCTGCGAGTGTCGGCGCCAGCAAAAAGCACCATTACTCCGCGCAGATTTTGCATCATCTCAGGTGCCACACCACTGCCTTTAGCACCAGATTCGCCACTTAAGATTGCCTGAGGAAAAGCGACAAAGTTTTGCCAGCCAAGGGCCAGGAGTGATGCCAGAGATAGTGCCGTTGCCCCACTGGCAAAGCCAAGCAAATAAGGCAGTCGGCCCATGGCAAAGCCGATTGCCACAGTGGTGGGCAAATATTGCAATTTTAGTAGTACCAAACTGGAGACAAGTCCCGACCAGAAGTAGCGTTTTTTTTGTAGTAAATAAAAGAAATACATCATCACTGGCATCAGCAACAAAGATGTTTGTCCCAGCCTAAAGCTGAGCCAGGTTGGATAGCTCGCCATAATTGCTGTATAGGCAATGAGTTTTTTGATGCGACTGTTATATAAAGGTAGAACAGTCTGGCAGATAGCAAGACTAATCAGGGCAAATGAAAATACAGCCCAGGCTATCCATGCGCCCTGCATTGTAAAAAATGACAGTGGATAAAAAAGCAAAAACATCACTGGTGGATATTGGTTGTAAAAAGGGTCCTCCGGCACAATTGGCGCTAGAAGTTCTTTTTGTAAGTTGGCCTGGACACTGGCATCATATATATCGATTGGTTTTTGCATATTGCGCTGGCAAAGTACACCAGCGCTGTATACGTTGACAAAGTCGCTGACATAGGGCTTCTTATCAATTACCTGGGCAAAAAGCTCACCATTTTGATGCAGCTTACCCAAAAAAATAAATGCTTGCAGTCCCCAAAAAAACAGTACTGCAAAATAAACCACCCAGAGTCTTTCTTTGTTTTTGGCGCTTAGTTTAAAACCTTTAGTCAAAATTACCTGCTTGTTACTTTGATGTTTTTGATAAAGTTGGCAAAAATCTGGGGATTGAGACTATTTGCCGGACAGTGCTCATCTACTGCGTCGATAATAGCCTGGACGGCTAATTCAGCCATTTTGAAACGGGTCTCACTGGTGGCTGAGCCGATATGTGGTGCCAGTACTACATTTGGTGCCAATTTTAGAGCCTCTGGCACCTGTGGCTCGTCGGCAAATACATCCAGTCCAGCTTTGATTTTGCCTGCTAATACTGCTTCAATAAGTGCTCCTTGATCCACCACTTTGCCTCTTGCCGTGTTGACAAAGATACAGCCGGCTTTCATAGCGGCAAAGGACTCACTATTAATTAGCCCGGTGGTTTTACTATTGAGAGGGCAGTGCACGCTAATAAAATCAGACTGAGTCAAAAGCTCTGCCATAGTGACACGTCTGGCGCCAAATGTTTGCAGGTAGACTTGGTCTTTTGCGTCTAGTGTATTGTCGTTAAATTGTTCACGGGTGTAGATGATTTGTAGTCCAAAACCACTAGCCCTCCTGGCCATCGCCTGACCAATACGGCCAAGTCCTATAATACCCAGTGTTTTGCCGCTTATTTCAGCACCCAGTAAGAGGTCTGATTCAAAGCCCTCCCAGCGGTTTTCGCGCACATATTTGTCGGCCTCGACTATTCTTCTTGCTGTCGCTAAAAGTAAGCTAAAAGCCAGGTCGGCAGTGGCATTGTCCAGCACGCCAGGTGTATTTGTAACCAGGATATTGTTGCTGCTACAAAATGGCAAATCGATATTGTCATAGCCCACGGCTCTCTGGGCGATCATTTTTAAGTTACCAAAATGCTTTAGTACATCTGCTTTGAGATTGTCTTGCGGTTCGGATAAAACTACATCACGGTCTTGCAAAACAAGCTTTAGCTCGTCCAGTGTCAGGCTCTCTTTGCGCTCTACTATTTTGAGATCACCCAGTTGTGGCCAGTCATATAGTCTTTGTGTAAGTGTCTGTGGTAGTTTGCCCAGGCAGAGTATTTTTATTTTATCCATTGGCTACAACTGTCAGATAGGTAGATAAATTTTGAGCGAGATGCCCCAGCTCATGGGCTATACGCGCATTGTCCCAGAGCAGAGTGGGAGCCACCAGTCTTGCTACTTTTGGTGCAGCAGTCAGGCACTGCTCGCGGTGCACAAAACCAAGCCTGATTCTTCTAGATAAGATGTCTTCCAGCGAAATCGCCATTTCGTGCTGAATTACAAACATCGCTTCAGCCATTATTGGCGGAAAATCCGGGCAGATACGCTCTGCCAGATGCGGTGATGCTTCGACTATATCCAGGACCGTAAGAGCGTCTTTGCCGTAGCTCTCGGTGATATGGACCAGTGTGGCCGGATCCAGCCCCAGCTTACGTCCATGGGCTGCAATTTGAGCGGTGCTGGTCAGATAGTCTTGTTTGTTTTGCCAGCCGCCGAGCATCATTTCGGCAGTGCGGCACGCTGACAAACTGAGATATTGACCGGGCGTCTGTTTTTTGAGGTTGGCTGTGACTATGTTTACTACATGTTGAGCGAGCAATCGGTAGTTAGTCAATTGTCCGCCAATAATAGTTATCAGACCGCCCGGTCCAGTAAACAACGCATGCTCACGCGAGAGCGAGTTTGTGCCATCTGCTAAACCTGATATAAGTGGTCTCAGTCCCGACCACGCTGCGATTATATCTTCGCGTTCTAGCTGTCGGCCAATAGTCCTCTGGCGTGTATAGCTATTGAGCACAGACAACAAATAATCTATTTCTTCAAGATTTGGTTGCGGATTGTCCAGCGGTCCATCATAGGCATTGTCAGTGGTGCCTACCATCAATGCTTTTTGCCAGGGCACGACAAATACATAGCCACCATCAGGTGCCGGCAAAAATAGGGCATTGTTTGTCTCAAATGCCGACAGTGGCAACATAATATGAGTGCCTTTAACTGGCGTCGAGCGCTTTTGCCATCCTGGTTCGATTTGTTCCAGTAAGATATCGGACCATACTCCAGTGGCATTAACACAACTGCGGCAGTCAAATGATAGTTCTCTACCGCCAAGGCGATCTCTTACCAGTACTTTGCGCACCTGCCCATCGATTTGTTCAAAGCCTTTTGCTTCGAGATAGTTGATTGCAGCTGCTCCTCTTGTGGTGGCCGACTTGATTATTTCAAGGACAAGACGAGCATCATCGGTGATGCAGTCGTGAAATCTCAATGCCCCAGAAATCATCTCTTCGGAGAGTGAGGGCGCTGCTTGCAGAGCAGCTTTTTTGCCCAGTCTCTCGTGGCTGCGGACACCGCGAGCATTGATACTGAGTAGATCGTAGATAGTTAAGCCTAGCTGCGCTTTGAGCCCAAAAAACTTTTTGTCTTTTACTACAGGCAAAACAAAACTAAAATCGCGCACCATGTGAGGTGCTAGTTGCTCAAGCAGTCCGCGCTCCTGGCAAAGCTCCCGCGTCAGACCAAACTGCATCTGCTCCAGATAGCGCAATCCGCCATCTATCAATTTTGTGGTGCGGCTGCTGGAGCCAGAGCCAAAATCATCTTTTTCGATGATTAGTACTGATAAACCACGGGAGGCGGCGTCTTGTGCTACTCCAGCACCTGCGACACCGCCTCCGATTACCACTAAGTCAAATTCTCTCTGTTGTGCTTCTTCGAGTGCTTGACTTCTGTTTATCATTTTTACCTTATTTGAGTTTGTCTTTAAGTAGACCAACTCCCAGTCCGAGTGCTGCTCCTACGGCAGCGCCTTTGGCGACAGTTTTGCCTTGGCCATGACCTTTAGAGGCGGACCATGCCAGTCCTACACCTGTCAAGGTGCCGTTGGCTAGATCTTTGGCGATGGGATGTCTGCTCATAATTTTACTAGAGTTTACGAGCCCGACACTGGCCCCGGTACCAGCTCCGATAGCAGCGCCCCGGACCAGGCCTTTGCCTGAGACCAGACCGGTTACAGCGCCGGCTGCCGTACCGACTCCAGCGCCGATTGTGGCTTTGCGCACAGCGTCGTGGTTCTGAAAGTATGTTTTGACTTTGCCAGGTTGGGTGCGTTGCACACCTGCCTGAATTGTGTCAGCCGTGGCTGGGAGGGTCAAAATTTGACTGCTTACTAAACTCAAGGCAATGGCTAAAGTAGCGCTTTGAAGTGTTTTCATTTAATTGCTCCTGCTAGGCGTATTGGTTGAAGAGGACACGCAATTGCTTGCTGATTTAAGTCTTTTAAACGACGCGCTTTTTAATAAAAGCTGGGAGTTCAAGATTACCATTAAAAGCTTTTATTTTACGCGTTAAAAGTGTCTGTTGATGCCGCTTTTGGGGTGCGTCGACTAGTCCTTTTGGAGATCCATGGCGCCGCTCTTAGGGGGCGCTATGGATCTCTGTTGTATATCCGGTGGGGCGCTTTTGGATGTGCGCACATGGATTTTTGGATAGCCTGCAATTGTCCCAAAGCGACATTTGCACTGGTTTGATTTTTAAAATTCTCTGATACCGACTGACTCTTTCTAGTTTTTTATCTGACGGTAAGTGTTGCAATCATACACAACTGTGAAATCGACGGACGGCTGTGGGCGCCAAATGTTCCGATGAGTTGAAATTTAGACCTGGGTAAACACCTTATTTTTTGCCCATCTGACTACAAAAGTCGTTTATTTATCAGGCAAACTCGCCTCATATTGACTATCCTTGATGCTGGTATCAACTCTTTTTGCCAGCTAGTGGATTTTCCTAAATTAGCCCGGGTACTGGTTGAGACCATGTTGTTTTAGACCTTGCGTTCATGAGTAAAACTGAATTGATGAGAAAAGTAATTGCTGTAGCCAATTCCATAGCTCTGTTAGGTGCCTTTAGCGCCTGCGGGAGCCCGATGCCGGTACTGGCTAGTCCTCAAAAAAGTGCATCTACGATGAATGCCATTTTGGTAGCAGGCGCTACTAATCAGGCCAAGCCTACTGTTCGGTTGCCTGGTTTTAAAGAGTCCTTTCCAATTGATACCAGCACTCAGTCTGAGTCGCTCGTCAAAGAGTTGAAGAAGCTCTCAGACGCCGAGCAAAATCCACAGACTATGGAAAAGGCCGCCAAGCTTGAAAAAGAAGGTCAGGAGTTTTATGAGAAGGGTCTCAGTGTGCAGGCTCTCACTCGCTGGCAAGAACAGTACGGTATCTGCCTTGAGATGAAGTATACAGAGGGTCAGGGCCGCGCCCTGACCAATATGGCTAAGATTTTTGTTGACCAGGCGCAGTGGGTCAAAGCTAAACAACTCGGCGAGAATGCTCTAGAGCTATTGTCCAGCGGTGGCAGTCAATCTTCACTGGCACAGTGTCGGGTGGTTCTGGCTCAGGCATACTTTGGTCTAGATAATCCTATTTGGGCTGTGCAGCAACTCGACGCCGCCTTGCGTTCACTCAGCAATGGTCAGCTCAATAACCCTGAAGAGGGTGCGAGAATCATGTATCTCTGCGGTAATTTGTGCAATAAGTTTGGCAAACCCAAAGAAGCGATTCGCTACTTCCAGGAAGGTGCTCAGTACAGCTACCAAAAGGGTGATTTCTCCAAAGCTGTGCAGGTGCGCTCTGCCATAGTCAGTACAATGATCGAACTAGGTTGGTTTGTGGCCGCACTGGAAGAAGCCAATAAACTTCTCTCTGTAGCTAAAGCCTCACCCAAAGACAGTCTTGCTTATCAAGCTTCGGCTTATCAATCTATTGCTAACGCTCAATTTGCGGCAAATGAATTTGCCGGTGCCCGTAAATCATACGAGCAAGTTTATGCAATCCTGCCCAAACTGGACCCCCGTGCGGTGCCTGAGCTGATTAAAGCTAACATCGATGAAGGTTACGCCTTTGTGCTTTCGGCCTGTGGTGATCTCGACTTGTCCCGCCAGTATCTACTCAAAGCCTTGCCTGTCTTCAAAGCTAAGTCTGAAAACTTCAGTCTGGCTCAGACTTACAACGCTCTTGGTGTGATTGAGGTAATGGATGGTCAACCAGGTAAAGGCTTGGCATATCTGCAACAAGCGGCTGACTATCACGTCGTGCTCAATCCTAAGTCACCACGTCTGCAAGCTGTGACATTGCAAAACCAGGGCTGCGCTGAGTATCGTACCGGCAGCTTTAGAGATGCCAAAAACCGTTTTGACGGAGCTCTTGCTGCCGTTAAACCACTCAATGATGCTCTCCTCAAGGGCAGGCTCAATGAGGGGCTTGCTGAAATTAACTTCAAGGCCGCAGACATAACTGCCGCCGAGACCTATGTTAATAAAGCCATTGATATCGCCAGTAAAATCAATGACGATGGTTGTTTGTGGCGCAGTTATTGTTTGCTGAGCAAAATCAGATTGACCCGCGGCGAGGTGGAGCCTGGTAAAGAAGCTCTCACCAGCGCCCTTTCTTATTTCCGTTCACCACAAGCTGGTGAGTTTCCTTCAGCCGATTCCATTGCTTTCCCCACTTCTCGTGAGGATATGGCTTACCTACTGGTACAGCTGATGGCCAGCCAGGGTATGACTGAAGAAGCTCTGGTGACAGCCGAGCAAATCAAGGAAGAAAACTTCATTACCGAATGGATGCGTCGTGGTGGTCAGGTCAAGCCCGTCGACCGTGACGTCTACACCGAACTGGTCACACAGAGATCGAGAATTCACGCAGCTGAATTGATCAGTACTCCAGACCGGCTTGTTAAAGAATGGCAAAGCTGGATGGAAAGATTCCGTGGCTTGATTGCCACCAATCGCTCTTTGGCTCGCTTGATTGCTCCTTTGCCAACAAAAATCAGTGACATAGTAGAAGTGTCTAAGAAATACAACGCAGTGGCTGTTGAGTATCTAATTGGACCGGATAGCTCTATGGCATTCACAGTGGAGCCCAGTGGCAGAGTCTCTTCCAGTCAGCTAAATGTAGATAGAGCGAGACTAAAAAGTCAGGTGTCAGCACTTCTTGTTTCAGCTGGTGGCGCTAACGCAGCTAATTCTAGTGAAGCAGATAGAGCGACGCTCAAAGCTCTTTACTCTGAGCTCTTGCCTAAAGCTGTTAGACAGTTTATGCCTAACACTGCTGAGCAGATGATTGTAATTGTGCCCGATGGTCCGCTCTATAACTTGCCCTTTGCTGCACTCATAGATGAGCAAGGTAAGTTCTTTGTAGAGAACCATTTGCTCACAATGACTTCATCAATGTCTGTGTTGATGGATAGTCAACCGCGCATTGCGCAGGATTTGAGCATGCTTTTTGCCAATAGTAATAGCACTGGTGGCGGTGAGCAGTCCGAAGCTAATCAAATCACCAATGTGGTCGGCTCAGATCGTGTGACAACGCTTTATGGCAAAGATGCTGCCATTGATCATGTAGAAGAACAAGCTAAGGGCAAGGCTGTTGTCCATTTCCCTGCTCGTTTGCAATTGCTTGAGAGCAATCCACTGCGCTCAGTATTGCCTATTTTGGGTGATAGCAGTGGTGAGGCTGCCGCCAAGAAAGTCACTGCTGGTACTTTCTGTGGTACCAGTATGCCCAGTGATTTGATTGTCTGGTCAGCAAGCTCTGTAAACTCCAAAGATGTACGTGGTAACGGTGTTAAAGTCTTTAGCCGCGGACTCAATTATGCTGGCGCACGCAATGTATTGATGAGTTTGTGGGCTCAGCCAGATACCGACAGAATGGACGAACTTGTAAACTTCTATAAGAGTAAACAAGCCGGTCTTGGTCCTGCGCAAAGTCTGCGTAAAGCACAGCTTTCGGCTCTCAGTCGTGATCGGTCGCCACGTAATTGGGCAGCATTCCAGCTTTTGGGACCGGGCAATTAATTGCCCGGTGCTGTTGAGCAGGCGCGAGCCTTGTTGTCATGTGGTGTTCGGGATATTAAGCCTTGTAGTCAAGGATGTATATACCGAGCATTCAATTGTATAAATTGTATATTCATTAGGCTGGCATAATTTTCGCTTGAGTGTGAGTGCCACAGCCGATAAATAAGGCATCCAAAAAGTCCGGTAGAGCAAGAGGCAAATTAAATGGGTTATTTTGTGAGTCCCCGAGCAACGTCCAAGCTACCGCGTGCTTTGAGTCTACTTCTGAGCTGCCAAATGGCGGTTGGTATGGCGCCAATTGCACTGGCACAGACAACAGATGCGCCCACTGCCGAGGCTCAAGCCGCTGCCCCTAGTTGGAATGACAGCAATGACCTGATGGTTTTGCCCAAAACCGAAAAAGCCAAAAGCGAAACCAAAGTCGAAACCAAAGGCAAAGGCTCCAGAGCCAATAAAGGTTAGCGAGCCTAAAGCTCAAGCAGAGACTACTGCCACTAAGACCAGCGTGGTAAGCGAATCAAAAGAGGCTGAAGCCGCCAAGGCGCAGAGTGCAAAAGAAGCCGCTCTCCAGGCTAAAGCTGATGCAGTAAAGGCCAAGCTTGAAGCTGCCAAAGCTAAAATGGAAGCTAAAAAAGCAGAAGAGCAAGCCCTGGCTGATGCCAGAGCACAAGCCTCACGGGACAAGGCTGAAGCGCAAAGACTGGCGGCCGAAAAATCTCAAGCACTCAAAGCTGAAGCTCTCAAGGCCAAAGAAGAAGCGCAAAAGCTAGAAGCCGAAAAGAAAGCTGAAGCAAAGCAAAAGGCTGCTCAACTTAAAGCACAAAAAGAAGCAGCGAAGCAAGAACAAAAGAAAGCTGAAGTAAAAGAAGAGAAGCCAGCTCAAAAGGCGGAAACCACTGAGCAAGCCAACAAAGCTCTGGCCGAAGCTCATATTGCTCCAGCAGAAGCGAGCAATCAAACTGAAGCGGCTGTGATCAAACAACAGCAATCTTTGCTCCAGTCTACTCCCGCTACAAGTGCCCAGCCTGAGTCAGCACCGTCTGCGACTGAAGAAGCTGTGGAAATTGTCGACACCGACAAAGCACCAACTTTAGATAGTAAGCCAGCTAGCGCCCTGACAAAAGAAGTGTCTCAAACCGAGACCGTTGTTACACCTCAATCTCAAGAGTCGACTAGTACAGCTGCTGTAACTGGTTTGCCCGCTGGTAGCATCCTCAATCCTGATGCCACAAGTCTTATCACCAGTCCTCAGACTCCGCAATTGGGTCAGCCTGTCCCAGAACAACCTGGTGCCATGACCACTGCTGATACTCTCGATATCGAGACTGCTCATCAGCTTGGTGCCACCATCAACGAAGTGACCAGCTCAGCCAGTGCCATCGCCGGTAGTGACGGTGAAGTGCCTGTGCTTGACGCTGATGAACAAGACGAAGTCGAACGTGTAGTCGAATACGAAAATCTACCTACCGACGAAGGTAAGACCAGAATCAAGACCGGGGCTAAATTCCCGGTGGTGGTTTTGACTCAGCTCTCCAGTAAGACTGCCCGTAATGGTGACTCCATCGATGCTCGTCTCAAATACGACCTCAAGATTGGTGATCGTTTGATCGCTAAAAAGGGCGCTACAGTCCGTGGTCATATCAACTATGCTCTCAAGGCACGTAGCGTTATGCACTCACTGGTCAGCCCCACCAGATGGTATCGCAACTCTGGTGTACTGGGCGTTGAGTTTGACGAGATCATCACCGAAAAAGGCGAGCACTTGCCACTGGTGGCCGCACCAGCCAAGACTGCACGCGTGGTCAATAACAAAGCCGAAGGCAGACTATTGGGCGTTAACCACGAAGGTCAGGTCACTGGTCCGTGGTCACAACAGCTCAAATACAAAGCAGTCCGTGTCGGTCTAAATGCTGCCATGGGACCTATCGGTGTATTTAGTTTTGGCGCTATGCCTGTAGCACTCGGTTTGATTGGTGCTGCTAATCCATCATTTGCCTTCATGAAGCCAGTCGGCACCAATGTCCGCCATCGCCGTATCAAAGGCTTTGCCTGGGGCTTTTTGAGTGGCGTACCGGGTAGCTTCTTGATTGAGGATACTGTCACCAAAGGTCAGGAAGCAATCATCAAACCAGGTGATGAATTCCTCGCTGAGTTTAAGCAAGAGTTTACTGGCGAAGCCGCCAGCGAAGCTCAGCTGATGCCTAACGCACAGACCAAGGTCAAAGGCGATGTCCGTACAAAGGACAAAAAGAAAGACAGCAAAGATAAGTCCCAGAAGTAATTGCCAGGACTATTGCAAAACAAAAGGGAGGTCGATGAGACCTCCCTTTTATTGTTAACTAGCTTTAGTTAAGCAGTCAGTTAGTAGGGGCTAACTGGAGCAGCACCAGCGATGCTAACAGGAGCATCGAGTTGGATTTGCATTGCGGTACCAGCCTGGACGTTTACGTCTTTGCCTTTGCGCAGGAGCAAGCTCTGAGCTACACCGACTGTACCGCCGATAGCAGTACCGGACCAGGCGCCTTTGCCCACCCCTCTGCCACCACCAGCGATTGCGCCGACGGCTGTACCGAGAGCAGCACCGGTACCAGCACCGATTGCGCCTCTAACGCCAGCTTGTACGACTTTACCTTTCCAGGTTTCGCCTTTGACGACTTCGTCGCCATTGCCATCGGTGTATTTACCAATGCCGCCCACCAGGTGAGCTGAGATTGGTGTTTCGATACCATCTGGAGTACGCAGTCTATTGAATTTAACACCGAGACTACCTGAGCGGCCCAGCATACGTCCGGCTTCGGCATCAGTAATCGTACCCATCACCACGGAGCCCGCAGGGATCATGGAGTCGCCGAGCATGACAGTTTGACTGACAGAAGCTTGAATCACATCACCGGCTTTGGCCACTTGAGTGGAAATACCGCTAGATAGTGAAATCGGAATGACTAGACCAGCAGGTGCGTAAGTGACGCGACCTTGTCTATATGTAGCGTTGCCGTAAGCGGCTGGTTGACCATACTGAGGTTGTCCGCCGTTGCCGTATTGAGGTTGACCACCATAGGGGGTGTAGGGCTGTTGTTGTGGTTGTTGAGGTTGGGTGGCAAATTGCTCGTTTTGACGAGCGGGGATTGCCGCTGGAGCTGAGGATGAATAGTCACCCGACAGTTGTGATACATAGCTCTGTACACTGCCTTGATCTCTCAAGCTACTGCGCAATGCATCTGCCCATTTTTTAGCGAGAAGTGCTGGAGATGTACCCATGGATTTGGCACTGCCACTATCCACGGTGACGACTTGATAGCCACCAACAGTGACGACAGGCACTCCTTTTACATAGGAGATGTTGACGGTGCTAGGAGTGCGGTCTTTGGCTGCAACTAGAGCGTTGTCTAGATTTTGTTGGATTACTTCTGCTCTTTTGTCGGCGGTCATGCCGGCAGCAGCAGGTACGCTAAAGATTGTTTGACCAGCCACTCTTATTTCGTTGTCTGCAGCGAAGGCAGCAAGAGGGCTCAGAGCGCTGAGGCAGAGGGTCTGGCTGAGAGTCAGTGCGCTCACTAAGACTGTACGCTTGAACGAGTTAGTTTTGGATTTCATCTTTTTGTACCGCTTATACATTTAAGTAAGTAGGGAATTGCTTGGACGTTTTACTTTTTTAAAGTGTGAGAGGAGCTAAATCTCAGCCTCTCGCCACACGTTTTTAAATGACTCGAAGAAGTCTACCAGTGTTCCCGCAATCATGTCTAAGTTACAAAGCGCGATTATGTGAGAATATTTGAGGACGACGCACTGGTGCTCTTGTTGAATAGGTTTTGCATATAAAACAGATGCTTCGATCTTGACCTGATTTGCAAACCTGAAGGGACTCTAATCTTGAATCTTGAAAACCGGTCTGAATCGAGTGCATTTAGCAGTACTTTGCTTGCTCAAAAAACTGCACTGATTACTGGCGCTGGACGCGGCATTGGTCTGGCTATTGCTCAATTGTTTTGCCAGTGTGGCATTAAACACTTGATTTTGACCGGACGCAATCAAAGCCGACTGGAGACCGCGGCCAAAGATCTCTCTATATATAAGGACTGCCAGATTTCGATTGAGCAGTTAGATTTATCCGTACCCGAAGCAGTCGCTGGCAGACTCGATGCTATCAAACAAAAGCTAGGCACAGTCGACATCTTGATAAACAATGCTGGAGTTTATCAAACAGCCCAGGTAGCTGGTCACACACTAAATACCTGGCAAAAGATACTGGACATCAACCTTACTGGTAGCATGCTTTTAACTAGTGCATTTTTACCGGGCATGTTGAGCCAAAATTGGGGACGCATAGTCAACGTTTCTTCTATTTCGGGTAAGTCGGCAGAGGCTTATGGTGGGGCTTACAGTGCGTCAAAATTTGCTCTTTTAGGGCTGACTCAGTCCACTGCTCTCGAATCAGCCCGCAATGGCGTTACTGTCAACGCAGTTTGTCCTGGCTGGGTCGCTACTGATATGGCTTTTGAGCAAATTGATGATCCTGACTGGCAGTCATTAAATGGTTTGCCCGCTCAAGATGCTCAAGAATTTACAAGGCTCTCAGTGCCGCAAGAGCGCTTTATCGAGCCATCCGAGGTGGCCAGTCTTGTGGCATATTTATGCACAAATGAGGCGCGCGGAATTACTGGACAGGCTATAAATGTATGTGGAGGCTTATCGCTACACTAATATGCAAAATACTATTAATAAAGCTCTGACCAAAAACCAGTGGTCTGTTGAGACCATCGACGGCATGCAGTTGACCCGCTCACCTTTGCTCAAGAACGAGCCCGGTCTTACTCATGCATTTACCACCCGCCACGGGGGCGAGTGTCCCAGTCCCTATAATAATTTCAATCTGGGTCGCAGTGTGGGCGATGATACTGTCAAAGCATTTGCCCTAAAAAACCGGCAGAGACTGCTTAAGGCGCTGGCTCTAGACCATGACATATTGCAAGTGCCCGGTCAGGTGCATAGTGGCAATGTGGTCAAAGTCCACCACGGCGCTGCCAAACAGGACTTGTCAGGCGTTGATGGGCTGGCTACCACCGACAAGCATTTGCCAGTCTTGTTGCATTTTGCCGACTGTGTGCCTGTCCTCGTCTATGAGCGAGATAAAGGACTCTTAGCTATTGTCCATGCCGGCTGGCGCGGTACTGCCCAGTCTATTGCCGGGCGTGCTGTTGAGGTTTTGCAGTCATTGGGTGGCGATCCCTCCCATATGGTGGCGGCTGTTGGTCCAGCCATCGGTCCCTGTTGCTATCCTACTGGAGATGACGTGGTGGTTAGTCTCATGGCCACTCTTAAGTGCCAAGACCCGAGCCAAGCTGAGCAGCTTAAGCAGGCTTTTGTCCACGACAGTAACCGCCCGGATCTCAAAGCCATCAATGCCATGCAGCTTTTACAGCGCGGCGTAGCAAGTGTGGACGTGACTTCTTACTGTACTAGCTGTTTGCCTGAGATGTTTTATTCGCACAGACAGTCAGGAGGCATCACCGGTAGGCAGGGTGCTATTGGTTGCCTGGTCTGAGCATGGCTTTTACTTTATTTGGGTTTATTTGTGATTTCTGCCCGGTTATGCGCACAATATATGTGGCGGAAAGATATGAAAAGACCAGTAGAGGCTAAAGCTCAAAGCAAAGCACCGGATTGGACAGTCCCTGGCTGTTATCTGGCACTTATTGTGCTTGTTTTGCCCGGACTTTTGCCAGCTCCCGTCTTGCTGTTGCCTGCTTCTGCTGCTAATAAGGCCAGTCAGTCCGACCTGCCACCGCCAAGCCCGGTGCCCGCTGCACTTTTGCCCACCACTCGCATTGACCGTCCGGTAAAGGCCAGCACAGCGGCGCCAAAAGCTAATGGGGCAACAAAAACCAATGCAGCCCTCACGGACACACGCATCAATCGACCAGCTGAGTTTAAGTCACTGGCTCCAGTGCCTGATGTCCTCACCCCGCCACCGCCATCCCCTGTGCCGCCACCACGAGCGGTGCCACCTGGAGCAAGCAATGTGCCCTCCGGTAGTCACAGTACTGGCAATCCCGCTGGATTATCAACAGCACCGCCTGTAGCACCACCGATATCACCTCCAATATCATCTCCAGTATCTCCGTCCCGTGGACTTTTGCCCCTATCGACGCCAGCTGGGACTGCTGTGCCACCCACTACTGGCGGTGCTAGTGGCGTTACCGACCCTTATCCTACTATTGGCAAACTCGAAGACCTTACTCTCGGACAGAGACAGCCCGGCCAAAATATCACAGAGCGACTGGCAGCCCTTGAGACCACAGTATTTAGACGTACCTATAGTGAAGACACACTTTTTGATCGCACCGAAAGATTGAAAAAAACTATCATCGGTGGACCAGACGTCGATCCTAATTCGGCTGCTGCTAGAGATGAATCCTTTGGCGCAGGCAATCAGGCTCAAGATGTAATGCAGGGACTGGGACTGATAGATGGACCAAATGGAGCGGCTGAATCGGCTAAGGTAGAACACTATCTCGATGAAATCGCCCATCGTCCTGAAAACCTGGAAGCAGCAACTCCAGAGCAGGTCGCTCAATTTGCTATTGAGTTAGTCAACACTGAGCGACGTAATTTTGGTCTTGGTCCAATTGCTCCCGACAATAACGCCGAAAAAATCGCCAGAGAGCATGTCCAGGATCAAGCTAAGCGCAGCGCTATATCGCACTTTAGCGAAAAGGGTGATGGTCCTGACCGCCGCTATACGCTGGCTGAAGGCACTGATGCCCTGACTGAATGTGTGGCTTCGATAAAGACTTCTGAAGTGGGCGCAAGACAGCTTTGCCGGGCCAGTGCTGCTGCTCTTATTAAGTCATTGATATCGCGCCAGGACGACAGAGACGCGCTATTGAGTCCTGATGCTACTCACATCGGTTTTGCTGCGGCATTAGGCGCTGGTGGCGAGCGTACCTTTGGTACTTTTGAGGTGATTAATCGCCATGGTGTGATGGGACCATTGCCCTTTGAAGCAACTCTGGGTGAAAAGCTTGAAGTCAAAGGTGTAATGCATAGCCCCTATATCTTTGACCGGGTCACCCTGGCCTGGGAAGGCTACAATCCCGAAGGCATGGCATCCGCCAGCGATGAATCGGAAGAAGCTCTGCCTTACTTTCCTCCGCTGGATTATGTGGCTTATGCTGCTCGCAGTGAGCAAAACCATGATATGGCAATAAACACTCTCAAAGCTGTGGGCATGGTGGCTGCCATAGGTGGCGGCATGTTCTTCCCACCAATTGCCCTGGCTGCACCTCTAATCGCTATTTCAGGTTCGACTTCTGAGCCCAGACCAGTAAGCGATATCCCTGTCAAAGGTGGTATCAAACTCGATGGCGCAGCTTTTAGTGGCAAAATTCCTCTCAGTAATAGCAACAAAGAGGGGCTCTATTACGTCACCATTTGGGGCACTTTGGGTAAGGGGCAAAAATCCGTCCCAGTCAGCCGTCGAGTTATCCTGGTCAAGACCAAAGGGGATGTAGAGACCGAGATATCGGGCGAGCGTCTTACTCCAGCAGAGTCCTCTAAGGACCAAAAGCTCGCCGATGATAGTGACAAAAAGTCGCGCAAGTCCAAAAAGGATAAGAAGAAAGATAAGGACAAGGACAAAGAAAAAAAGCGAAGAAAAGAGCGAAGCCAAAGACAAAGCTACTGACGCAGACAATAATAAAGACGTGAAAATTGACAGTGATAAAGAGAAAACTGACAAAAATGACTAATAGACCAACAAAAATTGGACTTATTGCGGCAGTCATGCTGGCTCTGTTGTTAGGGGTCTCAAATCCAGTCAAAGCACAGTATCCCATGCAAGCTGGCGCCAATAGCACAAGATTGCAGGGCGGTGCTGGCAATACGACTCTACAAGCCGGTACAGGTAATACCACTCTGCAAGCTGGCACCGGTAACACCACTATCCAGGCTGGTACTGGCTCATCACTTTTGCAGACCGGTGTTGAGCGTGAGGCCGGTCCCACCAATATTCTTTTTATCGTTGACGGGTCACGCAGTATGCTTGAGCCCCTGGGCCGCGATACTCAAAAAATGGATGCCGCCAAGCAAGTTTTGCAAAACGCTATATCCCGTATCCCCTCTGATATAAATTTGGGTTTGCGGGTCTTTGGTCAGGGCTATCAAGGCGGCAATCCATCTATGTTTGGTGGTGGCTTTGGTACTGCTGAGAGTGAGTGTCGCAATAGTGCTCTTTGGGTGCCTCTGGGGCGTGGTAATAGACGCACAATAATTGAAAAGGTCAGACAGATAAAGCCTTATGGTATGACACCACTGGCTTTTGCCATTGAGCAAGCGGCAACGAGCGATTTCCGTACTGTTACTGGTTCTAAGGTGATTATCTTAATCACTGATGGTGCTGATACATGCGGCGGCAATCCCTGCAAAATTATTGAGCAGCTGCCACTTTATGGTATTAAGATCAAAGTGGATGTAGTCGGACTGAGCCTCAAGCGCGAGCCCGCTGCCCGCAATCAGCTCAATTGTATTGCCGAAAAGTCCGGTGGCAAATATTACGATGCCAATACAGCCGCTGACTTGATTGAGAGTGTCTCGCAGAGCGTCAGTAAAGCAATCGAGGGGCGTATTATCGTCAAGCCCTCACAAAGTGGTGCCGGTAATATCAATATCGAGACGCCACCACAGCTGATACCAATTGAGCCGCAAGGTGGAGAAGATAAAGTAAGACCATAGATTGCACTTTGCCTGAGGTAGGTGTCTTATGTTGTCCAAATTAACTTTATTGCTTTTGGCTACTGGTCTGGTCTCTATTGGTCCTGTCTGTGCTCAGTCTGGTAAATCCTTTCCCATGTTTGGAGACTTTGATCCAAGTCTAGTAAGGTCAGTGCGGATTAATCATGAAGATCCGGTTGTGCCAAAGAAGTTTAAAGTGCAGACTAAAGACCCTTGCCTCAAAGTACAGGCCGCTCCAGTCTCTGCAACAGCCGCGACTCAATCAGATAAGTTAAAGTCTACACTTTCACCTAAGCTAATCAAAAAGCTGGACAAAAATGCTCACGTTGGCGATTTTGAAAGGACCAGAAAGCCTCCATATCAAAGTGTCTTTGGTAAACCGATGACCAGTAGTCCAATGACCGCCGTTCCAATGACAATGAAAAGAGTACCTGAACGACTCAAGTCAAATCCGCTTGGAGGCAAACAATTGATTTATATCAAACCATTAAAGGGGGGTAGGTTTTCCTCCCCATAGCGGGTAAGTACTTTGAGGAAGCCCTGTGCCCTCAGTCAAAGCAAGTGCTGATTGTCTCTAATTACAGTACAAAATCTCACCAAGGTGTATCGTCGCGGCAAGATTAAAGCCGTTGATAATGCATCGTTTGAAGTCAATGCCGGTGAAGTCTTTGGACTTATCGGACCTAATGGTGCGGGCAAAACTACAATATTTAGCTGTTTGCTGGCACTCAATCATCCAACATCTGGAGAGATCGAGATAAACGGTATGTCGCCGTTTGATCTTGATGTAAAACCGCTGCTCGGCTTTTTGCCCGAGCGTCCCTGTTATTACCGCTGGATGACAATCAAACAATTCCTCAGTTATCATCACTGGCTAGCCGGGCTGCCCGCTGCCGAGCGCGATAGTGCGGTCAAACGCGTGCTCTCTTTAGTGGAGCTTGATGTCGACATCAAAAAGCGCAAAGTGCGAGAGCTGTCGCGCGGTATGCTGCAAAGACTGGGTTTTGCTCAGGCATTGATTGGTAGACCTAAAATATTCTTTTTGGATGAGCCCACCTCTGGTATGGACCCACTGGGCTTTATCTTGATTCGTAAATTGCTTTTGCAGTGCAAAGCAGAGGGCATGACCATAGTGCTTAACTCGCACCACTTACATGAAGTAGAAAAAGTCTGTGATCGCATTGCCTTTATACGTAAGGGCAAAATTGAGGAAGTTTCGGCGGTAGCCGAGCTATCGCAAATTAGACAGATACTGATTGTCAGTTGGCTCGCCTCTAATCTGGCGGTGGAGACAATCTTAAAGGAAGTCTCAAGTACTACTCAATGTGCTTTGATTGATACTGATGGTGATACCGCTAAATTTAGCGTCGATACTAACGAAAAAGCCGCCGATATAATTGCTGCTCTCGGTACCGCTGGTTTGCGTGTATTTAAATCGAGCTTCGAAAAACGTGAACTGGTCGATTTGTTTTTGTCTGCTCCATCTGTAGAGTCAGGCGGTGCCCCGTGACCACTGCTAGTAAAATTAATAGCACTCTCTTTAATCAAGCCGTTTTTGTTAACGCATTTTGTACTAAGTTTGAGGACTGGCGCTACTGGCTCTTTCCGTTGCTGGTCTTGATTTTGCCTGCCTTTGGCATGGCTGTTACGCTCTCTATGCCGCATCCTGCTTTGACAGCCGAAAATCAAAAGGACTACGCCGAGTTTATCCAGGAATATTACACAAACGGCATGGTGTTTAGTTTTGTCGCCTATTTATTTATCAGTGATGGTCCTGCCAGCGGCAAACTTATTGCTGAGTCCGATACTCTGTCACTACTGTTTACTCGTCCTATCACTCGCTTTTGCTATGTCATATCGAGATATTGTGCGGCTCTAGTTGGAGCGTGTCTTGTGATGAGTCTATCTCTGTTACTCGCTAAAGTTGTTGGACTTTGTTTTGGGCTCACTGCTATCGACATCAGCCCCCTGATGTTTTTAAGCATCTTATGCAATGCCGCTAGTTGGTCCAGTCTCATGATATTTTTGCATAGTGCCGCACCGCTTCTGGCTGGACTTGTATATTTTATTTTGTACGGCTGCTCTGGTGTTGGTGCGATTTATTCTCGTGCTGAGCAGTCCAAAGACATTTTTCTTGAGGTTTTAAAATCAGTTTGTTTGTTTATCGATAACTGGTTTGGTGATTTGCTGCCTACCAGTGTCAATCTGGTTTCTATGGCTTCTACTTCTGCTTTTGACCTCTACGAATTTTCTATTTTTATTTCCAATATAGGCTTCTTTTTGTTGCTCGCTGTTTTTGCACTCTCAGTCAGGGAGTTTAGTTATGGCGCAGACTAAAAAGCCTCTCAGTACGCTAGCAATACCTATCTGGTTTATCGTAATCGTTTGCTGGTTACTTAGCTTTAGAGTCTATGCCAAGTTGACTCAAGCTACTGCTCCAGCAGGTAAAGGAGTTGCCTGGGTCAGTCCTGAGCAGTGCGAGGCGTTACTCAAAAAGCCCGGTGGACCTGGTAAAGATCTGGTGTTATATGAGTTTACTGCTGACTGGTGTCCGCCCTGTAAAAAACGAGAGCGCGTTTACTTTAGAGCACCATCGGTGATATCTGAAATCAACAACAATTTCATTCCTGTCCGAGTGGATTTAACAAACAAACAACTCTCCGACCTACCCGCTACCAAGGCTCTCACTGATAAATTTGATGTTGAGTCGATTCCGTACTGTGTCGTTACTCTTGCTTCTGGTCAAAAGGTTGACGACGATCGCTATACTTTTCACCAAAAGTTTAGTGATTTTGTAGTCAAGTCAAAAGAGCGCTCCCACCCTGTCAAAGCAAAACTTGCTCTCGTGCGTGGCGACTATCAAGCTGCCATCAAGGAGCTAAGTAAAGAGCTTATTGCCGGCGACTTAGCCGTGAGTCGCTATGAATTTGATGATTATTTGATGGTCCATCATTTGCTTGTTTTGCTAAATAGACAGCCCGAAATTGAACCAATGATGCAAAAGAGCTTTGCTAAAACTGCTGACTACTACAAGCGATATGATGAGGATAAGAGTAAAGCGGCACTTGATTGGCTCAAGGACATAAATAGTTATTTGCGTGGGCAAATTAGCGACAAGCAACTGATTGCTGGCGCTAAATATGAGCAGGACAAAGCTAACTGTTATCTGGCTATTGGACTAAGTAAATTGCGCAGTGGAGCAAAGTCCGAGGCAATCAAAGCATTGCACCAGGCTGCTGTACTTAGTAGCAAAAGCTACCGCTCTGACGGATTGTCCGAGCCTCTAGTAGAGTCCCTTGAAAAGTAGTTATCAGTTAGCGCTTGGCAATGTTTGTGGGAGCAACTACGCCCGACACACTCATGTGCTCTTTGGCATCCTTGGCCATCTGATCAGCAAGTGGCTGAGAGTACTTGGTCACCATCAATGGATAAATGCCAAGAGCCAGGATTGAGAACGACAAACTGTAAGCAATGACTCTTTCGTTGAGAGTGGCATCGGTGAGATGACCTTTCCATTTGTCCAGCTCAATGCCGTAAAAGAGGCGTTTAATAAGCCAGAGCATATATGCGGCAGTGAGAATCACACCGAGACCAGCAAAGACGAGCCAGCCTTGCACCATATGGCTCGAAGCGATTGCTTGAGACATGGGTGAGGTAAACGCACCATAAAAAATGGCTGCTTCAGCAACGAAGCCAGATAGTCCGGGCAAGCCCAGGTTAGCCATACAACCAAGCATCCAGAAGTAAAACAGTGTTGGCATTTGTTTAGCCAAACCACCGCCTATTTCACCCAGCTGTCTTGTATGTGTACGCTCGTAGACAGTACCGACGAGGAAGAATAGAAGGGCTGAAATCACACCGTGTGAAATCATCTGGAAGATAGCACCGTTGAGGGCTGCCGATGAAAGCGAGGCTACACCAAGGAGCACGAAGCCCATGTGGCTTACAGACGATAGGGCGATGATGCGCTTCATATCTTGTTGGACCAGGCATGCTGCTGCCGCCCAGACAATATTAAAAGCACCCAGAGCCATTACTTGCGGACCGTAATCTATAAAGAAGTACGGGAAAAATCCGAGACATATACGTACCAGACCATAGCTACCCATCTTGAGCAAGAGTCCTGCTAGCAACATGGAGATTGGTGTGGGGGCTTCGACGTGGGCGTCAGGCAACCAGGTGTGTACAGGGAACGAAGGCAGTTTGATAATGAATGCCAGGAAGAAGCCCAGGCAGGCAATAATCTGCACGTCTTTAGGCAAGAGCTGAGGCATTTGTGAGAGCTGTGTCATGTCGAAGGTCGCGACACCGCCAGCTCCGGCACCCATCTGTGTGTACATATATACAAGTCCGGCGAGCATCAAAACGCCACCAAAGAATGTATATATCAAAAACTTGAGCGCTGCATAGGCGCGTTTGGACCGCCCCAGATAGCAATGAGGAAATACATAGGTACAAGCTCTAGCTCGTACAGAACAAAGAACTGCAAGAGGTCAAGAGAAATGAACACACCCTGCACTGAAAATATCAGGAGCATGAGCATGGCGTAGTAAAGTCTCGGACGATTGTCACCTATAGAGGTACTGGCTAATACCGCCATCAATGTGACAAAGGCTGTCAGTACCACCAGCGATAGCGACATACCGTCGACGCCGACAAAGTACTGCACTGGAAAAGGTTGGCTAAACCAGGGCAACTTTTCCATGAATTGGAAGTGAGCTGCGTCTGCCAGATTGAACTGAGTCAAGAGCCATACTGAGACCAGGCACATGACGCCTGAAAAGGCGATAGCAATTTTTCTGGCTTGCGATTCTGGTCCGCAGGCGATAGCAAGCGCGCCTATCAAAGGGACGAGAAATAAAGCGGTCAAAAGGTGTTGTGGTTCGTGACTCACGGACGACTCCCGGGGATACTGAATGAAATTTAGCGCCATCAGTATAAAGGGCTCAGCAAAACACTGCCACCCATTTCCACTCTAAAAGGGGCTAGTTGAACAATTATGTAAGAGAAAAAACTTTTACTCTAAACGATGGCTTATCAACTGCTCTGTACGGGACGTCATGAATGTATAGTTTTAGTGCTCAATAAAATTCGCTTTTACTAGACCGACAAGTCAAGAGAAGAAGAGCACTTGAAAAGAGTTGATTTGGAATCAAACCGGGAGAAAGATTTTGCTGCCACTTAGCCCTGACCAATTGAAATGGTTCGTTGAGCATGCCGGCTTGATAGTCGCGGCACCATTTTTAGCGGGCTTCCTGATTATCATGGGGCTCAGAGCTTCTAAAACGCTTTCGATGGTGACATCGATTGGTGCTGTTCTTTATGGACTCTTTCATTCTGTTGCCATTTTTCAGGCGCTGGCCACTGGCTCCTATGGTGCGCCACACTTCCAACAAAATATTGATTGGTTTGTCTCCGATAGCTTTACTTTGTCGGTGGGTGTACTGGTAGATAACCTGGCGAGCTTGATGCTCATAGTTGTCACCGCCGTTAGTTTGCTGGTGCAAATCTACACTCACGGCTATATGCGCGAAGACCCTGGTTATTCTCGCTTTTACGCTTATCTATCTTTATTTACTGGTTCAATGCTTGGACTGGTTGTTTCCACCAACCTCTTTCAGATGTACGGCTTTTGGGAGCTCGTCGGTGTTTGCTCATACTTCTTGATTGGCTTCTGGTGGTCCAAAGAGTCTGCTGCCAAAGCCTGTATGAAAGCCTTTGTGGTCAACCGTATCGGTGACTTTGGTTTCCTTATCGGTATTCTCTTTCTCTTTTTTGCCACAAAAGATTTTTGGAATGGCATCGTCACATTGGGCTTTATCGGGGATGGTGGCACCACGATTGCTACAGTTATTGCCCGTGCTACCGAAGCTCATATGCTTGATACCGGTTCGCTATTCTTTATTGCTTGCTTGATTTTCATGGGACCCATGGCTAAATCAGCGCAGTTTCCTCTCCATGTCTGGTTGCCAGACGCTATGGAAGGTCCTACACCTATCTCCGCTTTGATCCACGCTGCCACCATGGTTGCTGCTGGTGTTTATCTTGTAGCCAGAGCATATCCAATCTGGTTGACTCCAGATGGTCAAATGGGATCGTCACTACATGTAGTGGCAATCATTGGCGCTATCACTGCCTTTATGGCTGCCACAATTGCCATGAGCCAGTACGACATCAAGCGCGTACTTGCCTGGTCAACCTGTTCACAGCTGGGCTATATGTTTGTAGGTCTGGGTTGTGGTGCATTTACCGGCGGTATCTTCCACCTCTTCAACCACGCTTTCTTCAAAGCCATGCTCTTCCTTTGTAGTGGTGCTGTTATCCACGGACTACATGGTGAGCAAGACATTCGTAAGATGGGCGGACTTTCTAAGTCCATGCCAATTACGCATTTCTGCTTCTTGATTGGCTGTCTGGCTATTTCCGGTTTCCCCATCTTCAGTGGTTTCTTCTCTAAAGACGAAATCATCGGAGCGGCCATGCACACTCATCCAGTAATTGGCTGGTTGATGATGCTTACCGCTGGTATGACTGCCTTTTATATGTTCAGAGCATATTTCATGACCTTTACCGGTGCCTATCGCGGCGATGCTCACCCACACGAGTCACCTGCTTCTATGACCTGGCCGCTCCTGGTGCTTGCAGTACCATCGATGTTGTCTGGTTATCTCGGCTTCAATATCGCCAATTTGCAGTCTGCTTTTGCTGGTGCCAGCGCCGAGCACGGTCTACCTAACCACTTTGCTGCTTTTGTATTTGGTCCCATGGGTCCACACTTCGAAGGCTGCAATCTGCCCCTTATGGGTACTTCGGTGGTCGTAGCTGGTCTGGGTATCTTCCTGGCATTTGCCATGTATCAAACCAAGACAATTCATATCAACAAGACTTTTGCCGAAGCAAAAGAAGGCTTCCCCAATCTGCTCTACAACTTCTCGTTCAACAGATGGTATATGGATGACCTTTATTTTGGTCTGGTCGACCGTGTCTTCTTGCCTACATTCCGCACTGTCTGGTCTTTTGTGGACCAGGTCATTGTCGAAGGTATAGTCAACGGACTGGGTCTTATCACTATGAGTATGGGCGAAGTGCTCAAATACTTACAAAATGGTCGCGCACAGTACTACGCTCTAGTTATATTTGCCGCTGTGGCTGGTATTGCCTGGATTGCTTACGTACTGCCACCCCACTAAGTATTAACTGCTTTTATTGCCCACCAATACTGAGGACGATTTTATGTCAAAAGGTGACGACCACGAGCATAGCGCCAGTTGCGATCACGGCAACGGACACGACAGTCATGGACACGACAGTGCCGCAGATAGCCACGGTCATGATGACCATGGACACGGCGGTCACGCCGCTCCCGCTGACGCTGCTCCCGAGCATGATCTATTGACCAAAGCCCTGGCAGGCGCCGCCGCCATTTTGTTGATTGGGATAATGGGATGGTGGATGACAGTGCCCCTACCAGAAGGTCACACCGGTGAGCATCAAACAGAACACCAATCTGAGCACCAGACTGAGTCTACTGGCGAAGCCCACCACTAAGCAGTCGAGCTGCAAACTGGGCACTTACTCGCCCTGTGACAACTTTTGTTGCTTAAAAGCCTTCACAGGCCCTCACGCTTGCCAACTTGTGTTGGCTTTTGTGCTAAATTACCTCTTTGTGCAGGTGCGCATGGCAGCGCCCTTTTAAATTGAGTCCTATCAAGGACTCCATGCCAAATTTGTTGTTAAAACCTTCTGTAATTTAAGTTTTTGAGGTTAATCGAATGCAGGAAGTCACTATTGGGATTGCTGGAGCCGCCGGTGACGGTCTGGACAAATCCGGCGATACCCTGGCTCGTACATGCGGCAGGCTTGGCCTCCACGTATACGCCTATAACAGTTATCAATCCATCATTCGTGGTGGACACATCTGGCTCAAAGTGAGAATCGGTGAAGAAAAAGTTCATTCTCATGGTGATGCCTTAGACGTACTCGTTGCACTTAATCAAGACTCCATCGAGCGTCATGCCGGTGAAGTGGATAAGGGCGGCGCAGTCATATTTAACTCTGACAAGATCAAATGCGATCCCAGTCAGGTCAAAGAAGGCGTACGTATCCTTGGTTTGCCAATGAGCAAAGTAACCGAGGAAGTAGTCAAAGAGCACGGACCGCTCCAAGCGATCATGCAAAACACAGTGGCAGTTGGTGCCGCATGCTTTATCGCTGGTATTGGTCTCAAGGACCCAGGCGAAGTATTGGCTGACACTTTTAGCCACAAAGGCCAGAAGGTCATTGATCTCAACGTTAGCTTGCTCAAAGCTGGCTATGAGTTTGCCAAAGCCAATCTAACTCCTCTGCATGAGAAGTGGGAATTCAGCCGTAAAAAACGTCCCTTTATCACTGGCAACGAAGCTATCGCTCTTGGTGCCTATGCTGCTGGATGTAAGTTTTACAGCGCTTATCCCATGACCCCTGCTTCCACAATTTTGCACTGGATGGCAAGCCACGCTCAAAAGACTGGCATTTGCGTCAAACAGTGTGAAGACGAACTCTCTGTAGTCTGCATGGCCATTGGTGCTGGTATCGCTGGAGCACGCTCTATGTGTGCAACCGCCGGTGGTGGTTTTGCTCTGATGACCGAAGCAGTTGGTATGGCTGGCATTATGGAAGTGCCAGTAGTTATAGTTGAAGTACAGCGCGGTGGTCCTTCCACCGGTTTGCCTACCAAGACTGAACAAGCTGACCTCTTCCAGGTTTATGGCGCATCACAAGGTGAGTTTCCTCGCTTGATTGTTGCTCCACGCGACGTAGCAGATGCCTACGAAACCACAGTTGATGTATTTAACATCGCTGATAAGTTCCAGGTGCCAATCTTGTTTATGTCTGATCTCTTGCTCTCTGAGCACCCCGAGACAGTCGACCCTGAAGTATTTAACTGCGATGTTAAGCACGACAGAGGAGAGCTTGTCACCGAGTGGAACCCAGAGACTCAAGGCAAATTTAAACGATTTAAGTTTACCGAATCAGGCATTAGCCCACGCGTTATCCCCGGTACTCCCGGTACAGCGTTTGTCTCAGCTACAGATGAGCACGACGAAGAATCTATCCTCATCTCCGATATGTTTACGACTCAAGCAATGCGTCGCAAAATCATGGAGAAACGTGGACGCAAGATTGAAAATCTCTTGAAGGCTCTACCAGCACCAGTACTTGAAGGACCAGCCGATGCTGATGTCACTCTTGTCACCTGGGGCTCCACATGGGGCGTAGCTACCGAATCCCTCAAGCTTCTTGCTGATAACGGTATCAAAGCTAACTTGCTCAATATCAAGTACATCGCTCCTTTCCATGCGGAAGAAGTGACTGCGATCCTGTCCAAGGCTAAGAAGAAGATTTCAGTCGAAGTCAACTACACAAGCCAAATGGCAAGATACATCAGATCCGAAACAGGCATCAAAATGGACGGTCATATCAACAAATATGATGGCGAACCTATTGAGCCTAAATTTATCCTCGAGCATGTCAAACGCATCCTTGCTGGTAAAGAATTGGCTCTGGAAGTCACTGAAGAAGAAGCCAAAGACCTGGCATATCACTACATCCGTACTCACGCCATGGAAAAACTCCGTCCATCGAAGTTTCACATGGATTCCGCCAATGGTCATGGCGAACCAGTCTGGAATATTGAATTGACCGAACGGGCCACCGGCAAAACCGCAGCACACATGAAAGTGGGTGTTTCAACCGGTTCTACTTACAGCTTCCAAAAAGTTGCTGCTGAATAGTCGCTCGTAAGTCATTAACTCAAGAGGAATACATAGGATGGCAACTGTAATAGAGCTTCCAGTCGAAACATTTAAAGGACCAGTCGATCCCGACTGGTGTCCAGGTTGTGGTGACTTTGGCGTCCTCAAAGGACTTCAAATGGCTGCCGCCAAACTCGGTATCAAACCAGAAAATATGCTGGTGGTATCAGGTATTGGTTGTAGCTCTAACCTCCCTGGTTTTATCCACTCATATGGTATCCACAGTTTGCACGGACGCTCCGTGCCGACTGCTACCGGCGCTCACTTAGCCAATACTGATCTCAAAACGATCATCACTGGTGGAGACGGCGACGGCTACGGTATCGGTGTTGGACACTTGCTCCACGCTATGCGCCGTAACCTGGATGTGACCTATCTGGTAATGGATAACCAAATTTATGGTTTGACCACTGGACAAACAAGTCCTACCACCGGTCTCGGTGCTAAGACAAAATCAACACCTCAGGGCAACCTGGAGTCTCCGCTCAATCCGTTAGCACTGGCCATTACATCTGGTGCTACTTTTGTTGCGCGTGCTTTCTCTGGTGAGCAAAAACATCTCGCTGAGACTATCGCTGCTGCTATCGAGCACAAAGGATTTTCTCTCGTAGATATCTTTAGCCCTTGCGTTACCTACAACAAGATCAATACCTATCCTTTCTTCAAAGAGCGTGTTTACAAGCTCGAAGACGAAAACTGGGATCCTACCGACTTCTACAAGAGCATTGAAAAAGCTTTTGAGTGGGGTGATAAGATTCCTCTGGGTGTTGTCTACAAAAAAGACATGCCTACCTACGAGGATGGCGAAGTGGCCTTCAAAAAAGGACCATTGGTCAAACAATCTACCAAAGCTGATAAAGAACTCTTCAAGAGCTTTATCGATGAGATGATCTAGTCTGCTGAGGGTCATTTTTGATCCTGCTTGAGAATTAGGATATTGGGCAAAACCGTTCGCAATTTGCGGGCGGTTTTGCTTTTGTAGCTTTTGCTGTACACCAGTGTGACCTAAGCGTAGTGTGGCTCGCACCAGCGCCAGCTAACGACCAAGTCATCGTAAATAGCAGGCATGTAGACCTGTTCTCTTTCTCCGGCATCGTCTTCAAAAAACCAGTCATGATCATAGCTTTCGATCATGTCCCAGCGTTTCTCTGAGTTGCCTTCGATGTCGTCGGCGGAGTCATCAGTCATGATAGACATAGCTTCCCGAATAGCCTCGAAGTCCGGTGCCGGTACAAGCCTGCCGCTAAATTCTGGAGTTACATAGGTGATATCACTGACGGTACCAATTAACTTGCCTTCAAAATAGAGTTTTAGTGATTTGCTTTGATAATTCATTTGAGCCACGCTATTTTGCTTTTAGAGTCTTTTGGTTGGTCTTTATACCGGATGCTTTAGCTGCAACAGGTAATGATTTGGCCCCAGTGTTAGTACTCATTAGTAGCGGTATCGTTAGCCCTGGTCTTGGTTTGGTCGGATTGGCACCGATGAATAAATCGTTGCCATTCCAGCTGGATTTAAGCACTGGTGTTTGCAAAATTCCGCGGTCGCGCAAAACTTCATTCTGGACTGATTCTTTAAGTGAGCTGTAGGCATCAGAGAGGCTGGTTTTTTCGCCGTTTTTAGCTAGTGCTTCCATCAATCTCTTTGTAAAAACGCCGTTGTTGTATTGCTTTGATTCCCATGAGACTTCTGCTGGTGAGCTGGAGCAAAGTACTAGTTGGCCAGTGCCCTGGGCAATTGCTTCGGCGTCATAATTGCGACTGACCGAGAGTCCTTTGGAGTCCGCTGATGCTGCGCCGCTATGACAGGCGTCGAGGATTATTACGACTCGATTGCTATGCACTCTGGATTTGACCATTTGAGTCAGTTGCTGCAGCGGTATACCAGTGGCATAGAGACTATCCACATCTGTATTGTGGGCGACAACATAGTTAAGTCCACCCACGTCCATAGTTGAGGCGCTTCCGTGACTGGAGATATAAATAAGTACCAGGTCGTCAGGGGCGGCCACTCTGGGCAGCCATTTGTCACCAATCATGGCGCAGATGTTTTCTCTGGTGGCCTTTTCGTCCAGCAATAGTCCAACATGGTCTTTTGCAAAGTGTTGTTTGTTGATCAAAAAGTCATAAAAATCTCGGGCGTCTTTAGCTGGATATTTGAGATTGATAGATGGATTGGTAAATTTGCTCACACCTATAACTAGAGCCCATTTGTCGGCAACAGGAGTGTTGCTACTACCGCCCTGGTCGGTGATTTGCAAGGAGCTTGGGCTGCTGCCACTACTAGCGCCACGATTAGTGGCAATACTATTGCTAGTTGCACCAAAATCATTTTGTCTTGCCACAAACATTTTGTATCTATCGTTGTCCTGTCCAATTGCCTTGCTCAATATTGTCAGAGCTTTTTGATAGTGACTTTGGGCGCTAGCAGTTTTGCCATTAGCCATTTCGAGTTCGGCAAGTAAGAGCCACATCTCGGCCATGTTTGCATGTTGACTGCCCAGTTTATTCTCCAGCTTATTGACACACTCTTGTGCTGTGACAAGGGCTTGAGCCTGGTTGCCCAATTTGCCTTCAATGCTGGCAATCTCGATTTGTGTGCGCAGGCAGTCTGGGCTATCTAGATCAAAGTATGTGAGCTGATCTTTTAGTGATGCCTTGGCCAGCGGTAGGGCTAGTGCTGGTTGATTCTGCCGCAGATAGGCTTTTGCTAGATTGCGGGCGATTGCATCATAAATTGCGCCGCTTGCAAAATTATTGTCCTGAGCTATACGCTTTCCGCTTTCCAAAAATTCCTGAGCTGCTTTATAGTTGCCTCTTTGTAGTTCGTTAAAGCCTGCCGTATTGCAGACACTCGCTTGCACGATAGAGTTTTGTTGATTGATACTCTTTAGTCTGGCAAAGGCTTTGTCGCAGGTCGCACTGGACTCACTGGCTTGACCGAGATTGGCCTGAGCAAAGGCTATGCCGCTCAGGTAGACGATCAGTTTGTCATCGCCTACGCCATTGGCTTTGCCTTTGTTGTAGAGCATTTGTTCTTTGGCAATATATTCGCTGTATTTGCCTTGCTTGATATAGAGGTTAGCCTGAGCTGCGTCTATTAGCTCCTGATCGCCATATGGTGTATTGCCCCGTCTTGCCTGAGCTGCTTGCGCTTTTTCAAAATATATTTCGGCATCAGCAAGTTTGTATTGATCTGCCAGACAAGTGCCAAATTGCATATAAAGTTTTGGCAGCAACATGGCACTAAAACTTTGCCCTTCAGTACTATCTATCGCCCCTTTAAGTGCTGTCTCTTCCCGGGCAAATTGATGCTCTTCGCGATAACAAAGGGCGGCGCCAAAGAGACTTGTTGCTTCGCCTTGTTTGTTTCTATCCTGCTTGGATTCGGCAAGTGCGAGGTCAAAGAGCTTGTGTGCTTGTTCAAAATTGCGAGCTTTGGTGGCTTGATAGGCATTTTGCAAATAGCCTTCGATAGCTTGAGTCGAGGCATAGGCCGTAGCACAGCTTGCGGCAAACAAGGCTGTGGTCAAACTGGTTTTTAAGAGACGCAATGATTTAATTTGGAGCATTGGACCATGTTATCACTTGCCTTTTGACCTGGCTTTAAGCATAAGTTAAAAGCCCGACAGCTATTTGCCGGGCTTTTAGGTTTTTTGTTTTGTTGACTAGGCTGGTGAGATAACAGGTTTAATTGCTTCACCTTGCTTATCGTCTTGATCCGGCGCAAATGTCTCGGGCTTAGCTACATCGAGCGGCTTCAACTGTGTGCTTTTGGCTTCTGTCGTGTAGCCATAATTTGGCATATGGCTCTCGGTGATACTGTTGGCTGTGACATATTTGACACGGGCCTCAGGATCAGCTGATAAGTCTCCGCCGGTATAGATTACTCTTGCTCCAGCTCGGGCTTCGACTTTGCCGCCAAATACAAACGCTCTGGCACCGCGGTTGAGGATAACGTCAGCTCCGGGTCTGACAATACCGGCAGTGTTTTCCATCAGTTCAAAACGGTCACACTTCTCGGCTTTGATCAAACCTTCTTTAACGACTACTCTTTCCTTTTCGGGGCAGTCGACATCCGCTTTGGCACCTCTTTGTGGCACCAGCGCTGATGGCACTGCGTTGTCGTCTTGTGCGCTTCTGGGTGCTTCCGCCTGTAGTCTCAATACTGCTCCTTTGGGGAGCATACCGTGACGACCTTTGTGTGGAGGAAATAGATCTTGATTGAGAGCGGCGATGCGCTTCATTTCTTGGGCTATTTCTCTGGCGGTGGCATCCGGATGTCCGGTGACGCCAAGTGAGCGGCGAGCCACATCACGCAGACTGTCACCTCTTTGCACGGTGTACTGACGTCCAAAGACCACTTCTGATGCCCAGCTAGAGTAGGTTTTGCAACCTCTAGCATCTTCGGTCACAGCTGGCTTCCAGTCATTTTTTTCTGGCTGGACGGGCTGTGTTCTTTCGCGCATGGTGGTCTGGGCTTCCATCGAGAGTCTGGTGCCGGGGTCGGCAACAGGCTCTCCAAACATACCGTACTGTTCTGGGGCCTGGAGCTTGCCTTGCGGCAGCTCTATCTCATTTCTACTCACTTCCTTGCCCTCAGTTATTTTTTGACTTCATCTTTGCAGTCATCTTTTTTGACTGCTGGAGGATGAGGACGGTGAGTGGATGGAGGTCTGTGTACTGGCTTGGGCTGTTGGATTTCGACTTTGTTGTAGATGTCGTTTTGGATCATCAAGACGCGAGGCTCTTCTTCTACTTTCTTGACGCGCTTGTCGATTTCAGTGAGCTTTTGGGCTACAGCTTCGTCAATTTTGCGTTGATCAGCAGGATTGCTTGCTTCAGCAGGGATGATGATTGGTTTGTCGATACCAGCTCTCTTCATTGCTTCGAGAGTGCCATCGGCGGTATTGGCCATGGTGCTGCAAACACTGTCGAGTTGCAGTGATACAGAGGCTTTGGCGTCAGCTACGCGCTTGGCGCTCATACCGACTGAGTTAGCCATGGGGTTGCTTTCGAGTTCGCGACCAGCTCTCAGTTGTAGGTCAAAGCCCTGGAGAGCTACTTGCGCTTTTTCGTCGGATGAACGGCAGACTTGTGTCATTGTGCGCTGGAAGTCTTCTTTCTTCATGCAGCTTTCGTTGATGGTGGTTTTGCCACCACTGACACCGATACCGAGTACATAAAATCCTGCGCTGCCGCCTTCTGAGCACATGCCACTGGAGTAGACGTTAGGAGCACTAGCGCTGCCACCATAATATGTTGTGCGGCTGTTGTCGCTGATATTGCTGTTGCCGCCTCTGGCATCAGAGCGGGCGTTACCACCAGTTGCGTTACCGCCAGTGGCGTTAGCATCTGAGCGGCTGTTTGAGTTGGAGTTTGCGTTGGCGTCAGAGCGACTGTTGGAGTTGGCGTTGGCGTTTGAGCGGTTGTCGTTGACGTTACGGTTGTTATTGTTGTTGACGTTGTCGTTGCGATTATTGTTGTTGTTCAGGTTGGTGTTGTCGTTGCGGTTGTTGTTGTTATTGGCGTTATCGTTGCGGCTGTTTACAGTGCTGTCGATGCGACCATTGAGAGTTTGATTGCCGCCGTGGACATCAATCAAGTTGAGGTTGGGACGCTCAGGCTGGGGCTGCGGTGCGGGCTGCTCGTGTCTGTCGTAAGTCATTATAGATTCCTCGATTAGGCGACACAGAGTCACCGCTTCTTGAGCGATGCACCCTTGTCTAGTGTGGGATTGGTGGAAAATTGCTAAATGGGAGAGTGCATTAACATTCGCACAGGTTTGTGGCAAATTTGTGATCTGCCACGGGCTCTTGATCTTGAGAATTGCGGTTTATACGAACTCGCCAGACCTTTATAGAGAGCCGATTTGTGACATCCGCGCGAGCTAAATGCGCAAAGGCGGCGACAGAAAGCGGCTTGCCAAGCGGTAAGTCTTGAGAATTTATGCCCTTTGTTGAGGCCCGGTTAATAATCCATGATAATCTATACCTGTTGTATATCGACAAAGCGTGTCAGTGATTATTCTTTGTTCAATTCTGTCCTATCGCAGATGTAAAGTTGTAATCTAATACAGTTGGCCACGGTATTTAGTCAGGAGTTGGTAATGATCAATCGTTCTGTTATCGGTAAAAGAGCCCCTGGTTCTACACCCATTAGTCAGGATCAGCTCTCTACCCTCAAACAAAAAGCTATCCGTGTCGAAGAAATCGAAGGACGCGGCAATCTCAGCATTTGGGACTATATTTGCGATTTCTGGACAATGCTTACTCATTCATTTGAGCGTAAAGACAGACAGTGCAATATCTACGGTCACACCATGCCTACCACTGGCTGGACTGTAGGGCGTTTGCCTCATTGTGGCGACTGTGGAGCGGCTATCAGCCATCCCGAAGACCTGCGCCGCGCTGTCCCCAGAGAGTACTAATTAGATCGAGCCCTCTAAGCCTCTAACAATTCGCAAGATCATCCATATAGATATGGATGCCTTTTTTGCGTCGGTGGAGCAGCGCGACAACCCTGCCTATAGGGGCAAGCCCCTGGCTGTGGGCGGGAGCCCCGATAGCCGCGGTGTAGTGGCGGCAGCTAGCTATGAGGCCAGGCGCTTTGGTGTGTTTTCGGCTATGCCGGCGCGCACTGCTATAGAGCGCTGTCCGCAGCTGTTATTTGCCCGACCACGTTTTGATGTCTACCGCGAGGTGTCGCAGCAGATCCAGTCTATTTTTTATGAGTACACCGATTTAGTCGAGCCACTCTCACTGGATGAGGCCTATCTCGATGTCACATCCAATAAGCGCGGCTTACCATCAGCTACTTTGATCGCACGTGAGATCAAGTCTCGCATTTTTGAAGAGACCGGCTTAACAGCTTCTGCGGGCATATCGATAAATAAGTTTCTCGCTAAAACTGCAAGCAGTGTCAATAAACCGGATGGATTGTTTTTGATACCACCGGATAAAGCTGAGTCTTATGCTGAGGGGCTGCCCATCGGCAAATTTTATGGCATCGGTCAGGTTACAGCCGATAAGATGAAGCGCCTCGGTATCCACACAGGAGCCGACTTAAAGCGCTGGACCGAGCATGATTTGATTAAAAAATTTGGCAAGGCTGGTGCTTACTACTATCAAATTGTAAGGGGTCGCGACGATCGCTCTGTGGTACCAAATAGAGTGCGCAAATCTATTGGTGCCGAAGAAAGCTTTGCCGAAGATTTGATTGGTCTCAACAGCATGACAGAAGCCCTCAATCTCATCGCCGAGACTCTAGAGCGGCGCATGGAGCGCAATCAGGCTGCCGGGCGGACTATAACTCTTAAAGTAAAATACTCTGACTATCAGCAGGTTACTCGCAGCCGCACACTCAATGAGTCAGTGTCAAAGCGTGAAGACATGCTGACACTTGGTCTGGATTTGCTAAATAGCACAGAAGCATTGACGCGCAATGTCAGGCTCCTGGGGTTGACTATGTCAAACCTCGATGGCGAGAGCGACGAGGGCGAAGTGCAGTATGTGCAACTGACTCTTGAGTTTGGTTAATTTCTGATTTTTGCATAAATGGCATTCGCTTGCTCTACTTTATTTTGTTTGTAGAGTAAATCGCCGTACTTTTTGAGCAGGTGATTTCTGATGTGGGACGATTCGATTTTTTCAAATTGCGAGCTTTGTATGATTGACTTTAACTTGTTTTCGGCGTCAATCACATTGCCTTGTCTAGCCAAATCGAGTGGTTCGATAGAGCGCATTATGAGATTGGGGGGGCTGTCTGCAATCTGGCAGTCATTGCGTTTTTGCATCATCCGAGTTAATTCGTTGGTCTTACCAAATTGATTGATCTCACGGAGCTTCTCTGTATATATAAAGAGCGACAGTAAATTCTGATCACTCAATTGCTCTTTTTGCTCTAAAAGTACCTTTACTCTTTCAGCGTCTTTGCTTGTTTCTTGCTCAAGCTCTTTTTTGCGGTTTTCAAAGCTATGATTAGATTGTGATTCATAAGTTGCCACTTTGCCGTTGCTAATTTTTTCAGTTGTTGGCCAGGTTGGACTGCTTGCGATTGGCGCACCGCCGTAATTCCGGTAATCAAAGCTGAATTCAATACATATTGGCTCAATATCGATTTTATAAAATGACGGTGTTGTAATTGGCATTTTGTCTGTAGTTCTCAAAGCATTCAAACAAGCTTCGTTGAGAGCTGGCGACGATGAAGGTTTGGTAAGCTTGATATTTTCGAATTTTCCTTCAGCGTTGAGACCGAACATTGATACCGCTTTCTTACTACTATCTGATTTTGGCGGGTTCCATTCACTTTTTATTTTTCTGTTCAAATTATCCATAAAAGTTTGGAATATGCCATCGGCTTCCTTTTCTAATATCTGCGCTTTGGATAGTTGATTATTATTCTTGTAAGCCTCGGCAAGGGTATTTAGCGTACTGGCCAAATATGGATTGTTTTGTCCAAAATGAGGTTTCATCGCAAGCACTGCTGGCTCTAGCCAGGTCAGCGCTTCTTTGTAATTCTTTTGCCTTAACAGAGCGTCGCCTAAAATGTATTTGTAGTACAAAAGCTGATTAGGACTAGCTCCGCTCAATCCAGCGTATTTGTCCACAATCTTTCTGCAAACATTTACTTCCTTGTCATGCCATGCGGCTTTATTGAATAGGACTGCTAATAAAAGCAGAGTCTCAACGGATTTGTTTGAGTCGCTTTTTTCGACTATTTCATTGGCTCTGTTTAAATATGATTCTGCCCTGTCATATTGTTTTTCTCCAATAAGCTTGGCTGACTGGTCTGTTAGCGACTGCCATGTCTCTGACGCTTCTGCCGTTGTCCAGCTCAGACCAATAAAAGCGAGCATCACCGTGAGTATCGCTAACCTGTCATTTTTTACTTTTGATTTCAAACTAACCAGTCTTACGCTTTTTAGCGATCCATTCAGCACGGGCCTTTTCGAGACTAAGCTCATTGGCGCCGCCTCCTAATTGCCGTGTATTCCATTGACGTCCTTTTGGCACTTGGCCAAGTCTATATTCGATTGAAGATTTCTACTTGATCAGTCTTTGCCATTTCATTCGTCGCCATGACTTCGTCAATAAAGGCAATGACGGTGCCATTTCTATTTTCTTTGTAGTGATTTGATTTGCGTATAAACAGCTTCTGCTTGCTCGATCTTATTTTGTTTGTATAGTACGTCACCATAGCACTTCAATAGTTTTGTTTTGATTTCTGGTGACAAATTTTCAAAGTGAGGATTCTCGACTATCGGTTTGAGTGTGGTTTCTGCTTCTGTGAGCTTTGACATGCGAGCGTAATCTAGCCCGGGCAATGCATCTACAAAGAGTCTGACCTTGCTGTCTTTTTCGCTATAACCCGGAGTTTGACGCAATGAATCAATAATGAGTTCGTTCTCTTTTGCATTATTCGAATTTCTAAGTGACTCTGTTAGTCCCAAGATCGAGATCATGTCATTGTCGTTTAGTTGTTCTGTCTTGCTTTTGAGTGCAGCAAATTCTTGCTTTTGTTTCTCTGTTTCTGCCGATTTGTTCGTTAGGCTGGTTCTCAGTAATGCTTCTGAATTACTGAAGCCAGATTTTGACTCAATGCTGCCAATGTTGTGGTCTTTGTAGTCAAAACTAAATTCAGTATTGATTTTTCGACTCGGTACAAACTCGTGCCATGTCTCTAGAGGCACTGATGTATTGGCTATTGCCGTTAAGCAAATTTGGTCAAATTCTTTATCTCCGGAGCTTACCTTTAGCTTAGCTTCATCTAGCCGCCCGTCTAATTCGTTGACAAACAGCACCACCGCGCTTATGGATTTTGAACGTTTTGGCGGATGCCATGCCTTTTTGATGCTGCTCTGCAATTTTTTAAAATAAGCATTGTTTATGGTTTCAGCCTTCTTTCGGTATGTATTTGCTAGTTGGCTATCGCCAGACTTTTGCAATGCTCTGGCAAGATCGTCGTATAATTCAGCCAAATATGGATTGTCTTGTCCAAAGTAGTTTGCCATTTGCAGCACGGACGGCTTTAGGAGCGCCACTGACTGGCTGTATTTTTTTGTGTAGTAATAAGCAAGACCAAGTTTGTACTGGTAAAGAGGAAGCTCATCTACCTGATCTTTTTTATTGGAACATAAATCAAAAACTTGTTTGCGATAGGTGAGACATTTAGTGCCCCAGTCGGCAACAAAAGCCAAGTCGCCTAGCGCATTTAAAGTCTCAATATAGCGATTCAGATCATTGCTTTTAACAAGAGCCATTGCGCGCAGCAACTTAGCTTCGGCGCTCTTATAGGCTTGCTTGTCTTTGTCAGTTTTTGCCGATTGGAGCAAGTTTTGCCAGCTTGCACTGACTGCGTTTTGTGAGTTAACGGACTGTGCAGCAGCCCAGTTAACAGCGACGCTCTGACTAGTCAGGTAGACCAGTGCGGCAATAATGAGCTTTTTTGAAAACTTCAAACTAACCAGTCTTACGCTTTTTAGCGATCCATTCAGCACGGGCTTGTTCGAGACTAAGCTCATTTGCGCCGCCTTCTAAATCTGGATCTTCTGATTGATCCGGGTCGTCTTCCCAGTCGCAGATTTTGCAGATATCAAAACTGCCTGGCTCGGAGATGGTAATTGCTCCGCAGCATGGACAGGGGTAGTAATCGTCACCGGTCGAATTCTTCTTAGTACTCAAGGTTCAAGTTCCAATAGGTCAGCTTTTATCGTCTAAAGATGGTCTTTTGGGTACCTGTGCAGCTCTCCAATAAATGAATCGCACACAGTATAGGTACTGAATGGCTGATTATAGTAAATCTCCTAAATGCTGTCGACGGTTAAAGACCCTATTTCCAAGCTTTTAAGGGCATTTTTATGCGCTTGAGAAGCGTTTTTAAGTGTCCGGGTTTTAAAGGGGGGCATGCCTTAGCTGGTCATGATTTGTGCCTCAGGCGCCGTCATCTTTAATAGTCGGCGCGATTGTTGCTTTGCTCTCAGTGGTGCCGGAGGGCTTTTCTAACTCTTTAGCCACCGGTATCGGTGCGGTGATATTAGTGGTGGGTGAGACCACTATGACAAAGTCAGCAGACGAGCGGTTTTCGGGGGTGACACTGACAGGATAGTTTTCTAACTCTGCTACTGCACCTTTGAGTTTGGCTGTCAGGTCATCATCAGCTCTTATGGAGGACTGGATCATGACCTCATGCTGACACTCTGCCAGGTCCCTGCGCTCGCGCCATCTCACTGTATAGCCAGCTTCGGTGAGACGAGCTTCCAGATTTTTAGCGATGTCTTCATGACCTTTGGGATAGCGCACGATTACTGATGTTGGTTTTGGCGCTGCTGTTGCATCAGCCAGGGCTGTGTTGACCATATCATTGGAGTATGAGACTTCGGTTATGCCACTGCCTTCGATATCGTCACTATTGCGCCAGCTATGGATTGATGCACCGGTATTTGTTGCTATGACCGAGACCGAGAGCGGTGCTCCAGTCATTCTGTGTAAAATTAGCGCGGCTGTTTCTGGATTTGGTACCCAGTAGCTGCCACCATTGATAGTGACAGGATCGCCAGGCAACATTGATGTCTGGATTTGGTTTGATTTAAGATCTTTGGCAAAGCCAGCCAGTTTTAGCATGTCGCCGACTTCCAGATCGGTTACGACATATTGATTTGCTAGTTTGCATAACTCAGGTATCTTAAGCAGGACTTGCGGCTCTTCCAGTTTCTTTTTCATGGCACGCAAAAACCACTGCTGTCTTTCGATGCGGCCAATATCGCCTTTAGCATCATGTCTAAATCGTACGTACTCTTCCAGTTGTGTTGCGTCGAGTTTATTGACACCTGGCTCGAGAGCGATGTTGAGACGACCGGCGCGGTCTCTATAATGCATCGGTTTTTCGACGAGGACTTCTACAGGTCCCAGTGTCTCAAATAGTTTTTTTAGACCATGTGTATCGATGACCATATAGTGGTCAATTGGCACGCCAAAGTCTTCACTGACAGTTTTGACTGTTAACTCTGGTCCGCCCAGCGCATGGGCAGCATTGATTTTTTCTACGCCGTGCTTATCAGCGATGCGTACACGACTATCTCTGGGGATTGATACCAGAGCGACCTTTTTTGTCTCAGGATCGAGACTGGCGATAATAATGGTATCGGAGCGGCAGCCCTTAAATCTTTCGGTGTCATGACCATTGCTATCAACACCCATGAGCAAAACATTCATGCGTGTATCTAGGTGTGGCCACATATTAGCCAGATCCATTGGCGATTTTTGCACAGGCTTAGCAACAGCTGCTATTTGCCGCCCAGTCTCATGGGGTTGCTTGCTTTTTTGATAGTAGCTCAGACCCTGCATAGCGCCGAGGCCGATTCCGACTCCCAAAAGAGTGGCTAGAGTGGCCTGCCACAGGGGCGGAAAGGATGACTGGTTGGAAAATCTATTCATTTACTGGTCGTTTAACTACTACTATCCGATTTTGAGGCGTTTTAGTAAATCCTGGATACAGGCGTTAGTTTTGTTGTTCCGCCAAAGCGCCGTTTCATATCTTCTATATGGTTAGAATCTACCTGGGCCCTTGTAAAATTCCTGATCCTTAGTCTCACAGTCGAGCTAGTTATCAGAAATTGGCGGATTGTGCCAATGGCTTGAATTGTGGTGCAAAAGTCAAAGTTTACGATATAAGACCGGTAGATGCCAAGGAATCCTCAAAATAAGTATATTTGAGGCCATTTGGCTATACTTTAGGGCTGAGCATATTGCCTTTGTGAGGAGCTATAACCCGTGCATTTATTTTTAGACACAGCCAACCTTGATGAGATCCGTGAGATTGCCGCCTGGGGCGTCCTTGACGGGATCACCACCAATCCCACATTGATTGGCAAAGAAAAACATGATTTCAAGAAGCTGGTGCAAGAAATCTGCAAAATCGTCAAAGGACCAGTAAGCGCTGAGGTAGTCGCCACCGACGCTGAAGGCATGATTACCGAAGGTCGCGAAATCGCCACATGGGCGCCTAATGTCATTGTCAAAGTGCCTCTAACCCCCGCTGGCTTGCAAGCTTGCAGCACCTTGAGCAAAGAGGGCATCAAAGTTAACGTTACTCTCTGCTTCTCGACCAACCAGGCTCTCCTGGCTGCCCGTGCTGGCGCCTACTTTGTCAGCCCCTTTGTGGGCAGACTGGATGACATCAACCAGGACGGTAGCGCTCTCATCGAAGAAATCGCCCATATGTTTGCTGTCCACGATCTTGAGACCAAGGTCTTGGCTGCCAGTATCCGTACCCCTGTGCACGTCACTCAGGCGGCTCTGTCGGGTGCTGATATCGCCACCATGCCCTACAAAGTCTTCAAACAACTGGTTTCCCACCCTCTCACCGACAAGGGCGTTGAGTCCTTCCTGGCTGACTGGGCCAAAGCCAAAGAGTCTGTTGGTAGCGTAGTAGCAGCCAAAGCCTAACTGGCGCGGTTAAATCCTAAATCTCAAGATATCTCGTCGGGTTTCTGGCGAGATATCTTTTTAGCGACGTAATGGTCGCAAAGGGCGTAAGCTAGAATGAGATTTAAGATTTGATATCAGGTATCCGTGGACGTTATCAGGCAATGGTGGGGAAAAAACAATTGCAGGCGGAGTGGGTGGCGGATAAGTCAGAAGAAAGCGGAAGATTTGGACCCAGTGGCTTTATGGAGCTGGGTGGTAATAGTCTTGTAGTCGACTCTGGCGATATTTATATGTCTGAGACGGCAGTGGGCTATCTCTACGAAGATGGACATATCATCAATATTGCCGGGCAATCAGAAGAGAGCGAGCGCACAATCGATGATCTCGAAGGCTGCACGTTTAGAGGTGTCGACTCCCGCGGTCTGGAGCTGACGCTGGTCAGTAGTGAGCCAGTGGGACCGACCGGTACGCTTTTTTATAATCAGCGCGAGCTAAAGTCATCAACGCCGCATCAGCACTTTTGACCATGAGCTGGTGGGCGAAATGACGGATGAAGGCAAGATAGCAGTCAGGGACCACTATACAAAATCCCCCAGGCGCGAACTCGATGAAGCTATGCAGATGGCGATGTATTTTGAGGGTGTTAAATCAAATGGCACTAAATTGCGATTTGACTTTATCAAGCCACTTTATCGTCGCGACAAAAGCTACGGCGAAAATGAGCTAATAAGGTACTTCCAGGACTTTGATCGCCTTGGCGTACAGCAAAAAAAATATGTCTGGGACAGCATGAATATTTGGTGCACCAGTGGTATTTTGCAAGTGGTGCGTAAGAGTGAAGGCAATGCCGCGCTCGGTAATGTTAAACATGGTGCCGCAGGTGTGACCCGGGTGCGCACTGGTATGGTCGATCTCGATTTAGAAGAATTTGATCGGGATATAGATCTGTTTAAACGATTTGGCACATTGGCTGTAATTGGGACACGCTTTGATCCTTATGTAGAGGTGCGCGTCAATCTTGTGGTCTCTCACGAGTTTGGGCACCAGTTACAATTTTGTCTCTCGCAGGCCTGTACAGAAAGAATTGCTGAGCTTTACCGTGCCAGACTGGCTAACAGTTTGCGCAATCATCCGGCTCCACGTGGTTATGAGGGCAATTCTGAGCTAGTCAGACAGGAAGCGGTGCTGAGCCGTAACTTTATCTCTGGCTATGCTCGCTCTAGTAAAGAAGAATACTGGGCTGAGTCTGTTGCTGCTTATTCTATTGCCGAGAGTCGCAAAACATTGCAAGAACTCGATCCAGGTATTTGCCAGATTTTAAAAGAGATTATTTTGCATCCTGAGGAGCATTTCTCACCTGTACTGGTAGAATCGCTCCTTGATTTGCAGGCTAGTTTGCGCATGGGTAATGCCTTTCCAGAGGATTTACTTAGTTGCTAAAGAGGCAGTCGATACAATCAGATCGAGTTGGGCACCGTCTGTGGTATCGGCGCATTGGTGTTTTGTCCGCTACATTAATGCTGGGGCATTCTCTCTGTCTCTCCACTATGCCAGTGCTGGCCTCATCTGATACATCTAGTGTGGTGTTTAAGGCAATTGATCCCTCGACTGCACAAATGGATGAGCTGCCACCGTCAGCTGATACTACCAAGCCAGCGCAATCTAACTCCACTCAGTCCAATCCCTTTAATGCTCCCATACAAGGTCAGCCTCTCAAAGGCGCAAGACCGCAGGCGCAACCTAACGGAGCCGTACAGCCAAATAGTGCAAGCGGTGGCGGTGCTCCGTCAGGCAATCAAGCGTCTGGTAGTGACTCTGGGTTTGGTATGGAAACCGCGCAAATTGATGCTACTCCAGACCAGGAGCTACGCATTACCAATCTCGAACAAAAAGCATTTGGCTCTACTTATAGTGAGCACGATGTCTCAGACCGTCTTGATCACCTCGAAAAAGAAACCTTTGGCTCATCCAAAAAAGGTGACTTAAATACTCGTATTGTTGCGCTAGAATCCAAGCTCCTTGGTGGTAGCGCCTTTGGTGGCGGTGGTCAATCTCAATTGGCTATGCAGAGTCGTCCTCAGGCAAATAGCCAGTATCCATCCTCAAATAATCCCGCTAGTACGGCACCGCCGGCTCAACCGATTGGTCAATCCAGCTGGATTGTACCGGGGCAAAGCGGTAGTGCGCCAGCTAGCCAGCCCGGTAATTATGCCGCAGCGCTGCCGCAGCAAAGACCAGCGCAACAGCCTCAATCGCCAGTACAAAATCAGCAAAGACCGACACAGTATCAAGCGCCGCAGGGTCAGTACCAACAGCCGCAAGGCCAGTATCAACAGCCACCGGCTCAGTATCAACAGCCACCGGCTCAGTATCAACAGCCACCGGCTCAGTATCAACAGCCTCCGGCTCAGTACCAACAGCCACCGGCCCAGTATCAGCAGCCTCCAGCTCAGTATCAACAGCCTCCGGCTCAGTATCAACAGCCTCCAGCTCAGTATCAACAGCCTCCGGCTCAGTATCAACAGCCACCGGCTCAGTACCAACAGCCACCGGCTCAGTATCAACAGCCTCCGGCTCAGTATCAACAGCCCGGTCGAGTGCCCGCACCTCCCGGTCAATATGTAGCACCGCCACCGGTGACCGGTGGGTTTGCCCTTGATGCCAGTGTGGTGGCAAATGGTCTTGCCTATGATACTGCTAGTGGTGATTATCTTGCCGCTATCAAAAAGTTTCCCTCTGCTCAGGGCGGGCAGACAGTAGCGCACTGGCTTACTTTTCCCGTAAAAGTCAAAGTGCCTGCCGGTAGCCCTGAGAGCTGGCAGCGCTCACTAGAAGCCGTTATTGCCCGCTGGGGGCAATATGTGCCAGTCAAGATGGCGCTCCCCAAAGAAGAACCAAATGCCGAGATTATCTGGGTAAATACATTGCCTAAAGGTATTCTTGGTGTCACCAGATTTAGTGTCAAATCTGGACGCTTGCATTGCTGGGTTTATTTACTTAGACCGAGCTTTTATCCGCCAGAGATTTCAGAGCAGTCTCTTTCCAATGTCTTCCTCAAAGAGATGGGTCATGTCTTAGGGTTGCTAGGTAAAAGTGACAAACTCGGTGATTTGATGTATCAAGCCGATAGTCCAGCTCCAGCTACCAAGACTGGTAGCCGGCCTGGTTTTAAGTCAGTCAACATCAGCTCGCGTGATATCAATACACTCAAGCGTGTTTACGAGTCTCCCGCGCTACCAGATGGCTTCAGTCTTAATGAGCCTCTGGAATGGGCCACTACTTATTAGTAGTTGTTGACCATTACTTTGTAATCGCCAGGTATGGCAAAAAGTGTGGCAGGAGCTTCTTTTGCTGAATAGGTCTTAAGCGTCATTTCGTTATTGACGTTGGCGCCTTTGGTGGTTGACTTGACGATGATGCCAGCCTTTTCGTCTACCCATGAGTCAATTGTCATGCCGCTTTCGTTGTATTGCCAGCCTTTGCAGTGGTGACCATCGATGTCTTTGTAGCCCAGATCTTTTGCATTTTTGGACTTTGCTTTAGCTGGGGTCAATTCGCCGTCATAGCTTATTTTGAGCGGGCTTTTCATCACCATTTTATTGGCGTCAATAATGGAGTAGCTAAATTTGCCCGGATAATCAATGATGCTTACTACTTTATAGCCAGCGCCTTGAGACTCTGTGCGCAGTTTACCCTTACCGTCTGAGGTCAGGCGCAAGTTTTGAGTGCCTTGAGCATTTTTAGTCTCATAGGTGGCATCGTAAACCTTTGGAAATGTTTGCTCGGCCAGTGCTGGCAGACTAATAAACATCGCGGCTGCGGCTAAAACAAAACGGGGGGCGGCTTTCATGTCTTTTTATCCTCTTTACGCTGGCTTTTGCCATTGACGAGGGACGAGGATAGCACTCTTTCTTTGAAATTGTTCATGCTCTATACCCGTTAAAGGTGGACAATGACCGCATAGTACCTATTCGCCCAATCAGGGCCTGGAGTTCAAAGTGGCTGTTCAAACTAAAGAAATAACCATCGCCCACAGTCCTGACAGTGACGATGCTTTTATGTTTTATGCACTGGCCAATGACAAGCTGGACACTAAAGGTCTGGTTGTACATCAGGTCCTTAAGGACATTCAATCTCTCAATCAAGATGCAATCAATGGCCGCTACGAAGTTTCAGCCATTTCATTTGCCGCTTATCCCTTTGTCAAAGACAAGTACATGCTCATGCCCTGCGGAGCCAGCATGGGTGACAACTACGGACCAATGGTAATAGCCAAACCAGGCGTCACCAAAGAAAACCTCAAAGACAAGACCATCGCTATTCCTGGCAAGTTGACCACTGCATATTTGACTTTGCAGCTCTGGATGCCCGGACTCAAAGTTGTGGAAGTGCCTTTTAACGAAATCATCGACTATGTAGTGGCTGGCAAGGCTGATGCTGGATTAATCATCCACGAAGGTCAGTTGATGTTCCAAGAGAGCGGACTCGAGCTCATCGTTGACCTCGGTGTATGGTGGCACGATGAGACTGGCTTGCCTTTGCCACTGGGCGGCAACGTAGTGCGCAAAGACCTGGGCGAAAAGACTGTTAAGGATGCCACAGAACTCTTTAAGACAGCTGTTGTTTACGCCCTTGATCACAGACAAGAAGCTCTCGACTATGCCATGACCTTTGCCCGCGATATGAAGCGCTCACTGGCTGACAAATTTGTTGGCATGTACGTCAATGATTTGACAGTTGATTATGGCGAGCGTGGTCGCAAGGCTGTAGCCAAACTATTTGAAATGGCTTATGCCAAGGGTTTGACTACAGAGCTTATCGTGCCTGAGTTTGTCGACTAGTCTAAATCTCTTGTAGCGCTTTTAACGCTGCTTTTGATTCGGTCTGGGATGGTTGTTTTGGCAGCCCCTGGATGAAGTTTTTAAGTGCTCCTAAAACACCGTTTTTAGGGTCGCTGTATACGTCATTGTGTCCTGCTCCCTTGACTATAAATAGTTGTTTGGGCTCACTGGCTGCGGCAAATAGCTCATCCGAGTATTTGCCAGGCAAAGTAAAGTCTTTGTCGCCATGCATGATAAGCAGTGGTGGATGAGCCTTTTTTACGGCGGCGAGATTGTCCAATTGCTCTTTGCCAGTAACTAGATCTGGCACGGTACAGAGAAAAAATAGCTTGTCTCTAGCTGTTTTCATCAGTGAGACAAAAGGCGATTGCAATATTACGGCTGAGGCTTTGCGTTCATTCATGATACTGGTGGTGACACCACAACCAATTGATTCACCATAGAGGATGATGTTTTCTGGTTTGTAGCCTAGTGTGTTAGCGGTGTAGTCGTAGGCGGACAGACCATCTTCGATGATATTGCCGAGCTTGGCCTGACCTTCACTCTCACCAAAAGCACGATAATCATAGAGTAGCACTGAGCTGCCGGCCAGGAGTAGATAACTAGCTAGACCGATACGGTGACCAAGATTGCCGGCGTTGCCGTGTGAGACTATGGCGACTTTATCTACTTTTGGATCTTTGCTTTTTATATAGAGCGCAGATAGTAGCGATCCGTCTTTAGCTTTAAACCTGAGCTCTTGTGCCTGGCAATTAAACTTGCTTTCCATGTCCTTGACGATGGGCTTCCAGCTTACGTCCTGATAGGGGAATAGGATTAGTTTATCTTTGAGCCCGGTCATTATTACCATCGCCAAAAGGACATACAGTACATAAAGTCTGAGCAAATCTACGATTACTTTTTTAGGAGTATAAGACTTGAAGCTGTTGCGAAAAAAAAGTGCTTTTACAACATTTTGCGGCATACTTTACTCCAGGGCGGTGATAACTCAACCTTACCTTTGCCCGGGACTCAAAACAGTGTGCAGGCAATCAATTTGCTAACTGTTGGTTACATAGGATAGTGGCGCAAGCAAATTTTTGTGATTTGGTCCAATCGCCCGGGGCATAGGATACATTAGTGACTGCCTGACTTGCAGCTATAAAGGACGCCGTTGATGGATGCCACGCAAGAGAGTATAAGCTGGGAAACATACCTGGCTGCCGGTATCAAGGCTCTCGATCTCTCCAAGCTTGAGGATGCCGAGAAGCTATTCCAAAAGGCTTTAATCGAAGCCCGGAAGGACCTTGCCCGCCTCCGTGGCGATGAGACCGAAGGCGTGGTAGTGGCGGTCAAAGAAGATGACGGTGGGCAATCCGAAAATATTATCAGTCCCCTGGTTGAGACAATCGGTAAGCGCGAAGAACCTGACAAACGGGACCGCGCACCGGTCAAGAGAGTCAGACTGCCAGGTAAAGACAGTCCAGAAGAACGCAGTCTGGACCACGGCCTGGCCCGTATCTATGACAGTATGGGTGAGCTTTATCGCTTGCAAGGCAATTTTAAAGAGGCTGAGTCCTTTTGCAAACAGTCAATCGATATCTATAAAAGATTGTTTGGTGACGAAGATACCTCGGTGGCGCGTGCTCTGACGCGGCTGGGTGCGGTTTACCGCGCACAAGGTCGCTACAGCATGGTGGAGCCCTTGCTGCGCGAGGCTCTCACTATTTATGAGTCTGAGGACGCTGATAGCCAGGATCCCATGGAAGTGGCTCAGATGCTTGAGACACTGGCTGACTTTCTCAAAGCCCACGGCAAATACGCGCTAGCTGAGCCGTTATTTCAAAGGGCGCTGGCCAAACGCGAATCTGTACTCGGGGGCGACCATGCCAGCATTGGTCCCAATCTCTATAATCTCGCTGTGCTCTATCATGCTGAGGGCAAATACGACCAGGCTAAGCCTCTCTATGAGCGGGCTGTGCGCATGTTTGAAGAAAACTGGGGACCAGAACATCCATCTGTAGCCACTGTGCTCAACTATCAAGCTGAGCTTTATCGCAGTCTTGGCGATTTTCCCAATTCCGAAAAAATCCACTGGCGCGCTCTCAAAATTCGCCAGACAGTGCTGGGCTTGCAACATCCCAGTACAGCGCAGACTCTGAGCAATCTAGCTCTGCTATTTCACATACAGTGCAAGTATGACCAGGCAGAGCCGCTCTACAAGACTCTTCTCGATATCAGACAAAAGGACTGGGGACCGCGCCATATGCATGTAGCTGAGGTGCTTAATTCATTGGCTGAGGTCTATCATGATCAGTCCAAATACGCTGAGGCTGAGCCCCTCTCTACTGGCGAGCTGTTGAGATCATCCAGGAAAACATGGGTCATGATCACCCCACTGTAGCTAAAGCCTTAAGGAGGCTAGCCCAGCTCTATGAAGAGCAAGAAAACTTTGAAGAAGCCGATAGGCTCTATCAGTGGGGCCTTGGTGTAAGTGAAAAAGCCTTTGGGGCAGAACACCCCGAAGTAGCTGAGCTCGTTGCTCGCTACGCTGCCTTGCAACGCAAAATCATTGCTGGTGATGACGATGATGATGGTGAAACCACCGAAATACTCTGGCGTAACTAGCGCCACTGGCGCCTTAAATGTCTAAATTGGAGACATTTGGGGTATAGCCATAATGTGTATTTGTGAGATTTACCATTGGGTCAAAGTGCCAATTCTGTCGATGCTCCAGACGTGCCCCGGGCTAAAGTGCCAGACGGGGAAAAGTCTAATGTCCAGATTGGAGATAATGTCCACGATAAGACTAGTCAGCCTACTGACGGCGCAATGCAGGACGCTCGCGTAGCAGCTTATGGTCCTGGCGCTCAAATGCCAATCAGGGACACCGCATCATCTGCAACCATTGCTGCATTGCCATCTTTTGATGGTTTTCCGCTCTCCGAAAAGTCAATTAAAACAAAGCCGGATGCTGTCACTGTGCCGCCCGAGCTCAGCGCCGACGTCAGTGATAGGTCCAAAGAGAGCAAGCTTGGCAGTCCGCAGTCAAGCCTTAGTCCTGATGGGCAGGCACTACTTGCCAGTGCCGAAAAAAGTATAAAGGTCCCTGGCTATCCAAACGCCGAAAAAGAGTTTGCTCAATTTACCAAAGACCTTGAGACCTTTGAAAAGAGTGCTCGTGAACAGGGACTCTCGCCGCAGGAAGTGAAAGATACTTACAAAGGTATCGGACGCTTGCTCGATAGCGCTGCGCCAGGCAAGCCTGGTGTAACAGAAGCTGGTATGACCAGTGATAGACAGCGTGTAAGAGTGGCTGAGCAACTGATGAATATGGTCGCTCGACCAGAAGATCGCCAGCAGGGCAATTTTGACACCTGTGCAATGGCATCAGTGGAAGGCATGCTTTTGACAGGACGCGATCGCCAACCATCCAAAGTAACTGGCATGGTGGCTGATGTGGCTTTGACCGGTCATACCAATGTCGGCGGTATCGATGTCAAAATTGATAAGCGTAGTATGCAATCTTTTGGCGAACACGCCGATAACAGAGGCGCTGGAGAGAATAAACAACGACTCGCCGAAAACATCTTTAGGCTGACCGCTGCCAATACCTACTACGGCATCATGCGCGCTGAGGGATCACCAGAGGGTCAGCTGTCTTATGTCAGTGGCAAAGATGGCAATCAGCTCAAATACACACCTGATGCTAACGATCCAACAAAACATAAACCCGAATATGCTCAGTTAAACAAGCCCGAAGGTAGAGAGACCTCTCCAGGTCCTGCTGCCACTATGACTGGTGAGTCACGCATTTTAAATCAAATAACTGGTAAAGACTATTCAGATCGTTTGATCGTAAATTCTGCCACCAAGGGTGAAGACCCAAAATGGGTCAAAATGGTAGGCTCTCAAAATGAACTTGATACTCATCTTAAGCAATTGCAGGCTCAAGGAAAGATGCCTGTTGCTCTTGGTGTATTCGCTGGACACCGTATATTTAGCGATGGAGAGAACCCTTTTAATCAGTTGTCTCAGAGTAGCAACGACAAAGACATAAAAAAAGTTTTTGATAGCATGTACCAAGATGGACATTCTCTTTTGGTAACAGGCGCTAATCAATTTGGCTTTGGCACCAGATACGATGTCAAAAATACCTGGGGTGCTGAGTCTAGCAAGAGCGTCTCCAATAGCGAGCTCTTTGAGTCTACTCGCCCTGTGTCTCCCTCTGAGATGGTAGGCAACTTAGAGCTTTGGAGAGTTGGCAATTTGGATATGCAGGACAAAAAGGAGCGTTCAAAATACGAGACAGGTATTGGTCTAGCAGTCCTTTATGTAGTCGGCGGTTATACCAATCTCTCAGATAACGTGCCTCAGTCTGTCAAAAATGATTATGTCCAGGCTGGTCGCAGGCTCAAGGATATTATGCAAGGTATGACGCCCGAATCTCAAAAGGATCTTGTCAAAGTCGAGAAGCAGCTGCAAGAACAAGCTAAAAAAGATCCTCAATATAAGACGTTTTATGAAAATTGGAAGCGGCTATTACATTGATTTGTATTGAGTTTTTGCTAGATTCAGCACATCTGTTTGCGGAACACAATGAGTACAGAAATCGATCTCGAAGCATACAAGGCAATGGCCTTTATAGTAGAAAATGCACCAGTGGCGGTGTTGAGAGTTTCTTTCGAGGGAGACCTGATAAATCTCTCGCCGCAATTCAAAGAAATCACAGGGTACACCAATTTTAAAGGCAGGAGCCTCTTTGAGATACTTTCTCCTCAATTTAGAGAATCTTTTGTGGCATTCTTTGAGAGTACCACTCGGTTTGAGGACAATGGCATCAAAAGTTGTTTGACCGAAATCGTAAAAGCTGATGGTTCCAGATTGCAAGTCGGATTTAGCTTTCGTAGGAGTAGAGCCATAAAGTTGGACACCAATACTGAGGTGCCTGTTTTTATTGTCAATGTGATGCCGTTGAGCTAAGCATGGAGCACCCGTAAATGATTACTCTCGGGCATACGCCAAAGGCTTATAAAAGTGTCCCAATTATCTGCCGCATAGGCAGTCTATGTCATCCGCGTCACAGCTCCAGCGACTCGCTTAAATCTAGCTAACTCGCACAGTCACTTCTTTGAGGCTGGTTGCGACGATGACCTTCTCCGGTGTTACTACTCCACCTTTGAGCTTTTGTCTGACGCCTTCGCCAGCTAGTAGTCCGCTTGTGGCTGCTTGACCGACACCTCTGGTCCATGAGCTGCTATCGCCAATTATAAATAGATTGGGGATAGTGGTCTCCATGTTTTTGTTGACCGAGATTGAGTCAGGATAGCTCTTACATTCAGGTGCATAGAGCAGTGTGCTGTCTCCTGCTACACCAGGGCAGATTTTGTCGAGGGCGTCGAGATATTCGATGATGCCCTCGAGGATGCGGTGTGGATAAGCCAGCGAGATGTCGCCACACTCAGCTGTGAGAGTGGGTTTGATTAAGTTATTGTCGAGAGTCTTGGTGCGCCTGCCCGCTTTGAGATCGCCCAATCTTTGCACGAGCGGGCCACCACCGGCAAGCATGTTGACGATTTTAGCGATGGTCTGCGAGTAGGCTTGCGGTTCTTTAAATGGTCTTGTAAAAGTCTTACTGACCAGTACGGCAAAGTTATTGTTCTCAGACTTTTCGTACATTTTGGAGTGACCATTGACGAGCACATACTCGCGGTGGTTTTCGGGTGTGACAAAGCCTTTGGGATTAGAGCAAAAATTGCGCACCACATCGCCCGAGTGGCGACTGCGGTAATAGAGCTTGGGCTCATAAAAACGGCGGTCGACTTCTTCTGTAAAAAAGCAGCTGGTCTCGACTCTTATTCCGATGTCGACTTGACCAGGATAGATATCCAGAGCTTTATAAAATTCTTGCTGGGTGAGCCAGTGGGCGCCACCGCGACCGACTGAGACGATACAGAGGTCAAAGATTTCGTCTTTTTCTTGACCCTGACCAGGTTTGCGATAGCTGTCATATTTGAGGGCAAATTTTTCGCCAGAGCGCGACAGTGAGAGCACTTTGGCATCCCAATGAAATACTATATTGCTGCCTTTTTCTTGGATTTCTCTGAGGATGCTTGTGTTGATAGCGGGCGCGTTGTCCGAGCCGCAGTGCAGTAGCTCCTGATAGTGATAGGTCATGCCAGCCAGTGTGGCGCGTTTGTTGATCCAGTCGAGGTCTTCTTTGTTTGGTTTGACGACAGGTATTTCGCAGGGGGCATGGCTCAAAATTGTTTGCCTGACGACATCAAGGCGCTTTTGCAGCTCTGTACCGCCAACGAGATCATAGAGGCGACCGCCAATTACTGGCGATGCTGAGAGTATGACCTTAAAGTCGTTCCAGCTGCCTGCTGACTGTCCTGGGGCGCAATAACTGCAAGCTTTGGGTGGGCAGACTTCTAATTTGCCCTGGTCGATAGGGCAGGCATAGCGTTTTTCGTAGGATGGTCCGACATCAAAGACATGCACTTCGACATCTTGTCCAGCCAGTTCTTTGAGGGCAAATAGCCCGCTTGCGCCCAAACCAATTAGTGCCAATCTTTGCATTTATAATCTCAATAAGGCAATTACTTCCAAGCAGTGACTATACCACCGTTTGACAGTTGAAAAGAGGAAGATTGAAGAGACCTTATTGTAGTTTTTGTTAATCTAAGTAGCGTGGCTTGCGACTGTTTTCCAATTGAGTAAGCATGGCGCCTATTTCAGCAAAAAGCTTGTCGGTCACCTTGGCACAGGCTTCTTTTTTATGAGTTTTGTATTCTTCATAGTATTCGCCCAGGTCGATGGGCTCGCCAATGTCCACCAGGACCTCTCTTGGTCCTTTGATGGTGGGCTCACCGTCCATTATTTCTGATTCCAGGCGGTCGATTACTTCGGCTACTCGTTCCTGGGTGGCGCGTTCAGTCACATAACCATCATAGATACTTATAAAATTGACCACCCTATTGAGACTCTTGTAATAGGAGCGGTACGTTTTTTCTTTTTCAGCGTGCACTTCTTTTTCGTAGGTCGACATTTTGGCTTCGTCGGCATAGATAAAGTCATCGATTTTATTGCGCAATACCCGCACACACTCTAGCTCACGGGCGTTGGCGTCGAGGGTGACGTTGAGTGCGCCGGCTAGATTTTTGAGGATTTGTCTGCGTAGATCTTTGACTCGGATATTCATCGAGGCTTCAGCTTTTGGGATGACACCGTATTCTTTTTCTAGTGCTACTAGCAAGGTCTCGGCTAGTCGTTTGACGCGCACACTAAACTTTTCTTCTTCCTCTACTTTTAGTCCGAGTTTGAGTTCCAGGCTTTTGAGCATGCCTCTCAGCTCGCTTGTGATATCGCGAGGATAGGTGTATTTAAACGCCACAGGCAAAATATAAATTGATTCGGGTTTGGTATTACCAGCAGTGCTAGCGATTTTGCTCATGTTTTTTTCGATGTCAGACATAGCCCAAAAACTCATTTGCGCTGCACCGGACTCAAGGGGCATGAGTGTGTCATTTTGCCTGGAGATTTCGCCCTCAGGAAACAGCACCAGCTTTTTTTTGCCTTCAGAAAGGATTTTGCGAGTGGTTTTAAATGACTCTCTATCTGCTGCTCCGCGCACTACAGAATAACAACCTAAATGTTGCAGCCACCAGCCATTAATGCCGTGGTCATAGTCAAAGACTTCGCGAGCAGCGACAAAGTTGAAGTATTCTCCCGCCCTTGCGCCCACTGTAAACATCACTTGAGGGTCGTGGCGATTGCTGTGGTTGGGGCAAATCATCGTGTGTTTGCCTCTGACTTTAGCAAAGTTGGCCAGTGCACCATCTTTTATTTTTACAGTGGTGCCTTTGAGATTAAACTTCATGTGCAGAGGCAAGTTTATTTTTGCCCACCACAGTAAAAAGGGAGTATCTAGAGGCGGTTTAAAATCAAGCATTTTCATTTTTCAGCTGGAATTAACTGCGATATTGTATCGCTTCAATTCAAGATTTTCGCGTTTACAAGAGCTAGACTACTGGACCAAAGTCAAATCCCATCTGGCGCAAGCGTTCTATCAATTGGCGCGCAGCATTGACATTTTGATGCCCGAGGCTGTGTCCTTCATGCAGGACGATTAGCTCATGTCCACCGACTTGACGCATGATTCTTTTGACCACGACTTCGGTGCCGACCTCTTGCCAGTCGTCAGCAACGGCTCCCCAGTAGACAGCTTTCATCTGACGCTGTTTGAGCATGTCAGCACCGCGCTTGTCGATGATGCCAAAGGGAGGGCGAAATAACTTTGGCTTTTCACCTGTGATTACTTCTAATATTTGATTTGATTGATCGATTTCGTATTCTAATTGTGGTCTTGTAAGCAGAGGCAAAAAGCTGTGACTTAAGCTGTGGTTACCTATTGTGTGACCGGCGCGGTAGACATCCTCCACTAGTTTGGGATAGCGTCTGGCATGCTCACCGATAAAAAAGAATGTTGCCGTACAGTCCATCTCTTTGAGCATGGCCAGCAATTCTGGCGTACAATCCGGATGTGGTCCGTCATCAAAAGTAAGATGCATGACTCTGTGATTGATATCACCAGCGGTGCCAAGCCCGCGCGATGTCCAGTAGCCTTCTGGTAGCAGACTCTTACCAAAAAAGGTGAGCAAGCCCATTTTGGCATGGTGCATGCGATGCTCAAAATCGCGCGGATCTTGCTTCAGTTCTTCGCGACGTTTCTTTCTATCGTTTTCATGCATTCGCTGCCTCTCCCATTTCCTGGAGCTTGGTGGCACTCTGGATCAGGCTATGGATGGCACGTCTGGCCCGGTCCCCAACTTCTGGCGAGCGTCTCTGGGCGATGGACTCAATGGCTGAGGCAAATGCGTAAAAGCGCTCAATGGATAGATGAGTGGCTTTGGGATGCGGCAAAAGACTGCGCAAATATCCGCGCAGGTTGTTGGATTCTTTTTCGGAGAGTGTGCCTACAATTTCTAATAGCGGCTTGAGCGATTTAATAGACACCAGTGGTCTTTGATAGACCAGCGCACTCCTTGAGAGGGCCCTGTGAATCAGCACGCATTGCGGCAACGGCGCCTTTTTGTCTTTATCCGAGCGGGGCACTTTGGAGAGTGATTCGTTCCAGTCGCCAAAATCATGCAGGATATGCAAAATTGATGGTGCTGTGCGGTTTGTCGAGCTATTAACTGGCAAGAGCCCATAGACAAAGGGTCTTGATTCGCATCTGTCGACGTCTTTTGAGACATTGAGCATGACGTTAGCGAGATTGGTGGAGCGCACAATGATGGCCTGCTCATTGACCTGGTTGATACGTCCCGGAGCAAATGCCACTTCTTTGACAGCAAATTCCTGGCACAACAGTACATCGAGTACTGAGTCACCCACGATGGCGCCAAACTCAGCAGTGGTAATTGAGCCAGCCACAAAATATATAGTGACTTCTGGTATTTGCCGGCCAAAGCGCACAGTCAAAACACCGGTAACTCTTTCCAGGCTGAGAAACTGCATCACATTAAATATGGTGCCTTCTCTTACCGATGTGATGTGAAAGCTTATGCCCACGGAAACCGCCTGAAGTACTTGTTAATTATATTCTAGTACTTAAAGCCTGTGCTACCTCGACGCGGTCATCGAAGTCTATAGTTTTGTCCTTGAGTATTTGGTAAGTCTCGTGACCCTTACCTGCTACCACGAGTACATCTCCGGCTTGAGCCATTTTGACTGCCATGGCAATTGCTTTAGCCCGGTCCACTTCCACTGTGACGTCTTTTAGCCTTTTGATGCCAGCCAGTATGTCAGCAATGATTTGCTGAGGGTCTTCAGAGCGCGGGTTGTCAGATGTAACCACTACTCTATCTGCCAGGGTTTCGGCTATTTCGCCCATCTGTGGGCGTTTGGAGCTATCTCTATCGCCACCACAGCCAAACAAAGCAATCAATTTGCCCTCTTTTGGCACCAGTGCTCTGGCTGCTTTGAGGACGTTGTCGAGACCATCGGGAGTGTGAGCGTAGTCCACTATGCAAAGTGGGTTTTGACTGTTGCTATCGGCTGTCTTTGCCTGCACTACTTCAAAGCGACCCGATACTCCAGCAAAGTCGCGCAGTGACTCAGCCACTTGTTCTTTGCTTATGCCCTCACCGAGAGCTACAGCCATAGCGGCCATGACATTGTAGAGGTTAAACTCGCCAGTCAGTCTGGTGGTAAAAGCAATGTCACCATGGGGAGTGGCAAGAGTAACGGCGGTACCTTTGTGGTCAAAGTGAAACTCTTTAGGGTGGATGCGCGCTTCTTTACTAAGTCCATAAGTAAATAGCTCAACATCTTTGTTCAGAGTTTTGGTGAATTCGTCAGCCAGATCATCGTCAAGGTTGATGGCTGCAGTGGTCTTTTGACCTGGCGGTGCTTGCAACATTTTGAAGAGCAATTGTTTGGCTCTCCAGTAGTTGTCCATGGTCTTGTGGAAGTCAAGGTGATCCTGGGTGATATTGGTCAATGTGGCAGAAGCAAAGTTGCAGTCTTGCACGCGGTTTAAGGCCAGGGCATGACTACTTACTTCCATGGCTACATGACTGAGACCGTCGCTTGCCATTGTATGGAGCAAAGCTTGCAGGTCAGAGGCTTGTGGAGTGGTGTGATGGACATCCAGATACTGGCTTTTACCCTTGTAGACTGGCTTGCCATTGCTTTCTTCGTAGATGGGCAGGCGTGCGCCTAAGGTGCCAATAAGTCCAGTTTTGAGTCCGGCAAAATTGAGGATATGTTCGATTAAGTGAGTGGTAGTGGTTTTGCCGTTTGTGCCGGTCACACCCAGTACTCTCAGTTTGCTCGATGGTTTTTCGTAGAGTGCGCTAGCCAGACTGGCCATCGCTTTGCGAGCATCGGGTACGAGCAAAAGCGGGGCAGTGTATGGTCCTGTCGATTTTTCGGAGACGATGCAGCTGGCTCCGTTTTGTATGGCCTGGGCAATAAAGGCATTGCCATCTTGCTTCATCCCCTCGATGGAGATAAAGATATCGCCGGGCTTTACCGCCCTGGAGTCGTAGGCCACACCAGTGATTACTGGATTAGATAAGTCAGAGCTGTCTGGTTTTACTATAGACGGCAAAGCTGCTCCGCTATTACGGAGCAGCTCAATCAATTGATCTAATGTTTTTGGACTGGGCTTTTTAAGCTGATCAAACTGGGTAGACACTGACCAACTTGCGACCTCTGGACATTTCGTATTTGACGACGCCGATGGCAACTGCAAAGAGCGAGTCGTCTGAGCCGCGCATTACGTTTTTGCCAGGGTGGATTTTGGTGCCACGTTGTCTGACCAGGATGTGACCGGGTCCTACTTCTTCACCGCCATATTTTTTGACGCCAAGACGTTTTGGTTGGCTGTCTCTTCCGTTTCTTGTAGAGCCGGCGCCCTTTTTATGTGCCATTGCAATCTCCTTGCTATCACTGACATACGTTGTATGTCAGGAATTTTCCAAAATTATTGGCTGGACCTTAGATGTCCTGCAAATACTTACTTCTTGGCGGTGACCGCTTTGTCGCCGACGGTGATGCCTTCGATCATTATTCTGGTCGATTGCACACGGTGACCGGCTTTTTTACGGGTACCTTTTTTAGGCTTCTGGTGATAAACAATCACTTTAGCTGATTTGATATTTGATTGGATGCGGCCATGAGCTTCGTTGACTTCCAGTTTGGAAATCACTTTGCCGGTGACCTTAGCGCCAGTCACATAGGGAGCGCCTATTGTGGACTCAGCACCGTCGACAATCATCAAAACGCGGTCAAATACATGGACCGTGCCTTCTTCTTCGCCAGTCATATCGATGTCGATAAAACGACCTGGCTCTAACTCATATTGCCTTCCAGAGGCTTCCACAATAGCGAACATTTTCGTCTCCAACTATAGTCAGGCGAGCAATCTCGTCTGCCCGTCCATTTTGCAGACAAATGCGTGCTCTTACAAAAAGAGCGGACGAGCGACTGGCAATACTACCAAAAGCTATCAAAAGGGTCAAACAATAGTAGCTTTTAGTTACCTTTTAAAAAGTCCGCTAAACGCCCCCTGAGGCTTTTGGACCTGGCCCTTGCCGCAGATTTGGCTGTCCTGTAGGCTAGATCTGGTTTAATTTGCGCTTATCCATATAAAAGGTCTAAGTCTATGTCTGATGCTGTAAACGAGGCAGAGCTGGGGCGCAGCAAATATAGCAATACCCCCAAGGAGCACCTCTACCACCTGCTTACAATTGGTTGGGAGGTAAACAGTCCACTCATTATTAAGTACGTTGCCGAAAACGGTTTACAAAAGGACTTAAATGATTGGCTTGCTTTGCAAAAGCAAAAGTAGTTTTTTCCTGGCTTGCGCTCTCAAATAGAAGTAACGAGTAATTGTGAGCTTTCCATTAAGCATATAAGAAATTTAAGGACCCGCCTCTAAGATTGACCCCACGTACACACAAAGCTTTTGGGGTATTTACCGATATGTTGCAAGTTGGAAAAAGAGCTCCGGATTTTGACATGCCCTCCACCAAGGACCTTAAGACCTTGAAGGACAATGTCAAACTAACCGATTACAAAGGTAAATGGCTCGTTCTGTTCTTCTATCCTCTGGATTTCACCTTCGTTTGCCCTACCGAACTGAAGGCATTTTCAGACGCTTATGATCAATTCAAGAAAGCTGGCGCTGAAGTGCTCGCTATCTCTACCGACAGTGTTTACAGCCACAGAGCCTGGATCAACACCAGCGAATCTCAAGGTGGACTGGGACCAATCAACTACGTTCTCGCTTCAGACATCACCAAAGATGTCAGCCGCGATTTTGGTGTCTTGATGGAAGATAAAGGTATCGCCCTGCGCGGTCTTTTCATCATCGACCAAGACGGTGTATTGCAATATCAAGTAGTACACTCACTCAACATCGGCCGCTCCGTAGAAGAAACCCTCCGCGTACTTGAAGCTCTCAAGACCGGCGGTCTCTGCCAAGCTGATTGGAAACCAGGCCAAAAGCCAATGACTGTGTAATTTGACAGTCAAATAGTTCAAAAAAGGGGCGCTCCAAAAGGGCGTCCCTTTTGTTTTGTAGCTGAGCCTTTACTTTTGTCCTGGACCAGCATTCGACTCACTGTCTGTGCATATCTTTTAGTTGCAGAAAGTCAATTTAGGCTAAAGTATGGGATTTCGCGCTGCTTTTAAGGCTAGAATTAGCGCAGTCGGTCTTGCCGTAACTTCAATCTGTGGAGGGCATTATGCCTCTTAGAATGGACACTCCCCTGCCTTCAATCGAAGGTGTTGACGACTGGTTCAATTCTCCTGCTCTTAAAGACGCTGATCTGGCCGGTCATCCTGTCTTGATTCATTTTTGGGCTCTGAGCTGTGGCATTTGCAAAGAGTCTTTGCCTGAGTTAAACAAATGGGTAGATGAGTACGGCTCAAAAGGACTCAAAATTATTTCAATCCATATGCCTCGTATGGAAAGCGATACTGACATGCCTGCTGTCATTGCCTGCATGAAAGAATGGGAAATGAAACAGCCTTGTGTGGTGGATAACTGGCACACAATCACAGATAGATTTGAAAACAAGTATGTGCCAGCCCTTTATCTCTTTGATGCTGAGCACAAAATGCGCCATTTTCAGGCTGGAGAAAAGGCCGTAAAAATGACCGAGCCAGTTGTACAAAGAGTGCTGGGTTTAGCACAATCAGTCTAATTGAGGTTGATAACTATGGGTGGAAGTGCCTTGGCCGATAAAGCCAAAGATGATCTCAAGGACGGGCCAGTGGAGCAAAATCCGCGCTCAGCCAAACTCTTTGAGCGAGCTAAGGAACACATACCTGGCGGTGTAAATAGCCCGGTGCGCTCCTGTAAATCAGTCGGTGCCACACCGGTATTTATCGAGAGTGCTGACGGCTGCTACATGCACGACGAAGACCATAATCGTTATATCGACTATGTTGGTTCGTGGGGCGCTATGGTACTGGGGCTCAGACATCCCTGTGTTTTAAATGCCATAGAGGATGCTGTTGCTAAAGGCACCAGCTTTGGTGCACCATGCCGGGCGAAGTAGAGATGGCTGAGCTTATCTCAAAGCTCGTACCATCTGTAGAAATGGTGCGTATGGTCAACTCCGGTACCGAAGCTTGCATGTCCGCTATTCGCGTGCACGCGCTTTTACTAAGCGTGATTTGATTGTCAAATTTGACGGATGCTACCACGGGCATGCTGATTCATTCCTGGTCAAAGCTGGTTCTGGTCTGGCTACTCTTGGTCTGGCATCGGCTAAGCTCTCCAGGTGTGCCCAAAGAATTTACATCCACGACAGTCAGTCTGCCTTATAACGATGTGGACGCTTTAAGAGAAGTGTTTGCAAAAAAATCAGATCAGATTGCCTGTGTCATTATTGAGCCAGTCGTTGGCAATAGTGGCGTAATTGAGCCCACCGCTGAGTTTCTCAAAGCGCTCACCGGGCTTTGCAAAGATAGCGGCGCTTTACTTATATTTGATGAAGTAATGACTGGTTTTAGAGTGGCTCTGGGCGGCGCTCAAGAGCGCTACAGTATCAAACCTGATATGACTTGCTTTGGCAAAGTAATCGGTGGTGGCTTGCCTGTGGGCGCTTATGGTGGTCGCAAAGACATCATGTCTATGGTGGCACCATCCGGTCCTGTTTATCAGGCTGGTACTCTGTCTGGTAATCCGCTGGCGATGGCGCTGGACTGGCTCAACTAAAGCATCTTAAGAGCAGTACTGCTTTTACTAAGCTCATAGCTGTGACCGATGAGCTAGCCGCTGGTCTCAAAAAAGTACTGGAAGACAATGACGTCAAAGCCCAGGTTGTCCATGTACCAGGCATGCTCAGCGTGTTTTTTACAGACAAGCCGGTGCACAATTTTGAGGATGCTCTCAAGTGTGATACTGAGTTTTTGGCAAAGTCTGGAAGAGTCTTTTGGCTGATGGTGTTTACTGGCCTCCCTCACAATTTGAAGCGTGCTTTTTGAGCATCATGCACAGTAAGAGCGATCTCAAAGAAACATTTGAAGCTTTTGATAAAGCCCTCAAAAAAGCTAAAAGCAAAAACTAGTTAGTGGTAATAATTTGCGGAGTTTGAAATGCAGTTTGTAGTAACTGGTTATGACGGCGATGATGCACAAGCACTTGAGCGTCGGCTGCACAAAAGAGAAGAGCATCTTAAAGCTGCTGAAAAAATGAAAGCTCAGGGCATTTTGTTATTTGCCACTGCTTTGCTTGATGACAACGAAAAAATGGTTGGTTCTATCCTCGTGGTTGACTATCCCAGTCGTGAAAAACTGGATGAATGGCTTAAAGTAGAGCCATATGTGACTGGTAAAGTCTGGCTCAAAACTGATGTCAGACAGTGCCGAGTTGCTCCCATGTTTCAGCCGGCTGTGCAGAGCTAGGCGGATTGCGCCAGCTCGCTCGACCCAATGTCAGAGCACTAACTTTAGATGCGCCAGATTGCAAAAGCACTCTGGCGCATGTGCTTATGGTGGCCCCGGAGGTGAGTACATCATCGAGGATGATAATATGCTCGCCCTTTAGTCTGGCTCTTGTGCTAAAAGCCCCAGCTACATTAGCCTGGCGCTCTATCGCTTTGAGTCCCTTTTGGGGGCGAGTATAAATGGTGCGCATAAGCAGGTCAGGCGCCAGTCTCAGGTCGGCGCCAGTGGTGGTGGCAAGCAAGTGCAGTCCTCTGGCCAGGACATGGCACTGATTAAAGCCTCGCTCTCGTAGTTTGTCTGGATGGAGCGGTACTGGCACAAGGATATTGTCGCGCTCATTGTCCAGGCTGAGCCTCAGCGCTGGTACTAGTAGTGGTGGCAAATCAAGAGCCAGCATCTGGTCACCCTCATATTTGACCATGTGAATGATTTTGCGCAAGTCACCCTGATATGGTGCGGCACTGTGATACTGAATAATTATTGGCTCGTTTAAATCTGGTACTACAATTATCCCCTTGAGGGGCTCTTGTACAAAAGTAAGTAAGCAGTCACTGCACAATTTGCGGGGCATAAATGGTAAGCCATGCAACTTTGTCAGTTGTAGCTCGGGGCTGTGGCAAAGTCGGCAAGGACCGCCGCCAAAGAGACTGGCAAGGTGATGCTCAGCGCTATAGCGCCAGCGCTTAAATTTGATTGTTGTTTGTTTTAGTGTAGACAAATGCTTATATCCACAGTCGGCAATACTGTAGACGCAATTTTGCTACTGCAAGTTCAATTTATTAGTCTTGCTCACTGGCGAAGGGCTTGGCTCTTCAGGCGGCATCGCTACATCCGGCTGTAGCGGTCCAAATGCCATACGCATAGCCGTTTTGCCGATGTCGTAGACTTCTTTTTTGCAGATTAGAGAGTGCTACGATAGCACAATTACTCTCTGGCAAGATCATTACAATGGAGCCTACACCTTGAGTGGCACCATCCCAAAAAAACTTGATACTGACCACCCAAAAGCTTATTGGGCCCAGCTGACCAACCAAAGGCCCACTTGTTAGGTTGACCGGTGCTGAGCGCGGGGCGATCGTACCAGAGCGATTTGTAGCCCTGCTCTGATAGCAGGCGCCAACTGATCAGACCTAAAAACATAGCGCACCATATCACTGCCGCTGCTAGCTAACATGCCGGCAGCAAATGAGACCGCTGGACTTTTGTAGACAACTGGACGCAGTGCCTTTGCCCAGATTATCTGTATAACCCTGCGCCACCATGCCGCTTGGAGCAAGCAGCACTGTAGTGGCTGTGTTTCTCATTTGTAGCGGAGCTAAGATTGTTTCTTCTACCATTTCCAGATAGCGCTTGCCCGATGCTCTGGCAATCACTGAGCCAAGCAATCTGTAACTATAATTTGAATAGAGAAATTGTGAGCCTGGCTCAGAAGCCAGTGGTGTATGCACCAGGCTGTCTAGCTGGTTTTTCCATTCAATTTCTTTGTCTAGTTTGGCTGGCACTCCTGCCGCCATCGACGCCAGTTGTCTAATTGTCAAATTGCGATAGGGTCTGGTCAAGCCATCAACATATTTTTGCAGTGGATCATCCAGTCCAACTAACCCTCTGTCCACAAGAGACAAAAGTGTTAAACCAGTAAAACTTTTGGTCACACTAGCCAGACCAAATACAGTATTGTCGGTTACCGGGATGCGCCGCTCTAAGTCGGCATAGCCGTAGCATTTTTGGAAGACTACCTGTCCATTTTTTATGATTGCTATGGTGTAGCCTGGAATATTGTAAGTGGCCATGCGTTGCGTGATCATGGCGTCGATGTCAGCTAGACGCTGATTAAAAGCTGCGTCCTGTTGCTGCGGCTGTTGCTGCAACAATTGTGGCTCAGCGGCATTAAACTGTTGGGCACTCACTGGCAGTATTGTGGCACTTGCTAGCATCAACCAGAGTGCTAGTGATTTGGCTCTTTTCACTTCTGACTTTCCTCGTCAACTGCGCTTTGTATCTGGTACCAATGATGGTGCCATTATTTTGATTGGCTGTTGATACTGATTTAGCGACCGCGCCTCGGGAGAGTTATATAGCTGCCTTTCCAAAGTGAAAAGGACCTTTTAGATCTTTGCGTGAGTATTTACCAAAGTCGTAAACATAAACTCGATAACGGCTGCCTGGATTGAGCTTGATGCCGTGTTCACCAGGCTTGGTCAGAGCGATGAGGTCTCTTTTTTTGTAGCCTTCAGTGGGATAGTAAACGTGATCGATTTTAAATTTCCAACGGTTATGGTTGTATTTGTCAGGTTTGAGTTGTTCCGTCATGGTGCCATCAAAAGAATGCCACCATCAAGTCTTTCCATGACATTGTTATCACTGACTGTGCGCAACCTGTCTTCGTGAAAGACGATCTCATCAACGGTAGGATTAAAGTGAGTCGAGATATTTTTGGGAAAATAAGGATCTTCACTTGGTTTTTCGGCCTGTGCACCGGGACTATTGTAAAAACTCCAGGCGATTACTGTCAGTGCCAGTGCAGTTAAACAATTTTTTTGCATGTTATGGGGGCTCTTGATCTGGTTGATGATATTGTAGCCTAACATTATTTGCCTGCTGTCAACATGCAAGCCGTAATCGACACCGCTATCCATTCCTGGAAAAAATATGTCTAATCAATTCACAAATACTGCCTCGTCTACTATGGCGCAATTAATAAATCGCAGTGCAAAAGAGCTGACTGAAAGTTTTGCCGCGATTGATGCCATTGCCATGACCAATCAAGAAAAGGTATTACGGTCATTTGCCAAAAATCGGCTGACAGAGGAGTTTTTTGCTGAACGCACCGGTTATGGTATCGATGACACCGGACGGGAGGCGATAGACAGAATATTTGCTGATGCCTTTGGCTGCGAGGCCTGCGCGGTGCGCATGCAGATGGTCTCTGGCACCCATGCCATTGCCTGTGCTCTCTTTGGTAACTTAAAACCGGGAGATAAGATGGTCAGCCTGACTGGCAAACCTTACGATACGCTCAATCAGGTAATCGGTCATACAACCCATGGAGTAGGCTCGCTGCACAGTTATCAGGTGCAATACCAGGAGCTAGATTTGACCGGTCTGCTCAAAAATAATTGTCAGGACGCTGAGCTTGATGCTGCTCTCGCTCCGGCACTGGCACAAGGCAACGCCGCCCGGCTTTACCACATCCAAAAAATCCCGGGGCTACTCAATGACCCGCCCCACCCTCTCAAATACTCAAATCCAGAGGCTGGTCCAGGCTGTACGCAGGGTCGATAGCGCAGCAATTATTTTTGTTGATAATTGCTATGGCGAGTTTGTTGAGGACTGCGAGCCTGTGGCTGTTAGGCCGATTTAATGGCGGGCAGCTTAATCAAAAATCCAGGTGGTGGACTGGCCTTGACTGGTGGCTATGTGGCTGGACGGCAGGACCTTGTGGACAATGCTCTGATAAGGCTCACTGCTCCTGGTATAGGTGGGCATCTGGGTGTCACATTTAATCAAAACCGCCTGGTCTTGCAAGGCTTATTTTTGGCTCCTGCTGTTGTTGCTGGAGCTGTCAAAGGCGCCATGCTGGCGGCCTCCGTCTTTGCCCAGCTAGGACTAAAGGTCAGCCCAGGCCCGGACGAGAGCCGTTATGACATCATTCAGGCGATAGAGTTTGGTGAGCGCCAGCGTCTTATTAATTTTTGCCGTGCTTTGCAGAGCTTTTCGCCGGTAAACTCTCATGTGGCGCCAGAGCCAAGTGGCATGCCCGGTTATGAAGATCAGGTAATTATGGCTGGGGGCAGTTTTGTGGAAGGCGCCACAATTGAGTTATCAGCTGATGGGCCACTTCGTCCGCCTTTTGCGGTCTATTTGCAAGGAGGGCTCTCTTATCTACATGTTAAGAGTGCACTTTTGGGCGCCTTAAACTTGTCACAGAGCGGCGAGACACCCTTTTTCTAGAATAAACATTTACCTACTTGTCAAAAAACGTCTACTTTTCTTCTCTCAAGGTCCTTATAATGGGCGCAACACCTTAGCAAGAGAGGATTCGCATGGTTGCTCAGATGCCCGCCCGGACACCAAGTATGTCGGGAGCTAAGCTCGATCTTAAGATCCTTTCTGGTACAGCCAATCCAGAGTTGGCTAGAGAGGTCGCCGAGCACCTTGGCTTGACCTTGACCCCTCTGCGTATTTCGCCTTTTAGTGACGGCGAGATTTATGTACAACTGCAAAGAGAGCGTGCGCGGTGTTGATTGTTTTGTAATCCAGCCCACCTGCTCGCCAGTCAACGAAAATTTGATGGAGCTCTTGATTTTGCTTGATGCTCTCAAGCGTGCATCAGCTGGACGTATCACTGTTGTGATGCCCTACTACGGTTACGGACGTCAGGACCGTAAAGCCGCTGGTCGGGAAGCGATTACCGCTAAATTGATTGCCGATTTGCTCACTACATCAGGGGCACAAAGAGTCGTTGCTCTGGATTTGCACGCTCCTCAAATCATGGGATTTTTAATATCCTGGTGGATCACCTTTACGCCAGTCCTGTACTTCTGGACCACATCCGTTCTCTCAACCTAAAAGACATCGTCCTGGTCAGCCCTGACGTCGGCGGTGTGTCTCGCACTAAGAGCATTTGCCAAAAAAGCTCGACGATGCTCCTATCGCTATCATCGACAAACGTCGCACCAAGCACAATGTGGCTGAAGTGATGAGTGTCGTTGGTGATGTCGAGGGTAAGACCGCCATTATGGTGGACGACATGGTTGATACCGCTGGTACCCTCGTTAAGGGTGCTGAGCTATTGATCAAAGAAGGCGCAAAGCAGGTCTATGCTTGTGCCACCCACGCTGTGCTTTCTGGTCCCGCCAATGAGCGTCTAGACAAGTCACCCATCGAAAAGCTAATAGTCACCAATTCAATTCCACACGACACTGCCAATGTTTCCAATAAAATAGTGCAGTTGTCTGTCGCTAAGCTCCTTGGTGAGGCCATCTGGCGTATCCACGATGACAGCTCTGTCAGCGAGATGTTTGAATGACCTTGATTTTGGAGAGTTTTGCGGTCGGTCCACTGGGCTGCAACTGCTCTATTGTCGGCTGTAAAGAAACCGGAGAGGCGATTGTCGTCGATCCTGGTGGTGATGTCGACAAGATTATCGCCAGGCTGGATGCTCATGGGCTCAAGCCCAAATATTTAATTCACACTCATGCTCATTTTGACCACATCATGGGCTCTCGTGGCATGCGCGAAAAAACTGGAGCATCTATCTGTCTGCATAAAGAAGATCAGTTTTTGTATGACATGCTCGACAAACAGGCCAAAATGTTTGGTCTTCAGGCTGATGATCCGCTGCCGGTGGACAAATATCTTGATGACGAAGAAATTTTGAATGTCGGCAATTTTAAAACTGAGATCTTGCATACTCCCGGTCATACCCCGGGTAGTTGTTGTTTTTCGATGGCAGATAAAGAGAGTGTCTTGTTTAGTGGCGATACCCTCTTTAATCGCTCCATTGGTCGGACGGATCTCTGGGGTGGATCTCATGACAAAATACTAAAATCAATCTCCGATAGATTGTTTACTCTCGATGAGAGTACAAGGGTGATACCTGGTCATGGACCTGACACCGATATCTGGACCGAAAAAGAGAGAATCCATTTTTTGAATTACAAAACTGACGAAATTGATTTTTCACCTTTAACGCCGACGAAGTGCTGCGTGCCCTTTGCTCGGTTTTTAGGACCAGTAAGCACCTTTCTTTTAGCTATGCCGGTGATATTCAGAGTTTGATAGACCGCATTGGTAGAGTCTTTTATGCCGGTCGAGCCTTGATCTTTGTCCATTCTTCAGATGAGCGGCCTCAGGTCGAAATATTTGAATATGTAAAAAGCGAAAAAGCGGCACTGGCCTTTCAGTTTGCCACGCCCTTTGGTCAGCGCTTTGCCGCCCACTTAGTGGGTCTGGCTCAGGAAGTGACAATGGTCGAAGAGCCGTCTACATTTGCTGCAGAGCTTGATAGCGAGTATAAAGAGTTTTTTGGCAAGCTGGCTGAAAACCTTGGTCCAGAGCGGTTTTATATGATTCCGCTGCGGCTATTGAGTAGTGATGTAGGCTCTACAACCAGTGAGAAGCGCGCTGGACTTTTGCTCTTGCAAGAGTCTGATGCCAAAGTGCGCTGGAATAAACTGGTACTTGATAGTCTGGTCACAATCGCCGATCACCTGGCTAAACTGGCTCAGGTAGAGAGTCTCAACTGTCGGCTTGAAGCTCACGAAAAGGACGATGCGGCTACTGGCTTTTTAAATCGTCGCGGTGGAGTGGTGGCACTTACCGAAGAAATAGAACGGGCTAAATTTTTTGGTGATGAACTTTGTTTGATGCTTGTGGTGGTGGATTCGCTCAGGCGTAGTGATGCCACAATGACTGCCGCTCAGTCAAAAGAGCTTTTGGCAGCGGTATCATCCGTAGTGTCTAAATTTGCTCGTCCTGTAGATGTTATTTGTCGCTATGGACACGACCAATTTTGCTTTCTTTGCCTCGTATGGCAGTATCAGAAGCCGAAAAAAGTTGCCGAACATATCAAATCTGGCATCAATGGCGCTCTATTAAATGTCGCCTCCAAGCAGAAGCAAGCCAATCACGGCAAGCCCTTTGATGAAGCGCAAGCAGGGGTAGCCGGGCAACCGCTCTCAGCCAGTATTGGTGTGGCTTGTATGAGCGAGGATGGGAAATGCTGTGATGAGCTTTTGCAAGAAATCTTGACATGGCTCATGTTTTGTTATCCGTCCTCCGGTGACTGGGTATTCTGATAGTATTGAGTAGTATTTGTATAAGAGGAGTTGCCATGACAGTGTCAAAATTGAGCCCTAAAGCAGTGCGCAAGACCTTTGTGGTGAGCCTGGTCAGTCTGGCAATCGGTATGGGCTTTGTATTGCCCGCAAATGCAGACAGTGAGGCTGGATTTTTTTATTGGTGGCGGCAGTGAGTCTGGCGGCGTGTACCAGACCGGCGCTGAGTCCGAGACCGGTGGCGTCAGTCAGTCTGGAGCCGAGTCCGAAACCGGTGGTCTCAGTCAATCGGGTGCCGAATCCGAAAGCGGCGGCATTAGCCAATCTGGAGCCGAATCCGAGACCGGCGGTGTGAGAGAGACTGGGGCCGAAACCGAAGCTGATCCTCTATTTGGTATCCGTACCTATAACTGGAACTAAGTAAGCCAACTAACTTTTGACTTTGTAGCGCTCGACCTGTCAGTCTGGTCGGGCGCTCTTTTCACGGGATATTCACGAAGGAACCAGTAGCTTTGGTCCATCGATTTTCTTTCTCCCGAGGTTTTTGATTATGGGCAGTGCTGAAGTACGAGCTGAACCTGAACCGCTCACTACAATGCGTGTATTGGGTATGGACGGCGCTGATCAATTTGACAACAAGTCCCAAAGAGAGACTCTGGACTTGATGCTCAAGCGCGATCCCGTTACTGCCAAACAATTAAATGATCACATCGGGACTTTGCCAGCTTTGACCTTGAATGAGCCAGTAGTTAGTTTTCGTGGCGAGCTTGATAGCATCTCCAAAGGTAGTAAATTGAGTTTTACGGAGCAAATCAAGGAGACCGCAGGTGCCTGGGCTCTTGATCTGGCCGTTGGAGCTCCTTTAGCTCTCTCTCCTTCTGCGATGGTTTATAGAGGTAGTCTTGTCGGAATTACTGGCCTCAATATGATGAACTCGCGGGTGTTGGTTGATAGCATCCAGACCGAAAGAGAGTCGAGCAAAATTAAAGAGCGATTTCAAAGTGAGCTTGGTCCACAGACTGTAAAGTCTATTGAATCTCAGTGTGTGCCCAGTAAGGTTGATAAAACCAGGACCTATCTCTATAACATGGCAGAGCAGGGCGCAGTCGGTGTTATTTCGGGTGGTGTCGCCTCACCGTTTACCGCTGGTCTGTCTTTGCCTGTAATGACAATGGCTGGCTCGGTAACGGCGCACTGCACGCTCGTACCAGTCTGGCTCTGCAACAGTCTAAGTGCGAAGTCAAAGAAATGCGCGAAAAACTTTTGAAGTGGTAACTGCCCCAGACCGCTGTATTTGCGCATCTAATTCCAAGACTTCGGGGATGGAGTAACTACTACAAGAATGTGAATAGCAAGCATGTACTGGCTTAAGTAGGCTATGCTCTTGCACGCGTGCGGTGTTCTCATTCATGTGGAGGCTGTGACGTTATCTTGCAATTCACTGAGGCCCGTTCTAGACTCTCCTTCACTTCGACAAGGCTCAGACAGCGCGCTTCCCTGTCCTGAACGGTCAGCTGTTTGATAAGATTTGTCAGAGACTGGCCTATATCGGCTCTGGCTTGTCTGGCATCGCATTCACTGAGAGCTTCCGGCTCTTGCCCTGTCAAAAGGAAGTAGAGTGTTCCGCCAAGGGCATAAAGATCACTACATGAGTTGGTTTCGCCCCGCAATTGTTCTGGTGGCATATATGCGAGTTTGCCCGCAACTAGCTGATCGACATTGCCACCGTCTAGTGCTCTGGCGGCATTGAAATCAATCAACTTTAGCGCTCCATGACTGTCTAGCATAAGATTCTCAGGTGTAAAGTCGTGATGCACGACACCTACAACTTCATGAAGGTGTTTCAGAATTTCGCACATACTGAAAGCCAATTTAACGACGGACTGTTCTGCCAGCGCTCCTTCATGTCTGACTACATCCTTGAGAGACTTTCCGGAAACGTGCTCCAGTACGAGATAAGCGCGAGCACCTTCAACGAAATAGTCCTTTAGTTTAACTATATTGGGGTGATCGATTTTCTGCAGTATTCGAGCTTCCTGCTCGAAGCGCTTGATGGCATCATTTCTTACAAGGCGCCCTGTATGAAACGGAAGCACGGATTCTTTCAATACGACTGAGCCTATCTCGTCGTTGTTGTTCATGGTATCGACGGCCAGATAGGCCGTACCCTGCCCTCCCCTTCCCAACTTGCTCTTGATCTCATATTGGCCGTTTTTGAGCACCATTGCCGGTGACAAGGGCTCAAGAGTTTCTGCACCGGGAGCGGTACTAAATGCCGATAACCAGAGGTCGGTAAAAGCAGGATCTTTATCCTGTGGCTTAAGGTGTTCATAGATCATAGGATCCATTTCGATAGAGTAGTTGCAATTGTCAATCGCCGACTTCATCAGAGTCCAGCGCGAACGGTCCGCTAACAACTGCAGGTCGAATTCAAAAGGACGAATATTTGGATGTTTGTGTCCTTCTATTTTGATCTTGGATTTACGATTATCGGTTTTATTGATGATAAGGGCAATCCGCTCGATATTACAAAGCTGGATAAAGTGATGCTGTACTACTTCCCCGTGGACGGTCGAGACAAAATGAATGGCGCTCTTGTCGACAATTATTGCCGATGTTTTTCTCATTCGCCCCAGCAATGCTCGATAAAATATCAGCGGAAGCAGGAAAATGAAGCTGCTGCCTGCTAGTAACGGTTGTTTGGTAGCGTGTAAGTTTTCGGCTGCGAAAACTGTTGCTATAAAGAAAATCGTCAACCAAACGAGCGATAAAACTGTGAAAATGATGCGAGTATTGATGTTGGGAGTTGCTGGTCACTTGGAAATGGCTAGTTTAATTTCGGCGTCTCCGTAGGGCGAACATGGTATTACCGTTATGTCAAAATCATCTTCGATTGGCATGCCGTCCGACTGCTTTTGTACAAATCCAGCCAGTTAGGGTAGTGATTTTGATTGACTTGGACCTGTGTTTGCATCGGACTACTCCATAAGCGGCAAGGCAACAGCCGTCTGCATTGATTGCAAAGTCCCTTTCACCGCTTCGAGATTCGGTCTTTCCGCGATTTCCATTTTAGTTAATTGGCAAATCAGATTGTCGAGTGCTGCTGGTACCTTCACGGACCGGTCGCTCGGTCTGGCTGTGTGCAATACTAATGGATCGGTGCCGGTTGGTAGAAAGTACAAAACACCTCCCAATGAAAAGAGATCGCTTGGCGGAACGGCTTTGCCTCTGATCTGCTCAGGCGGCATGTAGTTTTGTTTGCCAACAAGCGTGCCGGTTACTTCGCTAAGAAACTGGTTGGCCGCTCCAAAATCGACGAGTACAAGCCTGCTATCTTGCCTCAAGAGCAGATTGTCCGGGGTGAAGTCTCTATGAATGACAGCCGGTTTTTGACTGTGCAAGTATTCAAGCATTGACACCATTTGCAGCGCTAATTCAATTACGATGGATGAGTCAAAAGGTCCATTGGCTGCTACGTTTTGCCTCAGATTGTTTCCTTCTACATGTTCCAGCATCAAGTAGTTTCTGCCCTTCTCCTGAAATCTGTCCAGTACTTTGACAATCTGCGGGTGGTCGATGGCACAAAGAAGATCTGCTTCTCTCTGTAACAGCTCCAGCGCTTTTTTATTTCTTTCCGGAGCCGTGTCGTCCAATACTAGCTCCTTAAGAACAAACGGCTGTCCCTTAATATCCCTGGCCAGATAGATTGCTGCAAATCCACCGAAGGCCAATTGCCGCTCGATAAGAAGTGAGTTATTTCTGATACGGCTCCCGGGCTTTAGCGGCACAAAATTAGTGGAGGTGAATCTTCGTCTTAGTTCGTCTTCCCACAAATCTGTATATGTGGTGCCATCAACTTGCTGAAGTCGGCACTGTAGAGAACTTTGATACTGCAAATAATTTGCATCCCTTTGTGCTTGTTTTGCAAACGTATCAAGAGCGAGAAAGAGCTTTTCCTGGTGTTGCGGCGATATTCCATTCAGTCTGAATGACAGAATCTTTCCATTTCTTGTCAACAGGTGAATCTCATCTGCATTGGAAAGAGCATCGGGATTACTGGTTGTAATTGAGATTCCGGCTATTTCATGCCAACCGAAAGAGCCTCTGAGCAAGCCGATTCCCTTTAACAATGGAAAGTTCACACCGTTGCTCGTCAGGACCAGCGCACCTTCAGAATCAGGTCCATAAAGATGATACAGACCGGCTACCGAGGGAAGAAGGATGCAGACTGCTAAAATGTCTATTGCTATCTTGTAAAATATCTGCATAAGCGCATTCTGAAGAAACGGCAGATGTCCCTCTATCAACACAATCACATGCGCGTAGAAAATTGCAGAGAATATCATCGCCAGTATCAAAACAAATCCATAGGCATGTCGCTGCCTGGATGTAAGTTCGACGTATGGGATTGATAATTCAAAACTGCTCATTGGATGATCATGCCCGGCCAACTAGCGATTTAACCTCTCAAGACAGTCGATTTGGAGAACCATTCCGAAGGCTCCGTTTTAAAGTCTTTCAGCAGTCCCACAGAAAGTAATCATCGAGTTAAGCGTATTATGCCGCAGTTCTTTTGATGCGCATTTAGACTGGTATGGTGCTCTGCACGCTCGGACCCGTCTAGCTCTGCAACAGTCGCAGTGTGAAGTCAAAGCAATGCGCGAAAAGCTTTTGAAGTGGTAAATGCCTTTACAGGCTAGTAATCAGTCGTTCCAGTACGCTTATTTTTGCATAGCCTTGCTCAATAGCCTTTTGCATGTCAGCTCTGGCGAGATCCGGCAAGTTTAGCTTTTGATAGGCGTAAGAGCGCAGTCGATAAATATATGGTGCTTTTGCTTCGTTGGTAAGAGCGCCGTTTAATATTTCAATCGCTCTTTGATAGTCACCGGTGATAAGCAAACACAAAGCAGTGTTTTTTGCACTTCTCAATTGGTTTTGGTAGGACTTTTGGCGCTCTGCTAGCTCAAGCGCCCGCTTTTTATTTCCCTCTTTTGCCGCCAGTAGCATGCTTATGTATAGTGCTCTGCTACTGTCTGGTTCTATCATCAGTGCTTTGTCAGCCAGTGTCTTAGCCTCTTTTAGGTCTTGCATGATAAACAAACAAGTAGCTTTGTCTGAGTAGGCTGCAGCGATTTTAGGATCATTGCTAATGAGCTCATTGGCAATCTTGAGAGCGGCTTGATTGTTGCCTTTTAGCAATCTCAATAGCCATGAGCATGTCCAGCGCACGGAAGTACTTGGGGTTTAATGCCAGTGCGGTGTGGCAATCAGTGATTGCCTCTTCGATATGACCGGCAAGGAAATGTGCTTCGGCTCTCGTGACGTAAACTCCCACGTTTTTGTCGTCCAGTGCTATCGACTTTGTCGCATCAGCAATGGCTTTATCGTATTCAAACAGATTTAGTAAGCAAGCGCCCGAGTTTGATAGGAGTACTTTTGCTTTGGCTCGAGTTTGAGTGATTCGTTTATTGTGACAAGGGCTTGTTTGGCATCATCGAGATGCAGGTGTGCAACTGCCATGCCTGAGAGAATGGCTGGTGTTCGAGGCGAGTTGGGTAATAACTTGTCGGCTTTGGTGTAAGACTCTAGTGCTTCTTTATCCTGGCTGCATTCTAAATAGGCGTCCCCTAACTCGCAGTAATACCAACCTTGATCTGGGTCTATTGCGATGGCTTTTTGTAAGTCGGCTTTGGCAAGCTGTGGCTTATTGGATTTTAGTTGGGCAAGACCTCTGTAGGCGAGCATATCGGCATCGTCTGGTTTTTTTTGCAATGCCTTATTGCACTCGGCAATAACACCTTCAAATTTTTCTTGGCTCAAAAGCTGATTGAGAGTGCGAGCCTTTTCCCCCGCGCCAAAATTAGCGCAACCACTACAAATGATTGCGCTAATAATAACCAGTGCTGCAAGATTGACTCTCACAAGCGATTAGTGAGTGCTTTTGACGGTGCCTTCGGTAACGGCTGTAGCCCAGCTTTTTAGCATCTTTCAAGTCGGTCTCAGCCAGCTTTTGATAGGCTTCAGCCTGGTTAAAGTAGGCACTACCGAGGGTGTCATCGATACTGATTGCTTTATTTAAGTCCACCAGCGCCTTTTCGTATTGACCCAGGTGTCTCAAAGCACGACCACGGTTGACATAAGCACGGGCTAGATTTGGTGAGATTTCGATAGCAGCATCACAGTCTTCGATAGCTTTTTTGTATTCGCCCAGCATTACATAAGAGTGCTCTGTTTACCGAGCCGATTGCCAGTTTGGGGCTCAGCTCAAGGGCTTTGTTAGCATCGGCGAGTGCTTCTTTGTGTTTGCCACCTTGATTGAGAGCGTGGAACGGTTGACATAAGCAATAGCCGTTTTAGGTGATAGTTCAATCGCTTTGCTGGCGTCTTCAGCTGCTTTGACATGCATGTTGAGGCGTTTTCGGCCCAGCTGCGGTTGACATAAGCCATTGTCAATTTAGGGTCGTGATTGATTGCTTTGTCGCAATCTTGCTATGGCGCTGCTCTGCAATGTTTGCGCATCATATGGATATTGGCGCGGTTGGCGTAGGCTCTGGCGTGGTCTGGTTGCAATTCGATTGCTTTCGTTAAACTTTGCTTCGGCTTCTTGTCCTTTGTGCTGACCTAAAAGGGCAACGCCTTGCTTGAGAGCCTGGTAGGCTGCCGTATTTACTTTGCCACTACCAGTGGTTTTAGTCTCAGTCACGACTTTGGTCGTCTTGACTGTTTGGGCACTTGCCCTTGTACAAAAACGACGGTGGCAAGAGTCAAACTCAATGCTGCAATAGACACCGGATTAAGTCTAAATTCCTTCAATGCTTTACTCCTATCGGTCCACAAGGACAAGTGACGCACACATTATCTCAGCGCGGGGCTCAACTATTTGACATTTGGTTGAGTTTGGCTGGCTGTTTTATTAACAGCTGCCTTAAACTCATCGGTGACTTTAATCTGAGCTTCTTTGCGGCGCTTTAGAAGCCAATTGTTTTTGATGCTATCCATATTTTGAGCAATAAATTGCTGTTGCAAAGGTTCTTTTAGCTCCTCAAAGGTAAAGGTGCCAGCTGTTTTTTTGTCCAGTACCTTGACTACGTGATAGCCAAATATAGTCTCAATTGGTTTACTTGCCACTTCACCAGTTTTAAGTGATTTGACTGCTTCTAAGAGTGCCTTTTGATCTTGCCGACAGATTCGCCAGCACTGACATCTATATAGCCAAGTTCGCCACCGTTTTTTGCCCGTCTGGCTTGCATGTCTTCTTTGGTGTAGTTGTCAGGCAGGCCTTGAAGTCCTCGCCTTTTTTAGCTCTGTCGATTAACTCCTGAGCCAGACGTATTTTTTGCTGTTTGACCACAAGCACTTCTTGCCTGATTTCAGTATCGCCTCAATTTTGGATTTTGTTTCTTTAGCTGACTTTTGACACTTCAGCGGTGGTGTATCAAACGGATGGAAAGGCGATGATGATGTGAGCCAGTCTGATTTTTTCGCCGTTTGAACCCGAGCTTGTTTTTTTGATAAAAGTCAAACAGCTTTTGATCGCTCATACCGCTTTCTTTGGCTATCTTTTCTAGCACTACGCATCATTTCGCCCTGACCAGATCTTCTTTACTTTTCTGGAGTCTGGTTCAGCTGATTCCAGTGCCTTTTAAATCTCGGTGTCTCTCTGATTTTGAGATAGCGGTTGTAAGCAGGGCGGTAATAACCCAGCTTTTAGCTTCTGCCATGATTAGTTCACGGTTGATAAGCTCGGTCAAAAGCTGTTGTTCGATGATATCGCCCGTCTTAAAAAGCCAGTCCAAGATTCATTACTTGATTGTCAAATTGAGCTTTAGTCAGGTTTTATCTTTGAGATAAGCATCTAGACTTTTGCCATCGAGAGCTTGCGGTTTTTTGGCTGTTTCTAACAATCTGCCTTTTTTCTTCGGCAGTAAGCTCTATTTTGTTAGCTTTTGCCTGCGCTACAAACTGTTGTACTTGTTGTGGTTGCAGTGTCAAAACAGTCTGCAGTGAGACTATTGCTTCACGGTATTCGCGCTTAAACTGTGCCACCGTGACTGGTGCGTTGTCGACCATGCAGATAACAAGGCTTTCCGGTAGTTTGGATAGAGTCTGTGAGCTGACCTGACTGAGATCGCTACTGACTGGAGTGGTGGTAGCACTATCGGTGTCAGTAGTAGTTTTTGCCCCCTCGACGTCAGTGCCAGTACTAGTGCTGGCCGCTTTTGTGGTGTCAGGTGCTCCACTTGTGGCTTTATCTGGATTTTTGTCTGGAGTTTTTGCTGTCTCACTTGTATTTGAGCAGCCAGCCAAAATCAGGCTCAATGCCAGTGGCACAAGATACAGTGCCAGTACTTTAGGAGTGGACTTTATGATGAGGCTGCCATTGTTTTGTGCTGTTTGCCTGTCGTTTGTCATTTACTCGCCTTATTTTAGTTACGCTGACTTGTGTTCATCTCGTGGCTTGCTACCATAGCTTGCAAAAGTTCTTCTAAGAGACTGAGTTGATTCGGGCAGATCTCCTGCGCTTTGACCAGGACCGGGACTGGAGCCCTGCCCGCCGGCGATACCAGGTTTGTAGGTGGTACGAGCAAAGATGCTTGGGCAGTCAGCCTGCACTGGCATCCACTGCTGCAAGCGGAATGGCACATAGAGTCTCATGCCTTGCATATCTGGCTTGATCGACTGGACATTGGCTCCGCAGCAAGCAGTCTCAGTTTTACAACTTTGACCAGTTGCTCGGTTTCTTTTGGTATGTTGCCAAATCTGTCTTCCATTCAGATATAAGCATGACCAGTTCGCGTTCGGTGGACATCAGCCAGTCGCTTGTACTCGACCAGTCTTTGCTCGTTATCCTGGATATAGCCTCGGGGATAAAGGCTGTGACGTTGATATCAACGGCGGTATCAGCTTCTTGTTGTACTTGCTTCACCTTTTAAGCTCAGCTACTGATCTCTTCGAGTAGCTTGCAATAGAGG